>CAZVWN010000024.1:0-20452 GCA_964631065.1 uncultured Acetatifactor sp.
ATATGTGTACTACCGCTTACGGCTTACTCTTACAGCACGCGCACGGCATGGCGGTTTACATGACAGCAGATATTAACCGCTACAGGCAGACCCGCAATGTGCGTCGGATAGGTATTGATGTTCACGGCAAGCGCCGTCGTACTGCCGCCCAGTCCGCCTGGCCCGATTCCCAGACGGTTGATCTTTTGCAGAAGCTCTTCCTCCATCTCCCTGACGTAAGGAATTTGCGAACGTTCGTCCACCGCCCGCGTCAAAGCCTTTTTTGCCATCAGCGCACACTTCTCAAACGTACCGCCGATTCCGACTCCCACTACCATAGGCGGACAGGCATTCGGTCCGGCATCCCGTACTGCGGTCAAAACCGCATTCTTAACCCCTTCGATTCCGTCTGCGGGCTTCAGCATGAAAATACGGCTCATATTCTCGCTGCCGAACCCCTTTGGCGCCAGTGTAAGCCTTACCCTGTCTCCTTCCACAATGGAATAATGAATGACAGCCGGCGCATTATCCTTTGTATTTTCTCTAAGGAGAGGATCTCCGACCACGGATTTTCTCAAAAAGCCTTCTGTATAACCCTGTCTTACTCCCTCATGAATGGCATCCTCCAGAAGTCCTCCTTCAAGATGCACGTCCTGCCCGATCTCAGCAAAAACAACTGCCATACCGGTATCCTGACAGATCGGAATCCTGTCCCTTCCCGCAATTTCCAGATTCTCCTGAAGCTGCCCGAGGATCTGCCGTCCGAGCGGTGCTTCCTCTGTCTCCGCCGCATGCTGCATTGCACATTTCATGTCCTCCGTGAGAAAATGATTCGCCTCAATGCACATCTCTCTGATACCCGCCGTAATCTCTCTTACATTCAATGTCCGCATTTATTCCGCAATTTCCTTTCTCACTGCTTCCAACTCCTCCTGAGACGGCTCCGAAGGAACCCAGCCGATACGCTGTCCGTCCCCCTGATATCTGGGAATCAGATGCAGATGAAAATGCATGACCGTCTGTCCCGCAGTTTCCCCGTTATTCT
Organism: uncultured Acetatifactor sp.; assembly: GCA_964631065.1. Taxonomy (GTDB): domain Bacteria; phylum Bacillota; class Clostridia; order Lachnospirales; family Lachnospiraceae; genus Acetatifactor. Next base: position 1,025 of record CAZVWN010000024.1, read on the forward strand.
GTATCAGATTCAATCCGTCACACTTCAGTTTTTCTTTCATGACCGATGCCATCTTTTTTGCAAGCTTCATGGCATCCGCCGCTGTCTCTTCCGGCAGTTCATACAGATTTTCCGCATGCTCCTTCGGCAGGATCAGGGCATGTCCCTTCGTTGCAGGTCCCAGATCCAGAATAACCCGAAAGCTTTCATCCTCATACAACGTTTTCGACGGAATTTCGCCGTTCGCTATCTTACAGAAAATACAATTCTCATTCTTCACCGCTTTTTCCTCCACATCACAATTTATTCTTTTCCTCAAACAGGAACAGCTGATCCAGCGTTCTCAATATTCTGAAATCCCCCTTGGTCTTCATCGCACCGGACATAAACGCTCTCTGAAAGGTCATTCTGCCGTTGACGATCTCCTCCAAGGAGGCTTTACTGATCTGTAATTCCACATCCGGCTGCTCAACCGTTCCATAAAAGCATTCCAGCTTCGCTCCGTCTACCGTTATGATCAGTTTTTTCTTCTTTTCTTCTATCGTAATGGAATAAGAAGCCTTAAACCCCGTCTGCGGCTTGAAATGTCTGCGGAAAGCCCCGACATATTCCTCCTCACCGTCCGCGCCGTCTTCACTCAGCATCCCGCGAAACAGGCTGGTCAGCTCCTGAATATCCTGCTTCTGTCTCTGTACATAGCTGTCATCCGATACATACTGCGATAACTGTTCCGTCTCCTGCGGCGTCAGATCATTCGTCTTCGGAACGGCAATCCGCTGTCTGACCGCCTGATTGCTTGCAGGAAAGCATGCCATTTTCTGGCTGATCGTCCGGTACAGATTCTCCGCCTTTTTCTCTATGATCCGAAGGTACTGTTCGTGCATTTCCAGTACAACCGTATTCTCTATATAACCGCATATGCCGCTGCAGGGAAGTCCGCCCAGAATTTCCCATGCCGTTGCCAGGTTTAATTTCCCCTCTCTCTCTCCGTAGGTCGTAGACATGACAACAGGGCACATATAGATTCCCGCGATCTTCTCCTTATCTCCGAACAGCCAGCAGGCATCCAGAAACTGCTGCATATATCCGCCGATCCCATACCATTCCACTGTTGTCGCAAGGATTACGCCGTCCGCATCCTTCAGCGTCTGAGGAAGCGTCGGAATCGCCCCCTTGCTCTCATACAGATTATATCTGGTCACATGAACCCGCAGCTCCTCCAATACCTCCTGCATCTTATTGATCACAAATATCGTCGGATCATCAATAATTCCTCTTCCACCATAATAAATATTGATATTCAAACGCGTGCCTCCCTACTTCTTCCCGTCTCTCCTGCGCCGCTGCAGGATACAGACAACACAGCCGCCCAAAAAGCCCACAAGCAGTCCGCCGACATGAGCAGCATTATCTATATTCTCCGCACTGAAGCCGTTATAGAGTGAAAGGAAAATCATCGCTATCACCCTGCCCGTTGTTACATTCGGCATTCTTCTTCCCGACATCAGAACCATCGCGAGCAGAACGCCGTCCAGCCCGAATATCGCCCCGCTTGCACCAACGGATGCAGAAGAATCGCTGTTCATGACCTTAACGGACAGAGACAACAGATTCCCGCCGATCCCCGACAGAAAATAGAGAACCGCATAACACACATGCCCGACCTCTTTTTCTATCATAGCTCCCATAAAGAAAAGTATCAACATATTATTAAAAATATGGGATATCCCTGCATGCAGAAACATTGCCAGAACGATTCTGCCGTATTCTCCCCGTCCGAGTACGCCCGCGACATCCAGTTTACCGGATGCAAACAGACTGTTGCCCGTCAGCATACAGGCAATGTAAACAAGCACATTTACAGTTACGAGCAAAATACTGACAACCGGCAATTCTTTCCATCTGCTCAATCAAACCACCTCATCGCTTCCGCTCCCTTTTCAACCGACGGCAATGCCTCTCCTTCACCGGGAAAAATTATCTGACAGTTATAAATATAGCATAATTCAGCATCACACGCAAGAAACTTACGGCATTTGACCGCACGGCAACAGTTCAGCTCTCTGCGTTCATAAAAGCGGCTGTTACCATCAGACGAAGAGCAGACTGATTCTCCCGATTTTTACCTCATCCTCTGCCGCAAGCTCCCGCTTTTCATACGGCTGAAGACGCAGACCGTTTTTAAACGTACCGTTTGTCGAATTTAAATCTTCTATATAATAGTTTTCTTTTTCACACAGAATCCTTGCATGCAGACGGCTTACCGAAACGTCTTCCAAAACGACATCCGCCTCTCCCTTTCTTTTCCCGATCGTCAATACGGGTCTGTCAAGCACGGCAAGCGTTCTCCCCTCCTTTGTACACAACCGCCGTTCCCGCTCCGGATTCTCTTCCGTCGCTTCAATATAAATGGTTCTTCCGTACTCCTCCTCTGCCTCCGGCCGACTGTTCTCTCCCCCGGCTCTGCGCGCTCTCGGAAGCTCCGCCCTTGCGCTGCCGTACCTTGTCTCCTCCGCCACCGCACGCCCGTTCATCAGTTCGTGCATTTCGCGGCGATAATTCTCCCGCTGTTCACGCTCTTTTTTCTTTTTCCCGCCAAACCAGTGCAAGAGCTTTTCCTGTCTGCCCTCCTCGCCGCTTTCCGTCTCCGGAACTTCTCTTTCCGGTTCAGGCTCTACAGCCATATCCGGCTCCGTCAGCCGCTGTTCTGCCGCAAAATCCTTCCGTTCAGGTTCCTTCACGGATTCTCTCTGCTCCAGTCCCGCTGCATCCTCGTAAATCTGCGATTGAAGATATGCCTCCCCGCTCTTCTCATACTGCTCATACATATGATACACACATTCGACAAGCGCCTCGTCTTCGTAATCCAACTGCTCCACCCAGAAGTCCATCAGCTGCTTAAATCCGGTATCTCCCTCGTAATAGGGAATATAGATAAAAGAAAAAACATTGCTTTCCAGATCCTGATAAATCTGTTCCGGATACCAGATCAGATTTCCCGCATCCAAAAGAAACCGCTCCAGCTCCTGCTTAATCTGCTTCATTCCCCACAAAAAATCCGCCAGCCATTTCCGATCAATGCACCGTGCGCGACACAATTGCCTGATATTCTGTCTGGAAGAAATATCATAATACAGATAGGCTATACCGTTGATATATCTGAGACTACAGGGCAGCAGCCCCCTGATACCTCCCCTGTTTAAAATGCAGTACTGATATCTCTTTTCCTCAGGCTTCTTATCTAAAAGCACTCTCTCATAATTGCAGTTCAGGCTTCTCACAAATTCCGTCTGCACCCTTATTCTCCTCCCGTTATTCTCTGATATAATCTGATAAAATCCTCCGGGGAAACCCTGATTGACTTTCGGGTAATTCCCGCCGTCCAATTGTCCTGTGCCGAAAAAACATTCCATTCCGGGAGAGGCAGCCGAAAGCTTCCGCTTCCTTTTACCTCCACCCTGCTCTTCTCCAGAACAGTCTGAAATTCCTCCATTTCCCATGCCACATACTTTTCCTGCGTAAACGTGGCTGTTTTTCTTTCTATCTTCTCCTGAAGCTTCTCCATGGAAGCTGCCGTTTCGGATGCCGCATAAATCGTGATCCTGTTGACATCCTGCTCCAGCAGACATCTGTCATACTGAAACAGAAAAAGGAAAATCACCATAATCAGCACGCCCATGACGAACGGCAGCACAAGCGCAGCTTCCACCGTGAAATAAGCGTTTTGTCTCCTCATATTCCCGCTCCCGCCTGACTAAACAGCCATCCCGCCAACAGGAAGGGAACAAACGGAAGCCCGGTATCCTTTTTCACCCTGCGAAGAATCAGCAGAACAATCGACAGCAGCGCCATCAGAAACAAACCTACAAGCGCCGCAGTCAGACAGCTTTTGTATCCCGTCTGTATCCCCAGAAGCAGGAGTATCACGCCGTCCGCCCACCCCGCCTTTTTTGTCGCCAGAGCAATCGCCGTCAAAAGAAGTCCGGGTATCGCCGCTCTGCACACCTCCATAACACGAAGCTCCCCCGCCTGCGCCGTGCCAAACAATACCCCCGCCGCAAGCGCCGCCAGTATGCCGAGCATCCAGATCGGAATCCTTCTCCTGATCACATCCGTCACACTCATTACAAGCATCCAAACCATTGTTATCCCTTTTATCCACATACCGTTCCTCTCTCATCCGTGTTATCCACGTTTTCTGCTCCCTTTTCACTGATTACCGCATCTGCTGCAGGGGCGATATCCTCCCGCCGCTTCTTTGGCTATTGCAGTAACCGTCCGTTTCAACCCCGGGCAGTCCCGGCAATAGTGATAACAGTCTCCCTCATCCGTCAGGTACAGAATCGCCGGCATATTTCCGTGCGCGCACTTTTCGCACGCCGCATAACGGCTTCCCTGTCGGTTTCTCTCGCTCTCCAGCCTTTCCCGAAGCGTCTCCCGGACAGACAGCCGCAGATATGTACACTCCCTGCTTCTGTGATATACTTCTCCCTGCTCCGTCACATACACAAGCTCCGTCTGCTCCTGCGGCGTAATCTCATATCCGTTCCACATCCTGACGCAGCATCGGTTTGCCATCCGAAAAGAAGGAAATCCCAAGAGCGGAATCAGAGAATCCGTCCGATAGGTAATAACAAAATCCAGCTCATTCTCCTCTCCGGACAGATTGCTCTCCAAAAGCAGCAGCCCGTTGCTTCCGTAGGTAAGAGGAGACTGATCCAGATATTCCTCTCCCAGACAGTCTGTAATGCAGCCCCTTACAAAAAGCTGCGTCAGCAGGGAAGGAACGGGATATTCTTCCTCACACGCCAGCATGGCGATCCTGCTTCCCGTGTTCCAGAGGGCAAACTGAAGGTTATTGTGTAACCGGATCATCTCGATCGCCCCTGACAGATTGATCAGAAAGCAGATGCAGAGCGGAAGTACTACGGATGCTTCCACCGTCATTCCCGCCCGCAGCTCTTTTCGGAAAAAGGCGGGCAGTGATGACTTCCTTGCCAAGACCGGTTTCGGAACTCGGGCACAGTCCCGGATTTTTTTCATGACATCCATTATTTCTGTAGGAAACGAAGAAGGCTTTCTATATTTTTTCATTCTGTTTTTTCCGGTATTCAATCGTCTCAGCAAAGAAGCCATCACTGCCCGCCTTCCTCCTAGTAAAATTTTTCACGCGTAATTTCAAACTGATATCCAAAACTGCTCTCAATCTTCATCTGTGCCGTTACCCCATAGTAACAGCCGTCCAGGCGGAATCCCTCATTTCCGCGCGTCAGACGGATATCCGCTTCTACCATATTCATGGCACGCATGGTAAGTCTGTCCGTATCCGTCAGCATCAGCAGTACCCTGAGATAGTCCTGATAAGAAAGTCCTCTGCCGTCTCCCGCGCTTTCTGCCTGTTCTCCGCTCAGCGCCGCCGACAGACTGTAATGCCAGCTTTCCTTATCCTTGACAAGCGGCACCTTTCCTCCCGCAAGAAGCGTCTTCACGTCATAAATGCTTTCCGCATATGCCCAGCCCAGCCGGATCGCCGATTCGATCACCGGAATCAGCTCGGGTATCAGAAAGATACCGCATACCGCCGTCGCTGTCGCATGAATCTCCGCGTTCTTCTCCGTATCGGTATGCAGATAGGCAACATTTGCCGCCTCTCTAAGAGCACAAAGTCTCGTCACGACACTTTGCAGATTATCGGCATCGCACGCTTTCCCGGCGATCAGATATTCCGCCTGATATTCCAGCGCCCCGCCATCCTTCGGCGCCCCGTATCTCCCCATGTACCGCAGCAGATATTCCCTGAACAGAATCGCATTCACGATTCCCGATGTATCCGGCGCGCTTAAGTTTCCGCTGTTTACCCTTCCCTCATCCATCCTGCTCTCGATCAGTTCCGCCGTTACCAGCTGCTTTCCCGAGAGGCTTCCTGTATCCTCCAGAACCAGATTAAGGATACTCATCTGCCTTTTCCTGTCAATTTCCGTGACAGGATTGCTGATCTGTACAAGAGCCGTCTCCGTCTCGGATATCTGCATTTCCTGTCCGTTATAATTTTCCAGTACGGCATCCAGATTACTGCTTTCCATTCCCGCGTCCGTTATTCCGTTTATTTCTATCGTCTTCATCCAATCCTGAACATTTTCCAACAGATTCAGCCCGATATCACTCTTTATGGCATCAATCGCCATACTTCTGAAAACGCTGCCCCTTTCATCCGTCAGGATGGAAAGAGCCGTAATTTCCACATCTCCCGTAGAAAGTCCGAGGAAATCCCGGTACAGATAATCCGACAGAAACACTTCATCAGTCCGCAGATTTTTATCCAGATAGGTTTTCAGATGAGACTCCGTATTTGCTTTCCCGCAGACCGCCGTGCCATATGAGGAGTCAATTGCAAACAGATTGTACTGCGACATAAGCTCCCGATGATATTCCGCAAAAATATTCTGCATGCCGACCTCTGCCGCGCATGCCGCCTCCATCGCCGCGCCGTTTCGCCTGACTCCTTCGATCAGGGTCAGGCAAAGCGGCAGCAGCACCGCAAGACACATGGTAAGGTAAACCGTAAGATACGCGTTTTCTTTTTTCATCTCACAGCTTTCCCGTCTGCGCAGTAATTTTGTTAAACAGATTTGTCACGATCTTCGTAATCTGATCCTTAAAAATAATGACAAGACCGACGAGTACGACGATAATCATAATGACCTCGACCGTTCCCATTCCATCCTCTTCCCGCAGAAAATCCTTCCATACCTTCATTCTTCCCATTGTGTTCTCTCCTTTTCTTCGCTCAGATTCCTCCAAAGGCAGGAACCATAATCATTACCATCACAATTGCCAGCATGACGACCATCGGAATCAGCAGCTTTGTCCCGGCTTCCTCTCCCAGCTTTCTCGCACGCTGAATGCTTTCCGCGCACGCTTTTTCCGCCTCCTCGCGAAGGCGCTCTGTCAGCGTACCGTTTCCCCGCTTCAGATTCTGACCCAGAAGCGCGCCAAGCTTTATGTATTCGCGCAGTCCGATCCTTCTTCCGAAACGCTCGTATGCCGCGCCTTCCGCGATGCCTGACTGCAGCTCGCGGCAGGTATACAGCACCTCTCTTCCCACCGCATTCTCATCTCTCGGACGGTTTGTCTTTTTTTCATAGTCTGAACCGATTTTCTGAAACGCGCCGCGTATCGTCATTCCCGCGCCGATATAAAGCGTCAGCTTATGAACCAGCTCGGGATACTGCCGTCTGATTGCCTCCTGCTTTTTCCGGACTTCCCTATGAATATCATTGTCAAAAGAAAAGTAAACCGCCAGACAGACGATCGGCGTCAATGCCCAGATCAGCAGACAGTTCTCCTTCTCCTTCAGCCTCCAGGAAACCGCTTTTCCCTTCCACTCCCCGGGAAGCGTCCATGTCCCGCCGGTTCTGCTGTTCTTCTCCGATTCCAAGAGATATTCCTCCAGCTCCAGATACGCCCGCTCCTCTTCCGAAAGAATTTCAGGAATCACCGTTACCTGCAATCGTTCCTCCCTTGCGTAATCCTGATATTGCAGGGTAACGTATAAAACTGCCTGCGTCGGCTCTTCCACAGCGCTGACAGAACCGTCATCACTCAACACATCCGGACTGTCGCTTTCCCACGTCACCGCAAACGGATACCCCTCATAGCTGTCCGCAAGCAGAAGCTCCCCGGAGACATGCTCCACATCCTCATTCTCCCCGAGGATCAGCTCCGGCAGCCGTTCCAAAAACGCTTCCGCATACTGCACCACCTTCTCCTCAGACAGCTGCCGCGCGGAAACAGTAACCTGAAACTCCTCTTTCCCCGTTTCTCCTTCCATCTCCAGAGACAGCTGCCTCTCCTCCTCAGGATACTCTCCCCGCAGAACCACGCCCTCCTCCCGAAACGGCGTACTCTGCATCTGCTGCACCTTCGCAAAAATACCGAGAAGGCAGCCCGCTGCCAGAACCGTCAGGCACAGCGACAGTTTTTTTACATAATAATCCGTCTTGACACATTCCACCCGCTCTCCCGGATGAAGCGCCGCCAGCTCTGCTTCGATCCGCTTTCCCTGAAACAGCGGCAGCTTTAGGATATACACTTTCTTGTAAAGAAACATTGCCAGTTTTTTCACACCGATCCTCCCTTTCATCCGGCGCTCCCCGTCGTTTGCCGCCGCCCGGGAAATCCGCCGCCGGCCGCTCCCTTCGCCCGACGCTCCCCGCCGTTTACCTCCGCATAGAGTCTCTCCATCAGGACATCGCCCAAAAGATACGCCGCAACGTATGCTGCCAGACAGCCCGTCATAACGAGTCTCCCGACCGCTCCCTCATACAGCGGATCAAAAAATGAAGGGGTTGACAGGGCGATGTATACCGTGATCGCAAACGGCATGACCCGCATGATGCCAAGCTCCATCCTTTTTCCCGCAAGGAGCGTATCCATTTCCTGCCTGACCTCTGCCTTTCTTCCGATCAGCTCTGCCGAGCTTCTTATGATTTCCGCAAGATTCCCGCCGCTGCGCTTCGCGATTCCGAAAACCTCCGCAAACTGTAAAATGTCCTCACAGCGACTCCGCTCACCGAAATCCGCCAGCATTTCCTCCAACGGGATATTGATATGCAGCCCCCGGCGGATCGTCTTCAGCTCCATACAGATCAGGGAATCCGCTCCGTAGAGCTGTTCCATATCCCCCGCGCATTCCAAAAAGGCATTTTCCACGGAATATCCCGCGCCAAGCAGCGTTGCAACAGACAGAATGCATTCCCGAAACTGGATACCAAGCTGCTCCCTCTCCTTTTCGCCCTTTTTCCGATAAAGTCCACGGTAAAAAAGGATTCCGACAGGAAACAGCAGCAGCGCCGCCGGAATACTGTGATAAAAGAAATACGCAAGAAAAACCGTAACGCCTGCCGAAGCCAGAATACACGCCGTGCGCTCCCCCCGCTTCCAGTGATACTTAACGTAATCCCGCCGCTTTAAGCTTGTTTTCCCTGAGCAGATTTCCTTTCTTTGTAAACCTTCCAATAATGCAGCCTTCACTGTCTTCTCCCGCCTCCTCAAAAGCATACAGGGGATTCAGCCTGATCTCCTGATTTTCACAGCCCACAATCTCCGTTATCTCCAGCACACGCCTCGACCGGTCCCGCAGTCTGCCGAGATGTACCATGATATCAATTCCCGACGCAATCTGCTGACGGATTGCCGTAAGCGGCAGCTCCATTCCCATCAGCACCATATTTTCCAGCCTTGCCAGCATATCCCTGCCGCTGTTGGCATGTCCTGTTGACATGCTCCCGTCATGTCCGGTATTCAGACACTGGAGCATATCCACCGCCTCTGCACCGCGCACCTCTCCGACAATGATTCTGTTCGGACGCATCCTTAGGGACGAACGTATCAGCTCACGGATACCGATTTCCTTACAGCCCTCCACATTACCGTTTCTCGTTTCCAGCCGGACAAGATTCGGAAGTCCCAGAAGCTGTAGCTCCGCACTGTCCTCTATGGTAATCACCCGTTCCTCCGGAGGGATAAACTGCGACAGCGCGTTTAAAAAAGTAGTTTTTCCGCTTCCCGTGCCGCCGCTGATAAAAATGTTGTACCCGGCTTTTACCAGCTTTTTCAGAAATTCTGCCGCTTCCTGCGAGATGGAGGAATTCCGGATCAGCCAGTCCATCGTAATCGGTTTTTCGGGAAAACGCCGGATCGTCACGATCGGTCCGTTCAGCGCGACAGGATTCATCACGATATTCACTCTCGAGCCGTCCGGAAGTCTCGCGTCCACGATCGGCGAAGCCTCATTGACTACGCGGTTGCACCCCGCAACGATCTGCTGTATGACATCCTGTAGCTTTTCCATGGAATCAAAGCCGATGTCAAGCTCCTTGAGTCTGCCGTTCTGCTCGATAAATATGTGCTCCGTCCCGTTGATCATAATTTCCGTTACAGAGCTGTCCTCCACAAAGATCTGAAGGATGTCCAGTCTCCTTAAAGAATCGAACAGCTCCTTTTTCAGCCGCCTTCTTCTGCTCACGGGCCAGGTCAGAAGTCCTTCCTGTTGCAGAAGCACCTCGTCAATCGCATCCTCCACCTCCGTATCCGACATCTCACGCATGAAATCCATCCGCTCCTGCACCTTAGCGCGCAAATTCCGCTTCAGCTCCGAATACTCCATACTCATAATTCCCCTTCCTTCAGCAGATCGTTTACCAACGCTGCAAGCTCTCCCCTTGTCAGCTGTTCCGGCTCCTCCGGAAGCTGCCTGATATGCGTCAGACTGACCCGCCTCGTCTTATCGAGCACATCCCCATACTCATGCAGCGAGAGCAGCTGCTCGTACTGTAACAGCTTACTCTTTGCAATCCGGTCCTCACATGTCATCGTATAAATCCGTCTGCACAGCCGCAGAATCTCAAACACGCCCTGCATACTCTCGCTCAGATCCAGAATGACATACTCATAGCTGCCCAGCTCCTCCAGCTTTTGCAGCAGATTCATCCATTCCGCTGCCGTAACGCTCAAAAGATTCTGCCCGGATTTCATGGGCGGTATATAGTCAAGATTTCCGATATGTCTGCACATCATCTGTAGTCTCAGACGAAATTTTTCATTTTCTGCATTGAGGAAATATAGAAGATCCGCCAGATCAAGCGTCTGCATATCGGGAAGCAGCTGTCCGATTCCCGCATAATGCTCAAAATTCAGATAAAGCACCGTATGCTCCTTCGCCAGAAGCTGGCTCATCGTCAGCGCAAAGGAAGTCTGCATACACCGGCGCACCGGAGAATAATTTCCAAGAAATACCGTTTGAAAGCCTTTCCGCAGACGGGGCGGACACTGATCCGCAATCTCGATATAGAGCTGCATGATCTCTCTGAGCACCTCATCCGCCTGCCTGTATTTATCCACATAACAGACATTTTCCCATTTCATCAGTCCGCTCTCATTCAGCACAATGATCCGCGCGACAGGCATCGACTGCATCGACTCATTGTAGGCGCTCTCCGAAATGACCAGAAGCTTTATGGAAGTCTCCTTCGCGCAAAGCAGCTCCTCCACGCCGGTATAAGTATGGATCTCCCACGGCAGCGTCTTTTGCTTTTTGAGATATTCCGTCATAAGCTGCGCGTACTCCTCCTCGGGATCGCACAGCACCATAAGCTCTTCCCCGTCTTTCAATAAGCACCTCCCAGACAGAGCAGCACGCTGAGAAGGACAGGACCGGAAAGACATATCGTGTCCGCTTTCGTTGCAGGATAAGCCGTTACGGTACCTCCCGCCACCATTTTTACATAACCGGCAAAAACACTCAGCCGCTCTCTGAAATTACGTTTCACAAACATTTTAATTACTGAAAATACTGCTGCGACCAACAGCGAAAAAAATAAGAATAAAAAGATTTTTCTGAAGGGCAGATACCCTGCCGCCACACCAAAAAGTTTTACATCTCCGGCACCCAGCGTCCCGATCTTGTAAAGCGGATACAGCAGTGCGATAAGAACCGCCATACCTCCCAAATACTCCAACACGCCAACCGCCCCATCCTGCCGCAGACGAAACGCGACACCGTACAGAAGCAGTATCAGAATCAGCTGATTCGGAATTTTTCTTCTACAATAATCAAACCCGCAGGCAGCCGTCAGCATTACGCCAAACACCGCCAACCTATCATCTCCCTTTCCTTGAAGTCTGTAACAGGATTATAGCCGATGTGATCCTGTTTTGCAAGATAAAAAATATAAAATTATCATTTTTGTGCATAATCTACAACAACTGATAAAATCCAACCGCGTAAAGTGCCGCAACCCCAGTAAATTCAAGGATTTTGGATGTCAAAAAAAATGACGGAATATTTTTCCTTTTTCACGGCTATACTTTTAACAACTACCGGGAAAGGAAATTTTTGACATGAAAATGTATTTCAATCAGAAGAATGATGCCCTGCACACCGCCGAGGAAGACTTTACCCCTGTTACCCTGCAGGATTCCATAGAAAAAACCCGCATGGCTCTGAATCTCGCCTATGCGGGTTTCGATAACGCAACGGATACCGATCTGATCGACAGCTATATTTATGAAATCAACGCCCTACAGAAGCGCTACCGGCATCTCTCCAATCTCGCTTCGCAGGAAACGGATCCCGAGGAAAAGCCCTTACGCGTATATTCCCCGATTCGCGCTCTGGTCAGCCATGTCTTCGGTTAGGCTGTTCCTTCCGTAGGTCAGTCCTGCGTACACCGTCTGGGAATTGCGCATGACCGATCCGGCGCTGTTCTGTGCGGCGATCTGCCCGTAGGCATCCCGCAGCGGAACGATGACACGCTCCATTTCCAGCAGCGGCTGCAATACTTTTCCCGCCTCCGCAGCGGCAAGCCTTCTTAAGCAGAAGCCGTACAGGGAAAGCAGCGCGGGAGCCGGCTGATAGCGCAGATCAAGGGAGTGCATCAGCTCTCCGATACATCCGCGCGCACCGCGGACAGCCCCGTCAAGCTCCGACTGTTTTCCCGCTTCCAGCGCGTTCTTTGCATCCGCTATGTAATCCAGCGTCATTTCATATAAAATAACAATCATCTGGGTAGGATTCGCCTGTGTGATCCTGAGCGTAAAACTCTGTTTCCGTTCCTTTGTCATAACAGCTCTCCCCGCTTATCACTGCAAAAGCTGCAGCACCTGAGAAGGTCTCTGGTTTGCCTGTGCGAGCATGGAAGTTCCCGCCTGCGTCAGAACCTGATAGGTAGAGTAATTTGTCATCTCCTCCGCCATATCGACATCCATGATCCGGGAATACGCAGCGGTCATATTCTCCGTTGTCACATCCAGACTGTTCACCGCCGATTCCAGTCTGTTCTGGTACGCGCCCAGCCTGCCCCTGATGTCAGAGACATATCTGACCGCCTTATCAATATCCTCAATTCCCTTCAGCGCGCCGTCCTTCGTACTTACGTCAAGATTCTCGATTCCCATGTTCCGGAGCGTGATCGCGGGAATTTCCACGGCGAGCACCTGTCCCTCGTTCGCACCGACCTGCAGCCGCATGGCGCCGATTCCCGTAACATCTACCTTAAGATCCTGTATCGTAACATTAGTCTGCGTCTTGAGCGTCTCCTCAAGATCGATCGCCGACAGATCCAGCGTCAGCTCAAAGCCGTTCGCGCCGCTGATCGTCACAAGATTGTCCTTCGACACTGCAACCGTCGCCCCTGCGGGGAACTCCGGTCCGAGATCCTTTCCGGTCACGACATAACCGCCCGTCTCCTCACCATTAAGTGTCTCCTTTTCGATCACGATCTCGTTGATACTGTATACCTTCGCGGGAACCTCCTTGGAGTACTCGCTCACCTTTACGTCAAGATTGTTATAGACATAACCCTTCAGCTCAAACTCTCCGTTTAAAAGCTTCTGTCCGTTGAACTCCAGCGTATCGGAAATTCTCGTGATCTCCTCCTTCAGCTGCGCCACCTCGTCCTGCACCGTCGCGCGGTCACTGTCCGACATGGTTCCGTTCGCCGACTTCACCGCAAGCTCATTCATACGCTGCAGCATCTCGCTGATCTCCGTCATGGCGCCGTCCGCCGTCTCGATCACCGAAATACCGTCGTTTGCATTGTCATTCGCCTTAGAAAGTCCCTCGATCTGCGCATTCATACGCTTTGCCATCGCAAGACCCGCCGGATTGTCCTTTGCATGATTGATCTTCAGACCGGAGGAAAGTCTTTCAAGAGACTGTGCCAGCAGTCCGTCATTGTTTGCCAGTGCATTGTTGGAAAGCATCGCGGATACATTGTAGTTAATTCTCATCTGTCATTTCTCCTTGCTGTACGGCATGTAAAAATACCTTCGCCACACGATAAAGTTCCCTGTTTTCTGTTCCGGCATCCATGCCCCTTCCGGCTGCCGCACGGACATCAGTCGTCACAACACTGATATTTCCCACCGTCCAGCTCTCACCGGCTTCCTGTTTAAAGATATCGGCTGTTTTCTCGGTTTCCATAACCTCCCCCGTGCGATTCTTCAGGATTCCGTTGAGTCTCCCGTCCGAAAACCAAAGCTCCGCGCACAGACCCTTACGCGCACCCGACAGAATGCTGATCTCCACCATACCGCCTTCATCAGAAGCATGCGCAAACCGAAGATGCACCCTCGCCGTCCGCCCGTCTATCTCAAGCGGCAGGAAAAATTCCTGCTTCTGCGCCAGTCCTCCCGCTATCGTCAGCTGCTTATGCTTCAGCTGCATATGCCGCACATCGACAGAGCTTTCGGCGCTTGCGAAGGTTTCCGTCTCAACCGTTTCCCGCTCCTTAGACAGCGCTTTCGCATACCGCTCTGCAAATTCTTCCGGTCTGTCAAGGCATTCCCGGAGCTTTCCGAACCGCTGCCCGGAAGACTTCTCCCCGAACAGCTCCTCCTCGTCTCCAAGAAGCGCCGCTGCCGCCAGCAGATTGTCCGCGCCCGCCGGAATCTCTCCCCGCTGCAGCATCGCCGTGCATTCACTGTCTGCTAAGGCAACCGCCTCCCTGTACCGGGCAAGCTGCTCTTTATTGTATTCGGCTTCCGCCGACTCACTGTATGATAGTTCCGTCACCGCTTCTGTAAACGCACGGGAAATCTGCTCCGGAATATCCGTACCGCTCCGCAGCAGCTCTGCGATCGCGCCGACATCCTCCCCGATCCGGACATCCGACCTTTTCGCCCTGCCGCTTCGCACTGCGCTTAAAAGGTTGGAAAACTGAAGCTCTGCCTGCGAATTGACCAAAGCGCCTGCCGCCGCTCCGTCCGTCTTTTCAATCTGTCTGACAAGACGGCAGATCCCGATATAGCTCTCCCGCTCTTTCGCCGTGATCTCCCGATTACATTCCAGTCCATAAAGGAATCTGCTGTAGCTCTCCGATGTCTCACGATACTCTTCCGGAAGCGTGTCAAAATATTCATTCAGCTCGCCAAAGCTCTTTTCCAGCGGATTTACCCCGTCCCGGATCAGCTTCAGCACAGCTGCGGGCGTCAGCTTTTCTATGACCTGCCTTACCTGCCCGTCCGCTTCCCTGACCTTCTCCAGATTCTGCACATTCATCTCCATACGGTTATAGCCGAGAATCCGCGCCGCTCTGCGGTTTTCCTCGGTCAGCTCCTGCCCGAGATCCTCCAGAATATCATCCACATTCGCAAACGCCTTTTGGATATGATCGCCCAAATCCTTCCTCGGCTCCGTCATCAGCGCTTCATAACTCTGCCCCGCTTTCCGGTAAGCCGACTGAAGACTCTTTCCCTCCGCATGAAATGCCGCTAACGTTTCGCTGTCCTGACTCTCGGCAAACGGGCCGACCGCCTGAACCGGCAGACCGGGCAGCTCCCGTATCGTGCGCTCCGCCGCGCGATAGCAGTCATACTTTTCAGCAGCATCCGCCGCCCCCGGGAAATATTGCGCGGCAAGCTCCTTCTCCGCCTGCCGCAGCGCATCGACCAGCGCCTCCATGGAAGAGGTGTCGATGGAAAATCCGCTCTTGAGCAGCTTTACGTTTGTCTCTGCCGTCATGCGCAGCCGGATCTCCTCCAGCTGTCTGCGCGCCGTAACATTGCCCTCACACGCTTTCCAAACCTCTTCGCTCTGATAATATGTCTCCCAGCGGACGGCTTTTTCGTAAATGCTTTCCTCTTTTCCCGTAAGATCGGCATGAAGCGGCGATTTCCCCTGCCCTACAGCCACGGCTGCCGCCCTGCCGAAATCCTCTTCGGAGACCGGAAAACTCATATCCTTAAGCTCATCCAGCTTTTGCAGATTTTCCTCCGTCAGCGGAAGACCGTTTTCCAAAAGCCATGACGCAGCCTGACGGCTCTCTTCCCCGGGCTGCATTCCCGCGCGCAGAATCACCCTGTCAATCTGTTCCGCAAGTCCGCTGTCCGTCCCGCTCTGCCCCGTCTTTGTATAATAACCCTGTATTTCTTCCGCATAGTATGCGGGAATCCCCGCATTCCCTGCTGCCGCACCGCAGTTTTCCGCCATATAAAGATTCCGGATATCGGCATCCAGACCATTATCCATCAGATACCGGATGCTGCCGTCCGACGGTGTCTTTAGTCCCTCCGCCATCGACCATGCCTGTGCAAGCGCGGAGAGATTTTCCTCCGTCAGCGGAAGATCCGCCTCACGAAAGCTGTCCGCAACCGTCCGGGCAAGCGTCTGACTTCCCAGCGCCGCCGCAAGCGTCTCCATATCAATATCGTCCGTATAACCCACGATTTTTTTCCCGGAACGCGCCAGCTCTGCCTTGATTCTGTCAACGATCGTAACAGCCTCCTCAGGATCCATGCTGCCGAAATCGAAGCCCTCCTCCTGCAGCTTTGCGTAATCAGCCTCCGACATTGTATTTGACATCAGTGTCATATAATCCTGCCGGATTCCGACATCCGTTACGGAAGCCTCCTGCTGAAGCTGCAATACGGACTTTCCCTTTCCGTTATCCACCTCCGCGGAAGCCGTCCCCGCCTCGTAATGAACAGAAAGCGTCCGCCCCGGCGTACTCCCTGCCGTTTTTTCAGCGGAAGACTTTTTTAAGCCGTCCGCAGTTTCCATGGTATTGACACTCTGATTCTGAAATGTTATTTTCACGCCTTTTACCTCTGATCCGATGCTGAAGTCCTTCCTTTGAAACAAAAGAGATGAACGGCATAACCGACCGCTCATCTCTTATTTCGGTTCATTTCAGGCATTTCTTAATACCCGCAAAAACTCTGCTTTATCCCGCGATCCGCCCGGCTCAGAACACAAATACCGCGGATCCATACGGAGGAAGATCCAGTGTCATGGAATAATCATGATAATGGAACGGCTCCTTCTCCGCCGTAATCTCTGCGGGAATCTCATTCCCCCAGCCGCCGAAACGCTCCTCATCACTGTTTAACAGCAGCCTATACTTCGTTTTTTTCGGAACGGCTACCCGATACCCTTCCCGCTTAACCGGCGTCATGTTCAGGACGAACAGGAGGCTGTTGCGCCCTGTAGAGGACTTTCTCACAAACGAATACACACTGTTCTCCGCGTCATCCGCATTCATCCACTCAAACCCTGCCCATGTGTCATCCTGTTCATAGAGCGCGGGATACTTCCTGTAAAGCTTTAACAGCTCCTTCACATAATCGTGCATTCCCCGGTTATTCTTTTCTCCAAGCAAAAACCAGTCCAGCTCCCGCTCCTCGCTCCACTCCCGCTCCTGTCCGAAATCCTGTCCCATAAAGAGCAGCTTCTTCCCGGAATGACCGAACATATAGGTATACCCCGTTCGGAGATTCGCGTATTTATCGACCGGATAGCCGGGCATTTTATTCACCATCGAGCACTTGAGATGCACAACCTCATCATGCGACAGCGGCAGAATATATTTTTCACTCTCATTATAGCTCATCGCAAAGGTCATGCCGTAATGATTTCCCTTGCGGTACAGCGGATCCAGCTTCATGTATTCACAGAAATCGTGCATCCAGCCCATATTCCACTTAAACGCAAAGCCAAGGCTCTCGCTGCCGATCTCTCCCGTAACGTTCGGCCATGCCGTCGATTCCTCTGCGATCGTCAGAAAACCGGGATAGCTGCCGCGCACAACGGAATTCATATGCCGGAAAAACTCAATGGCATCCAGATTTTCGTGTCCGCCGTACTTATTCGGTACCCACTGCCCGTCCTGCTTTCCGTAATCCAGATACAGCATGGAGGCAACGGCATCCACGCGGATTCCGTCCACATGGAACTCCCGCAGCCAGAAGAGCACGTTCGCGATCAGGAAATTCTTTACCTCGGGTTTTCCGTAGTTAAAGATCTTCGTTCCCCAGTCAGGGTGCTCTCCCAATCTCGGATCGGGATGCTCAAAGATGCACTGACCGTCAAATTCCGCAAGTCCGTGCGCATCCGTCGCAAAATGCGCCGGAACCCAGTCGAGGATCACGCCCACGCCCGCCTTATGCAGCGCATTGACCAGATACATGAAATCCTTCGGTGTTCCGTATCGCGAGGTCGGCGCATAATAACCCGTTACCTGATATCCCCACGAACCGTCGAACGGATGCTCCGCAATCCCCATCAGCTCGACATGCGTGTACTTCATCTCTTTTACATATTCAACAATCCTGTCCGCAAACTGACGATAATTATAAAAGCCCTCTGCCGTCCCATCAGGATGCTTCATGAACGAACCGATATGGCACTCGTAAATTGCCATCGGTTCCCTGTTCATGTCCTTTTTATCGCGCTGCTCGAGCCACTTCGCATCGCCCCATGTAAAGCCGGAAAGATCTGCAACGACAGAAGCCGTTCCCGGACGATACTCTGCCTGATTCGCAAAAGGATCCGCCTTATAGAGCTTTCTGCCGTCCCGCGCGTGAATCAGAAACTTATACATATCTCCCTCTGCCGCGCCGGGAATAAAGAGTCCCCAGATTCCGACCGGCCCGAGCTTCTCCATCGGATTCTGTTCCTCATTCCAGCCGTTAAAGCTCCCGATCACATAAACTGCGGCAGCGTTCGGCGCCCATACCCCAAAGAAAACGCCTTTTACGCCGTTCTCCACAGAGATGTGCGCACCGAGCTTTTTATAAATGTCATAGTGCGTTCCCTGTGAAAACAGATACTGATCCGCTTCTGAAATAAAAACCTTTTCCGTATCCTTCTGCATACCCTTCTTTCCCTCCTATACAAAGTCCTTTTCCGTCAGAATGATCATATCCTCGTCGTCATACCGTCTCGCAAACAGAATGTCAAAGAAATGCC
Source organism: uncultured Acetatifactor sp. (assembly GCA_964631065.1). Classification (GTDB taxonomy): domain Bacteria; phylum Bacillota; class Clostridia; order Lachnospirales; family Lachnospiraceae; genus Acetatifactor. The sequence continues at coordinate 19,752 of CAZVWN010000024.1, forward strand.
CCAGGTTCTTTCTGTTGGCATGGCGGATGGCATTGTCTACGATTTCCCTGACATCCAGCACCGTTACCACATGATCTATCGTCTGTCTCTCCTCAATACGCGTATGCAGCGCCAGCATCCCCAGCTCGTCGATGGAATACTCCTGTTTTCTTGCGTACTGCCTTCCGAATGCCGCCAGCGAATCATTACTCATCGCTTCCACATCCAGCCTCGCCGTAAAGCTCTCCTGCAATCCGGGATTCTTTTTCAGCAGCTTCCGCATTGCCTTTTTCGTATCCTCCATCGCTATGATGATACCGAAATTCTCTTTTTGCAGGATTCTGCGCAGGGTTTCCGCCGCCGGTCTCTCCATTTCGGACGCTTTGCTGATGATCAGCGCGCCGTTCTTCAGATTTTCCAGCGTCTCCTCAATATTTCTGGTATTCATTCCCTTCCCGGATATCTTTGCCACTCTCCCGGAGAAATTGCTGTCCGTCATCTGTACCTCGCGGATCATATTTTTCGCAAGGGACAGCATATCCATTCCTTCCTCTCCGGTAATGATAATGTTCCCCGTATATGCGGCAAGGCTGATACTGTCAACGGCTTTTACCAGCTTTTCCTTTCCGGACCGGCTCTGGATAAAGGGCGCATACAGCTCCTTCTCCTCCCGGGTCAGCGCACGCACCTTCGGCTGTTCCCGCTCAACGGGCTCTGCGTCC
>CAZVWN010000025.1:0-19713 GCA_964631065.1 uncultured Acetatifactor sp.
TTTATTTATATACATCCGCTCCCTGCGAAGGGCAGTATTGCTTTTTCCGGGTTGCTTTCGCAGGGATCTTCGGAAATATATACTACATCTTAATACCTGAGCTGCTTAAGCTCTCTACAAATCCCTTCTGTGCGAAGAGATAGATCAATAACAGCGGAACGATCAGCATCAGCGTACCCGTTGACAGGATACAGTTGGAATACCCGACGGAAGCGGGCGTTGTCGTTCCCGTAAGTCTCTGCAGATACGCGGACAGTCTGTCTACCAGCATCGCGATCTGTGTGCTGACAAGCTTTATGTTTCCGAGGAACATCTTGGAATAAAAGCTGTCCGTCCACTGCCATACGAAGGAAAACAGGAAGCAGGACGTTAAGATCGGCGTTGCATCCGGAAGCATGATCCGGATAAAGGTCTTTAAGGTACCGCAGCCGTCCACATATGCCGCCTCCTCCAGCTCCTTCGGGATATTCCGGAAGAACTGACGGATCATGTAGATATAGAGTCCGTTCTTCAATCCCATACAGCCCGCGCTCATCAGATAGTACGGCAGCATCGAGCCTCTTAAGTTCAGCGAGCTTCCCGTCGTCAGCTTAAAAATCCCCAAAATATCAAAGAATTTAAAGTGCAGATGCAGGGAAGAGGAGATCAGCTGCGGCGGGATGATGATGACCATCAGCACACACGCAAACCAGAACTTCTTTAACGGGAACTCAAATCTCGCAAAGCCGTAGCCGACCAGCGTACAGACCGTAATCTGTAATACCGCAATCGTCAATGAGACGATGATCGTATTGACAAGCGATTTCCCGTAGTCCATCAGCTCTGCGGCGAGAAGGTAATTCTTCGTCGTAAAATGCTCCGGTATGGAAATGACCGTCGGGTTATACAGATCCTGCTCTTCCATGAAGCTGACCGAAATCTTATCAAGGATCGGCTGTAAGATCATGAAACACATGCCGAACAGCAGAATAAACCGACAGATGCTCACCGCATACTTCATGATCGTTTTTTTCAGAAGATAGCCGCCCGACTTCCTGTTTCGCTCCCAGAAGGTACTATCTCCATGTACTTTAACCTTCTTAGTCTTAGTCATAATAGTAAACCCTCCTTGAAATAAGCAGCGCCGTAATACCGATGAAGGCAATGACTACGATAAAGTAGATCCAGGACATCGCGGATGCAAAGCCGTAATACAGCTGTACCGTCATGACCTCCGTAATCTTCTCGATGACCTCATTGTCCGATCTCATACAGAAATCGACGACCGTATAAATCCAGTTTACAAGGAACAGCGAGCTGATCATCGGGAACGTGATCTTCCAAAGGCTCTCCCACTTCGTACACCCTTCAATATCCGCCGCCTCGTACATGCTCGACGAGATCGTCTGTAAGCCGGAGAGGAAGATGATGATCTGGATTCCCGAGGAAATCGCAATATCATAAATGTTGTCGATAATGTCAAATACAATCTCAAACGCGCTCGAGCCGACCCCGGAGGTCACAAGGATATTCTTGATCGCACCCGTGATGCTGACGCCCGCGGTATTTTCTTCAACCGCCGCCTGAATGCTCGCCATCAGCGCGTTGTCCGTCTCCAGTCCGAGAATGACGCCGGAGGAGAGAATAACGGGAAGGAAGAAGATCGCCCTGACCAGCGCCCTTCCCTTAAACTTCTGGTTCAAAATCAGCGCAACGAAAAAGCTGAATACCATGATGGCAAGGGAATCGACCACCATTCTGGACAGCTCCTCTACGAGGAGACGGTTGAACTCGGGATCGATCGTAAATGCCTTTATATAATTCTCCAGACCGATCCGGTGCATGTTAAAGGTTCCTGCTCCCAGCTCCACGTTGCAGAAGCTCATGTACAGCGACTGGAAAAAAGGCTTCACCATAAATACCAGAAATCCTATGATAAAGGGCATAATAAAGATATATCCGGCAACTGCCTTACGTTTTTGAAGACCCGCTAACTTATTCTTCTGTTTCTTCATCATCATTACCCTTTCTGTTTATTTTACTACCAGATAATCCCTGGCGGGAACCTTATTTCCGTCCGCTTCCGCGTCGCTGTAGCCGTAGTTTACATAAACCCTTGTGCCGTCCTCATAGACCGTACATTTCAGATCCTCCGAATAGCTGATGTGATCTGTCATGCGCTGGTTAAAGGTAGACCCAAGCTCCTCGTTATATCTGTTATAGATGCTGACGATTCTGTCGTGCCATGCCGCATATTCTGCGCCGAAGTACTCCGTATAGAGCGTCTTCTGCAGTGCAAACGGGCTTTCGTTCATCACGGTGAAGTAGAGTCCTGCGCCGTATTCCGCAGAGTTAAGAAGCTCCTCCTGCGTCTCGCCGGTAAGGTTCAATGCCTCTCCCGTATAATTGACATATCCGTGCAGCGCCAGCTGATAGAACGGTACGAACTCATCCAGAATCGCATACTCGCTTCCGCTTAAATCCATATTGACGACCATATCGGTATACAGGATCGCGTAATCGTTACCCATCTGCGTCATGACGCCCGTTCCGTTTTCGCTGATCTCCTTTAGCTGTGCCGCCTGGTTTTCCATCGCCTGTTGCCTTGTGACGACGTTCTTGCGGTAGAAGTCAGAGGAGAGCACATATCCGGTATCCTCTAACGAGATACCCGCGTTGTACTTTTTCGCGCCCGCTGTCAGATTCTCAGTCATCTCTAAGATCTCATCCGCGTGGAGCAGATAATAGGGATCCTGACTGTCGCGCTGTGCGTAGGTGATCGCACTGTAGGCGTAAATCTCCGCCTTTTCCTTACTGATATACCGCGCCGCGTCCGTGTAGACGAAGAAGCCGTTTAACAGATTACTGTCCTGCGCGTAATGCGTAACGCCGTTTAAGTAAACGTTTACGCCAAGATCCGCTGCGCTCTGTACGGTTGCTTTCAGATCCGACTTACTGCCGAGCGCCGAAATCGTCTTTACCTTACTTAACATCTTCTGCTGTACGCCGCCGTTCATCCAGCCCGTCAGGCGGACGCTCATATTGTGCAGTCCCTCGCCGTACAGCTCCGAGATAATGGACGACGCTTCTTCATACGTCGTAAGCTTTAACGGTCTGGAGACCGGAACGCCTAAGATCTGCTTTACCTTGTCGACCGCGCCGACGATCTCCAGGGCTACCGGCGCCGACGCATCGTCGTTCAATGCCATCGTCTCACCGTACTTTTCCTGCATGTAATCCCTGTAGGTACCCGCCATATCGACGTAGCTGCCGGAGTCAATAAAGCAGTAGCGCTGCGTCAGCGTCTCGTCCGGAAGGTTCTCGACATACATGTACATGGTGCCGTTTGCAAGAGAGGAAACGTCATACTGCTCTCTCTGTGCTACGCTGTAAACCGCATTCACGTAATTGTAGCTGTTATATCTGCCGCTGGTGTCCGCCTGTACCGCCGCATAGGGCGCGCCCTCCTCGAGGATACAGAGGAATGCGTCGTCCGCATCCGCGATTCCGAAGGTATTGAAGTATGTTCTCGTCTCATGTACGACCGCGCTTCTGTCGATACACATATCCCAGCCGTAGACATTCGCATAATAGCTGTTCTGGGTCGTCTTTCCGTTGTTGAAACGGATCAGCGCGCCGCCGCCCTCGGGAACCAGAAGGAATCCGTCCTCCTCAGTCGTTCCTGCGCCGAAATAAGGAAGCACGCAGAGCGTATAGATCGGCTTGTCGTCCGGATACTCCATCTCCGCCATCGGCACCTCTACGACAAGGTCGTCGCCGTCTAAGCGGTATACCATGCTGATATTGAATACCGGCTTATCCGTCGTCTTTTCCACCGTGCTTAAGGCTTTATCCGCCTCGTAATCCTCTGCGGTATATCCGGCTTCCTCAAAATATCCCTCGAACTTCTGCTTTAAGCTGTTGTTCGTTCCGTCACGCAGTACATAGATGACCTCGTCCGCAAGAACCGGATACAGCGCAAGAAGCTCTTCCTTATTGTCCTTCTTACCGAGCTTATTGATATCATACCGCTTATAGTACTCCTTGACAAGCGTTGCATTGTTGGCATCCATCAGCCCAAACCAATGCTCCAGCTTCTCCTCCGTCGTCACGGGCGGGATGTAATACTCTCTGTCGACATCACCGATGGAATACTGTACCTTAACGTAATCCGCTCCCGCCTCGATATCGTAGAGCTTATTCTTAATACCGTAGTCATAGTTGTTGTATTCGGAGTCTACACCGTTCTTCGTACTCCATACCATCGCGAGGGTAGACTGCAGCCTTCCCTTCTCGGAAGCCTGCGCGAGAGGATCATTTGCTCCCTCTTCAGGATTCGAGCGCCAGACCTTTCCCGTCGACTTTACGGTCACGGTAAACTGCGTCGTCTCCGAATCCATCTCAAATTTTAACTTATCATTCTCCATGACGATCGGCTGTCCGTCGCCCTCATAGCCGTTGAGCCGGATTACCTCCGTCGTCTCCTCCTGATTCTGATATGTCATGACGACAAGGATGCCGACTACGATAATCAGGCAGAGGATCAACGGTGCGATCATGCTTTTCAGCTGCTTTATGACTGCCGCCTTGATTTTCCCTTTTCCGGATGTTTTGTCCATTCTCATAGCTCTTCCTTCCTGCTTTCCTGTCTCTGCTTATATCCGCGACCGGACATTTATAATCGGAACAGTATCTCTCTTCCCAGCGAGATAAAATAGGATACGCCCTGCGAGATCATACTGAAGAACAACAGCAGGATAAATACCATAACCAGCATTGCAAACAGGGTTGCAACCGTAAACAGGATATTCTTGCTCATCTTGTACTCATGGATCTGCGCCATCGCCGCGAGGATCAGCAGCGCCGCCCAGACAAGCGAGATACCGCTTAACACCGTATAGAACTCCCTCTCGTCCACCGTCACGAAATTACTGAAGATGATCAGCGGAAGCTGGATCAGCGGATAGGGCGTCAGAGAGTAACAGGTCGCCATGTAAACCTGACCGAGCTTTCCTTTTCCGTCAAACAGCGTCGTCAGCGCCCAGTTTCCGACTACCCAGAGCGCCAGCGGAAACAGGATACTCGCAATGTAGAGGAAAATGTTGATTCCCTCCCAGTAGACGGTCAGGAAGATAAAGCTTGTAAACTGTAATTTCAGAATCCTCACGACGACCGTTGCGATCAGGATCGTGTTTGCCGCCGCGATGGAGCCTCTCTTCTCATGCGTCAGATCCCAGAACCCGTCCAGAGGATGTGTGATGCAGTACAATGCAAACTTCAGCGTTGCAAGGTAATGTACATATGTCTCTTTCTTTTTCAATGCTGCTATCATACCTGCCTCCATCTCTACGTTCTAAAAATGTCCGCGACATCTATCTCATGCTTTACCTTTTTCACCTTGCCGACTCCCATCGGAATCAGGAACAGGGCAAGGATCACGACGACGATCACGACGATATGGTCTTCCACCCATTCCTTGCGGTACTGCTTATATGCCTTAGAGTAGTTCTCGTCGTCATACTTTAATTCAAAATAATCCATCGCCTCTTCGTACCGCTCCTGCCGTAAGAGGGAGCGTCCGATGCCGATATAGGCGAGATCATAGTTTCCGTTGATGTCCATGACCTTCTGCCAGGTCTCTCCGGATTCGATGTACTTTCCTTCGTCAAACTCGTCGATCGCCTGATAGATCAGCGTTCCGAACTCTGTCGTCGTAAACAGCGTCAGGCTGCAGTCGAGGGCATCCAGTACAAGGAGATCATATCCCATATGCTCCAGCGCCGCAGGTCTGCGGAAGTATCCGTTCTCGTTGCCGTTTCCGCCGAACGCGAACACCAGCTGTCCCTGATCGTTGTAAGCGAAAAGTCTTCCTCTGTTCTTATCCAGTGCGACGTAGACATCATTCTCAAACGCCGTAATGTCGATCATCCAGGAGGGACCGGAATAACCGCCGCCGCTTCCCCAGTAGAGGTCGCCGTAGACGGGATAATCACCGTTTCTGACAAGGATATCGTTTCCGAGAAGGTTCAGCTTCCGGATGGCGTCCGCCGCCCCGGAGTCCAGATCATTCTCCTCCACGTTTCCCGTACAGGCGTAGATAAAGCCCTCGTAATCCATGTAAATGTTATCGTACTCGGTCGGTACGAAGGATTCCATCTGCGCTCTCTGCTCTGCCGTCGCCAGCTTCTTCCAGATGTAATCCGACCAGTTGAACGTAACCTGCGTCGCGCCGACAAATCCGGAAAAGCTGCCGTCCGCCTCGTACTTGATCAATCCCTTGTTGACGCCGGTGGCGATACAGTAGACACGCCCCGCCGTATCAATGGCGAGCTTCGTCGGCTGGAAAACCAGATCCGCGTTCAGCGTGGTATCATCCGGCTTGGTAAACTCCAAAAGATAATTGAGGTCTTCGTCCACCTTTACCACTCTGTTGTTGTTCGTATCGGCGATAAAGATATCCCCCTCGTCCGTCACCGCGATATCACTCGGGGAAGAAAGCGTCTTTACGTCCGTGTCGCCCTTGATCTCATCAATGATGCGCTCCAGCTCAAAGCTTTCCCGCCCGGTTCTCTTTAACTGTAAAATGCGGTTGTTGCCCGTATCACAGATATAAAGCGTATCATCCTTCGCAAACAGACCCTGCGGATTCTTCATGTTCGTATCCAGTCCGAAATCCACGGAGGCGAATACCTTTGTCACCGCATAGGCATCCGGAGAATCCTGCACGTCTCCCCAGTAATCGTAATTGTAGGTATAGCTTCTGTTCTCTGCCGCACAGGTCGTCATGGCGGAGCCTGTCAGTACCACGGCGGCAAGTGACAGCGCGCCGATTCTTTTTATCATCTTTTTCATATGCCACCTCTGCCCTGTTTAATCCTTCAAGCCGGAGCTTGCCATCGTTTCCAAAATCTGGCTCTCAGAGAAAATGAAGATTGCGATGGGAACGATCATAACGACAACCAGTACGGCTGCGCCCTGTCCCGTTCTCGCGATACCGCCGCTCTGTATCTGCTGTAAGGCGTATACAAGCGTCTTCTTTTCCTCGGAGTAGATATAGGTTGCCGCCTTGTTGTTCCAGAGGCTCTGTACGGAGAAGATGATCAGCGTCATCCACGCCGGCTTTACGTTCGGCATGACGATGCCGTAGAAAACCTTCCACTCATTCGCGCCGTCGATCTTCGCCGCCTCGATCAGGGAGGTCGGAAGTCCTTCCATAAACTGCTTCATCAGAAACAGTCCCATGGGAGAAGCGAACGCGGGGATGATGATGGCCCAGTAGGTATCGATCCAGCCCAGTCCGTTCAGGATCAGGTAGTTCGGGATCGCCGTAACGTATCCCGTAAACATCATCGCGACCGTAACGATCTTAAAGAAGGTCTGCCCGCCCGGAAACTCATATTTCGCAAGGACGAACGCGCCCATGGAGGCGATGATCAGATGTCCGAACGTACCGACTGCCGTGATAAACGTCGTATTGAACAGATATCTGGAAAAGGTTACCCACGACTTGCCCATCGTTACAAACAGGTCGGAGAAGTTATCCAGCGTCGGGTTCTGCGCAAAGATCTTCGGCGGGAACATGAACAGCTCATCCAAAGGCTTCAGCGCACTGCTGACCGCATAGATGATCGGGAATGCCATAACCAGCGCTACCAGCGTCAGGAAGAGATAAAGGAAAATATCTCCGACAACCGACCGGTTCGGCTTTCTTCTCTTGATCAGCTTTTTGTGATATACTTTCTCGATGTTTTCTTGTTTTTTCTTCTTGCTCATATCAGGTTCCTACTCTTCTCAACAGACTCTGGATTGCTTTGTTACACAAAATCATCATCAGGAACAGGATCGTTGCGATCGCACACGCGTATCCCATCTCAAAACGGGAATAACCGTAGTCGAACAGATGCGTTACGATCGTCCGCGCCGCGTAATCCGTACTGGGATATCCGCAGAGCGCCATGGTTACCTCGCACACGCCGAATGCCTGTGTGATCGACATAACCGCACCGAACATCAGCATCGGCTTCATGTTCGGCAGTGTGATGTACCAGAGTTCCTGCCATCTGTTCTTGATACCGTCCATGTACCCCGCCTCGAACTGGGAGCGGTCAACGCCCTGCAGTCCTGCGACGAAGGAGAGGAATCCGGTTCCAAGGCTCATCCAGAGGATGACCAGCATACAGATCGGAAGCATGTAATCCGGATTGATCAGCCAGAGGATCGGCTGGTCGATGATACCGATGTTCATCAAAAACGCATTGACATATCCGTAAGCGTCGCCTCTGAAGAATACCGAGAAGATCACGTAACAGTTACCCGCGATGGACGGCGCATAGAACACGATGACCGCCACGCTTCGCACCCATCTCGGCAGCTCATTGATGAGCCATGCGAACAAAAACGACATGATATAGCCGAGCGGTCCGGTGATAACCGCGATCATCAGCGTGTTCTTTACACTCGTCAGGAAGATGTCATCCTCTAAGATCAGGCTGATGTAATTCTGCAGTCCCACGAACTTCGGGGGTTCCAGAATGTTGTAGTAGGTAAAGCTGAAGAAAATGGAAACTACCACAGGCGCTACAAAGAAGAGCGTAAACAAAATCGCGTAGGGCGCCAGAAACGCGTAGCACATTTTGCTTCTCTTTGCCTTTTTCCATGCCACCTGCGCATTGTGTTTGCGCAGGGTGACGTATTTCTGTAAATACTCTTTCATGTTTCCTCCCTATTCTAACGGCAGTCCGAACTCGTTCCGTTTCTTTATGATCTCTTCGTTGATGGTTATCGAGTAGTCTATAATGGTTTCTCTCGTATCATCCTTGTCATTGATCACCTTTCGGATCGCGTTAGTGATGTGGCGTCCTGTGTAATATCCGCCGGGAACCTCTCTGATGCCGACCGTCTGATCCCACTGTTCGCTTAAGACCTTAATGTCGTCATTGCTCCAGGAGAGCTGTTCAAAGGCATCCCTGTTCGCGGTCGCATATCTTGCGGAGGATCCGAGCAGTGCTTCGATCTCACGTCCGAATCTCACCTGCGTATCCGGCTCGGCCCACCATTTCATGAATTCCCAGGAATTCTGCTTTACCAGCTCGTCGTCCGTGCTGATCATCATGGTCGCGCTTCCGGTAATAAAGTCTGATCTGTCGATGTAGGTATTTCCGTTCTCATCCGTCGTCTCCGTGCCGGGGATCAGCGTGAAGTCCCAAAGACCTCTGATCTCAGGCGCCGATACGATCAGCGTGTTATAGGTCGAGTACGCCGAGATACCGATCGGCATTTCGCCGGAACGGAATCTGCTGACGAAATCGTAAACCGTGGGAAGACCGTAATCGTTAAAATATCTGATGTAGTCGTCAAACGCCTTGATGCCCGCCTCGTCGTCCACCGTCGTCTTTGTTCCCTTTTCATTGTACAGATCACCGCCGTTCTGGAAGAGCAGCGTAAAGTAAAGGGAGAGATCCGGCGCGTTGGAAGCCACCGCCGTGCTCGCCGTCGCGGTCGAGCTGCTGCCCGTCGCGGTCGGGATACCTACGGAGAGGTTGTTTCCCTGTATGGTCGGGAGCATTTCGATCAGCTCCTGCCATGTCTGCGGTACTTCAAGTTCCAGCTCCTCAAGGACATCCGTTCTGTAGAACATCACATTAAAGGTCTGTGTCTCCGGCACGCCGTAGATGCTGCCGTCCAGCGAATACTGCTCGTAAGAGCTGGGCGTATAATGGGAGAGGACTTCCTCATACCCTTCAAACTGCGTGATGTCTTCCGCAGCGCCTCTCAGCGCATAGTTGACAGGCTGATCCGCGCCGACCGACAATACCACGTTCGGTCCTCTTCCCGCGACAACCGCATTCAGCAGTGCGCCGGCGTCGACGATCTCAACGTTGACCTTAATGCCGGTATCCGGGGTAAAGGTATCGTCAACCATGGACTTTAAGATCGTACCCTGATCCCGTCCGGTCAGGATCCAAACCTTGACGATGCCGCTGCTGTCTTTCTCGTCATAGACGTCTCCGACGGAATTGTAATCCGTGGTAAAGGAAGCGACAAAGGACTTAATCTCATGCCAGAGCTTCGCGAATGCACCCGCCTTATCTTTTTCCGGCTTCGTCTCCGTTCCCGTGACAACGAGATAGTCGATATCCAGCTTCGTCTGGCTCATGTTCAGGGATGCCGTTCCGAGCGCCGTGATGTTATCCTTAAAGGTTGTAAATTCCAGCGTGATCTTGTTCGGCTTTTTACAGAAGCGTTCCAGCTGCTGTGCAACCGTCTGTGCGGAAGCGATCTGATCCGCCTTCTGTCCGCTGTAGGCAACCATGTCGTCTACGATCTTGTATAATCTCTTCGACTCCAGTTCCATCGCTTCCATGATCTCCGGATAGTTCAGATCGATCTTATAATCTCTGTACTTATCCGGGTTCGCTCCGGTGTAAACGAGGATCTTTCTGTAGATCTGGTTCAGTCTGTAGGTGGAATCCTCAAGCTCTTCCAGAATCGCGCCAAGCCCTCCGAGGGAGGCTTCCATGCGGATCGTGTGCGTTCCCGCCGTAAGGTAAAAGCTGTAAGGCGTTCCCTCTGCGTCCGCGAGCTGCATGCACTGCCAGTCGTTGCTGTAGTCAAAGGAAATTTCCTTCATTTCCGAAAACGGGATCTCCCCGTCTATGTAGACCGTCCTGTTGGAGACGCTTCCTCTCGCGTAATTCTGGCGTCCCTTGATCATGATGTTGTAATATCCGTCCTCCGGCACCTCAAAATCCCATTCGATCCACTGTCCGGAGCTTCTCCATGCCTCGCCGCCGACATAGTTTAAAACCGTCGTCGTCACGCTGTTGGGCTGTGTCGTCGGGGAGGATCTGTCATACTTCGCATACAGAGAGGATTCCGAACGCAGCGTCGAGTCCTCGCCCTGAATGACCTGACTGTAGGTCTTCGCCGTCTCCGACGCGTTTACCTGCGGCTGCTTTGCAAGATACTCTTCATAGGTATCGATCCGCTGTACCGCGCTGACGGTCAGGCTCTTTAACACGATCGGCTCATTCTCGCCCTCAAGGGAGATCGTATTCTTTCCCTTCTCAAGATAGAAGCGGTAAGGCTCCGTGATATATCCCATGTCGTCTCTGAAGTACGCCGTCTGCCAGTCGTAAACCTCAATCTGCGTCGGGCGGATCTCATTGCCCTGGTTATCCACCTTAACTTCCCCGCCGTCCGTCCAGATTCTGCTGAAGGAGACGTTTCTCGCATCCTCGAAGGGAATCTCTCCGTTGATGTATACGATACGCTCCGCCGCAACGCCTCTCGACTCCGGAATGAGATACTCGATATAGAGGTTGTAGAAGCCCGTCTCCGGAACATCTACCTCCCATGTCACCATGGATTCCGTTCCGGTATACAGCGCTTTCTCTACGCCCTCGTAATTCTCCTTTATTTCCACATCGCCCGTGGAGGTATAGTCGAACAGATCGACCGCCGTGTCTGCGGTCATGTCCGCCGCGTCCGCATGCGCATTCAGGTATCCGGTATAGGTTCCCTCTCTCTCCATGCCCTCAACTTCCACGGAAAGGTCATCCCCGGCATACTTCTCATGAAAATCCTCTACGCCGCGCATCGACAGAAGGACAGCGACCACCGCTATCACAACCACCACACATGCTGCCACAATCACCTTTTTAACAGAGCTTTTCATACTTTCCTCCACAAATCCGGTATAATCGCAATTTACACATACGGCAACCCGGAATCCCGCCGTCTATAATAGCATATTACACAAAAAGGGAGACGACTGTCTCCCCATTTGTTGCTATTCTTCCCTTAAAATTTGCGATACCCTGTGCAATTTGCCGTAACAGTTCCGCAATCACCGCCTATGGCTGTGGCAGACGCACGCAGCGTGCCGGCACGCGTAAGCGGCAGAGCGGTTCCGTTTTCCCTTACTCCGCCTCGTATCGGAAGTCCCGAAACGCGGCGCTGCCGCCCGTCTCCTTCGTGGAATAAGCAAAAAGTCCGAACCGGCAGCCGCAGAAATGATCCAGCTTAAAATAGAGCTTATGCGCCCCGCCGAGCTGCCTCTTTCCGCCGTCCTCTACTATATAGAAGGAAACCGTATCCCGCATATCCGTAAAATCCGCCTCGAGACGCAGCCGCACGGGCTTCTCTTCCAAGAAAACGCACGCGCTTTCCGTCTCTTTGTTCTCCTCAGGCTTTAACGGCGCCATCGAAGGATCCTCAGGCTCGACCGTGCGGACGCAGACCGCAAGCCTTCCCTCTCTTCTCGTCAGTCCGATCAGGCCATAACAGCCCTGTAGGGCGCAAAGTCCCGCGAAATCTCCTTCCTTAAGTCTCTTTCCGTCAACCGTGACCTCTGCCGCGCAGCCGGGATATGTCATACGCTGCGTGATGGTATTGACCGCCTCCGTCAGCCTTTCGCATATCCTGTCCGTCGTTACGCGCCAGACGCCGTTTTCCGTATCCGCCACGGTCAGCTCAGGCTTCGGCTGATGGTTGAACTGCCAGCAGCTCTTCCACGCTCCCGTAAAGTCGTCGCTGTCAGTCAGCGGCGCATATCCGTAATCCGGGCGCGTGCTCTCCACCGCAAATTCTTCCGGGATTCTTGCGTTTTCCCCGAGCACGGGAAACGGCGCTGCAATGATCCGCTCTGCCGTCTCTCCCGGAAGCGCCTCTCTGCGCACGCTTACGTTCTCCTCCCAGCGCATCGGGATCAGGATGGGGATTCTTCCGACCGCGCCGCTGTCCTGAAAGAGCATCGCGTACCATTTCCCGTCCGGCGTATCGACGATGCCGCCCTGCGCGACGCCCTGTCCGCAATATCCTCTGTCGTCATTTAAGATCTCGCCGCCGGTAAACTCTCCTTCTATGGAATCCGCGACAAAGCAGCACTGCGTCCTGCGCCAGCAGCTCCAGAGCGAATGGATGAAGAACAGATAATATCTGCCGCCGATCTTATAAAAGTGCGTTCCCTCGTATCCGAGGCTCGGATTTCCCGCGTCGCTGACCGCAAGACGGTGAAGTCCGCCCTCCTTCGGCCCGCTTAAGTCGCTCTTTAGCTCCGTGATGTAAATATCCGTATTTCCGTAGGCGATATAGACCCTGTCGTCGTCATCAAACAGCAGGGAGCAGTCATGGTAGAAGCCCTCGACAAAATGCTTTTCCCACTTCCCCTCCACTGATGCCGCCGTATAGAGATAGGTCCGGTGCGTGTCGTTCGCCACGAAGCAGACGTAGAACGTTCCCTTGTGATACCGCAGGGATGCCGCCCACATGCCCTGTCCGTAAATATGCTTTCCCCCGTCCAGACGCTGTGCGGGCGTATCGTCCAGCGTCTCATACACATACGCCGCATGCTCCCAGTTTACGAGATCGTAAGAGCGCAGGATCTCGCACCCGGGAAAAAAGTGCATCGTCGTGCTGACCATATAATAGGTATCTCCGACGCGGATCACGTCCACATCCGGATAATCCAGCCGTGTGACCGGATTGATCGCCCCTGTCTTCATTCCCTGTTCTCTCCTTTTTTTCTGCGAATCGCCGCCTTTACAGGCTTTTTACCAGTGTCAGGATGTTCCTGCCGTCGCGGTACGCATAGGAAACCTCATCCATGGTTTTCTTTACCATAAAGATCCCAAGGCCGCCGATCTCCCGCTCTTCCACAGACAGCGTGATATCGGGATCCTCCTTTTCCAGCGGATTATACGGCGTACCGTTGTCCGCAAAGCTTACGATCAGCTTTCCGTCCGCATTTCCGCACGTTACCTTCGCCGTGTCCGCACCGCTGTAGTTTACGATGTTGGAAAAGATCTCATCCACGGCGACGTTGACCTCCGCCACGGTTCTTGCGCCCGCGCCCGCTTCGTTCAAAAATGCTTCCACAAACGCCGTGACCTCTTCAATCCTTTCAAACGACGGCGCAAGCTCCAGCTCCTTTCCCGCCGCGGGAGTCTCCTGCGCGGACACGTCCTTGATCTCAAGGCAGAGCATCGTCAGGTCGTCAAACTGATCCGCCTCGCCGACAAAGGTGTCCACATCCTTTTTCAGCGCCGCCAGAAGGCTCTCGCAGGAGCCGTCCTTCGCACTGTTCAACGCCGCGATCATCCGATCCGTGCCGTAGAGCGTATTGGTCGCATCCGTCGCCTCCGGAACGCCGTCCGTATACACGCACAAACGATCGCCCGCCGAAAGCTCCAGCTCGTATTCCTTGTATCGCACGCCCTCCATCCCCGCAAGGACAAAGCCGTGCTTATCCTTAAACAGCTCAAATTCCCCGCCCTTGCGCATGATCGCGGGATATTCATGACCTGCATTCGCGCATCGCATCTTTCCGGTGGAGATCTCCAGAATACCCAGCCATACCGTCACGAACATCTCCGCGTCATTGTTCTCGCACAGCTGGTTATTGACGCTCTCTAAAACCTCCTTCGGAGAGAGTCCGTTCTGTGCCGCCGACTTGATCAGCGTTTTCGAGATCATCATAAACAGCGCCGCAGGTACGCCCTTCCCGGATACGTCCGCTATCACCGTGGCGAGATGATCGTCGTCCACAAGGAAGAAATCGTAAAAGTCGCCGCCGACCTCCTTCGCCGGCGTCATGGACGCATAAATGTCAAATTCCGTATGCTCCGGGAACGCCGGGAAAATGCAGGGCAGCATGGAAGCCTGAATATGTCTTGCGACATCCAGCTCCGCGCCGATACGCTCCTTCTCCGCCGTCACCTTAGAGAGATTCGCGATATAATCCTCCAGCTTCTCCAGCATGAAATTAAACGAGACGCTCAAGGATTCGATCTCGTCTCCCGTCCGGATCTGAATGCGCCGGTTCTCAAACACGCCCGATGCCGTGATCTCCTCCGTAAACCGCGCAAGCTTCCCGACAGGCTTTGTCACCACTTTCCGCACGAAAAAGATATAGGCGATCATCGTAATACCGATGATGGCAAACGAAATGATCAGCATATTGATCAGAAACGAATTCAGATACGCCCGCACCTCGCTCATGTCAAGGATATACTGGATCTCCGCCAGCGCTTTCCCGTTTTCGTCAAGCACCACCGAAACGCCCGTATAATTGTAGCCGTATTCGTTGTCCGTAACCAGCGGTCCGATCCCCTGATTCTGCGAATAGCTGTTCCAGATCGTGATATACTTCTCTATATCGGCGGGATCGTCCGGGTTCGCCGCGTCCGTGTAAAGGATATCGCTCCCGTAGGGAAGCTGCGCCGCCGGATCATCCCCCATCTCCTCCACCATGGCATCAATATAGAAGCAGACGCTGTCCTCATCCGGGACAACGAGCGAGAGGAACGTCACATCCCCTTCCTTTTTCAGACGGTTAAACAGCGCATACATCTCACTGTAGACTTCCGTCTGCTCCCCGCCCTCTGCAAGGATCGTCTTTACATCCTCCACATCCAGCATGGCGGCGATCGCGTTGGCATTTATCATGACACGCTCCGCATACATCTCCTCGAGATAGGATTTCGACGTACCGTAACCGAACAGCGAAACCGCGATCGTCAGGATCAGTCCGACAACTCCGAGAGAAAGAATAAATTTCGGCAACAGCTTCATTTTCATAATCAGTCTACCTCCTGTAATCTGTAGTGAATCTCCGCATCACACAGGCATCTTCCGCCGCACCGCGGGCAGATCAGCTCCGTATCATCATACCACACCTTCTTCGCCTCCGTCAGATAGGCAAAGCCGCAGCCGTCCAGCGCCTTCTTAAGCGGAATCACCCCATCCGGCCGCCAGCACACGATAAACGCCGCCTCCACGGAGCGTCCGGCAAGCCTCTCAAGCGCCGACTGTAACAGCAGCGCCGCAAGTCCTCTTCCCCGGTAAGCTTCCCTGACGCCCACCGACTGTATCTTGCCGACCTTTTCTCCGGGTCTGTCGTAAACCGCGCGCAGCACCCCCGGATCCAGCTTCGCATACGAGGCGATGTCTTCCTCTGTCGTGAGATAATAATAGATGTACCCCGCAATTTTCCCCCCGTCCGTTTTCAGGACATAAAAGAATCTGTCCTCCTCCCGGATCGCGCGCAGGATTTCCGCCGACGTGTAGAGATTTTTCCCGACACACGCATCGCAGAGCCGTCTGATCTCCTCCGTCTCCTCCTCCCGCAGCGGACAAAGGAAAAACGTCTCTCCGTCCGCAGTAAAAAGCCTCCTTTGCTTTTCACAGGTCAGGATCTTCATACCCATGGAAATTTCCGCGTCCGGCTGCCGGATCAGCTCATGCAGCCGTTCGTAATTTTTCTCCATCCAGTCCGCCCAGCTTCCGTACTCTGCGTTTTCCGGCTCCGCATCCAGAAGCAGTCGGATATCCTCCGGCAGATAAGAGAAAAAGGCGGTAAAGACCGCTTCCTTCTTTTCTTCCTCTCCGCTTCCCGCAGCAATGCGGTCATGTAAAACCTCAACCCTTCCGTATCCGCATTCCCCCAGCAGTCCGCAGATCCGGCTCCCGACTTCGCGGTTCCCGGAATATCTGTCCGCCTTCAGCATGGCGAGAAATTCCCCCAGCAGTCCCTCGGTATCATTGTTCAGCGAAGAAGCGCCGTCGTCCGCCTCTATGATCATCAGCTTCCCGTCGTCCTTCAAAAAAGGCTGCAGGGTAAGTAACAGTCTTCCCGGATCCGTAAGGTGCATCAGGACGAACGAGAGATAAATGATGTCGAATCCCCCGATCCCCTGCTCCTTCATCCTGCTTTTCAGCTGCTCCGCAAAATCTTCCGCCTCCACATCCGAGTGATAAAAGGAAAACTTCGCGTCGCCGTACCTTTCCTGCGCCTTTTTAGAAAGTCCGACATTGTACTCGAGACCTATGACCCTTGCGACGGCTGCGGACGCAAAGTTCTTTACCGTCTTCGTCCCGTCGTTGCAGCCGATATCCAGCACGGCAAGTCCGCTTTTTCCCTCGAAAAGCCGGTCGAACACCGGCTTCTCATACCCGTACAGCAGTTTATTCTGCACGCGGAGCCGCTCAATTTCCTTCTCATCCTGAAACACAAGCTGATTTTCCATAACTCCCCCTAGATGATCATATACAGATAATTAAATATCATTTTTCTCTGATAAGTACAATACTTTGTCTTGCGCTCGATCAGCTTCAGCACACCGGAATCAATCTCATCCCCTTCTGACTCAAACGGATTGTACAGGCTGATGTTATCGCGGATGCGGAGAATATAATCCCCGTCCTTCTCCATCAGCCGGATCGAGATCCCGTATTTCTTTTTCTCTCTGCTCTTATCGTCCAGTCCGAACTTTATGACATTGAGAAGCATCTCTTCACAGATGAAATTGATGACAAACGCCTGTTTCATCCCGATTTCCCATTCTTCACAGAGCCGTTCCAGATCGCCGGAGATGTTCGCCATGCTCTCCGTCTCGATCGCATAATCCTTTTCAAAGCATCTTCCCTTCACCCCGTACCTTGTATGCACATATCTCTTGGAGGGAAAAGTCAGCCGCACCGCGAGGACCGCCAGTGTACAGAACAGCTCCGTACAAAGATACGCGACGGCAAGTCCCGCAATCTTCCCCTCCGGGATAAAGAGAAGCCCGAACAGCAGCATCAGCGCACAATTGCGCATCGCCGACATAAGCCCCGCCGCCTTCGCCCGCCCGACCGACTGCCAGAACGCCGTGACAACCATGTTGATCCCGGTAAAGACAAGGCTTGCAGCAAAGATCCGCAGCGCCTTCGCCGCCGTCTCCACGGCAGCCGCCTCCCGTATCCCGAAGAAGCGGATCAGCTCCCCGGGGAAGAGCACGCAGAGCAGCCCGATGAGCACACCGCCCGACGCAGCCGCAAGAAGCGCCCGTCTCAGCACTGCAAAAATACCGTTTTCGTCGGATTCTCCCACAAAAAACGCCGTCACCGTGGAAAGCGCGCCGGAAGCGCCCTCAAACACCGCCGCCGGGATCGTACTGATCGTATAAACGCAGCCGTAGATCGCGACGTAGAGCGCGCCCTCACTGCCGCCGTTTTTTAACAGCAGGGTATTAAAGACGAGCATTACCACCGCGCCGAAGATATTCGCAGAGCCGATCCCGAACCCGTTCCACACAAAATATTTCACATCCGAAAGCTTCGGGAGAATGAGCCGCAGCTTCAGAAGGCTGCGCTTTTTCAGAAAATGTATAAGCAGGATCAGCGTGCCGAGCGTTTCCGCGATGCAAAGCGACGAGGACGCGCCGACGATTCCTAAGTCAAGCACCTGCATAAACAAAAGATCCAATATGATGTTGGTCAGGATGACTGCCGCCGAAGCGATGGCGGCAAGCTTCGGATCGCTGTCCGTCCGGACGGATACCGATAAGATATGATACAGGACAAACACGGGCGCAGACCACATAACGACCGTCAGATACTGCTCCGCCTGTGCATACAGCCCATCCGTCACGCCCAGAAAGGAAAAATACGCATTCTTGAAAAGGAGCGGCGAAAGACTGAGCAGTCCCACGATCACCCCAAGACAGAGCTGCCCCTGAAATACGCGGTTCGCCCCGTCCACATCCGAAGCGCCGAGCATCCTGCCGATCTGTACGTTTGCACCGATACCGATGGTAATCCCGAGCAGCGCATAAAACAGGAAAACGGGCGTCGCAAGGTTCGTGACGGCAAGTCCGTCGCTTCCGACCAGATTTCCGACAAGCGTCGCATCCACGATCGTGCAGACGCAGGTTGCAAGAGAGGTACATATCCCCCACACAAAAAAGTACCGGTATGCGCTGCCCGCAAACTTCTTATCCATAGCTTCCTCCGAGAACGTTCTTCCCATTTTTCCACAAGTCCATTGTCACCGATTATAGCATAAAGGTTATTTTTTTACAATACTGTCAATAATCATTCACTCATGCCTCAAACCGAACTGACATGTCAGTTCGGTTTGAGGCATTATTCCCTCGGGATACTTTCCGCCACGCAGAGCTTTCCCCAGCCGACCTTCGCATTCGGGTAAACGGTCTCGCCCCTTAAGGGCTGTGCCCCACGGCGCAGATACGCCTTGACCTTCTCGCCGTAGAGAAAGGGATCGTTTCCCTGAACAATCCCCCACTCCATCAGAAGCGCTGCCGCCCCCGCCGCGACCGGCGTTGCAAAGGAGGTTCCCGTGACGGGCAGAAAGCCCCCGTAGAGATCCGGCGCAAGAATATCCACGCCGGGGGCGACAAGATCCGGCTTCGCCAGTCCGGCAGTCACAACGCCGATCGTGCGCTCCGCATCCGCATATCCTCTTCCGGAAAAATCGGCATACGCGTCATACCGGCTGTCATATGCGCCTACCGTCACGACCTTTGCCGCCGTCGAGGGTATCGTCAGTGTCACATCCGGTGTCGGAAAATAAAATCCCGTCGACGCGCTGCGCGCCGCCGCACAGGGCAGATAAAAATAGAACTGACCCGTCACGGGCGCAGCCGCCGAAAGCCGCACCGTCCAGATACCGCTCTCAAGATATGTCTGCCCATCCGGCAGAAACTCCAGATAGATTTCCTGCGCCGCCTCATAGGGCTTCGGCTCGCCGATATAGACAAGCACCTCCGTCCGCCCGAGGCGCAGGGTATATTTCCCGCCGTCGCCCTGCATCGCAAGCGCCTCCTCCTGTCCGTCCGGAGCGCGCAGACTGATCTCATACGCATCGCTGTAATTTTTCCAGAGCTGGAGACTTACATTCCGCTCATATTCCCCGATTGCAAGCTCCACATCCGCCGTATACGCGCCCGCCCG
>CAZVWN010000026.1:0-2163 GCA_964631065.1 uncultured Acetatifactor sp.
TACAGCTTGAACTTCGCCGCCTGTACCTCAAGGGAATCGCTCATCTCAAGCAGCTCCCTGGTTCTTCCCGTACATTCCTCGACCATCTGGGACAGATGATTCATATTGTCGCTCGCCTCTGTCGTGGAAGCAACATTGTTGACCGCATCCTCGGCAAGCTTTACGATCGTTGAGCCGACCTCCGTCTTCAGTCCGTCCAGCTTGCCCGTCTGTGCATGGATGTCCTCGGAAACGCGGGAAACAACCTCCACCTCGCCTCTGAGTCCGTGGAAGGACTGCTCGGTATCCTTCAGCTGTCTCTGCTGGCTCGTTACCTGACCTTCTACTTCCTTCATCTTCTCTACGTTGACGTTGGAGTTTGCGATCAGTTCATTCACTACGGAAGAAATCTCCTTTGCCGCATCGCTGGAACCGATCGACAGATTGCGGATCTCCTCTGCGACAACCGCGAATCCCCTTCCCGCTTCTCCTGCTCTTGCCGCCTCAATGGAAGCATTCAGGCTCAGAAGGTTTGTGCGCTCCGCAATGTCCGTGATCACATCTACCGCATTCTGGATCTTTACCGCAGAATCATTCGTCAGCTTTGTCTGCAGCATCACGTCGCCGACGGCATCCGCCGTCTTTCCGCAGATCTGAATCAGGCTTTCCAGAGAAGCGAGCGCCTCTCCCGCATACCGGTTCATGTTGGTTACGGACTTCTCCAGCTCATTCGCGCTGGAAGAATTTTTCTCAATCCCGTTCTCGATCAGGTTTACCTTATCCTCTGCCGCTTCCGTTTCTTCCGCCTGAGAGTTGCTGCTGAGCGCGATCCCCTGAACCAGACCGTTGACATCCGTAACGTGCCGGGTAATGTTGTCAAATGCATTGCCGAAATCCGAGCTGCTGTTTTTGATGCCGCGAATGGATTTCTGAAGCTCCGAAACGATCTGGCGCAGATTATCCTGTACCTGCTGCAGACCTCTCGCCATGTCGCCGACCTCGTTGTTATTCTTCAATGTCTTTACGTCAAATTCATTCTTCAGATTGCCGTCCGCCAGAAGCGCCGTATTCTTTGTCAGCTTCACGATCGGATTACAGATGGTACTGCCGATGATATAAACGGCAACGCTTCCCGCCAGCAGGAACAGTACGCTCATCAGCACCAGCCGTGTGACAAGGCTGGTCGCTCCCGCCAGTGCCGCATCCTGCTCCGCCGTTATGGCGAAGGACCACTGTCCGTCCAGAATCGGTGCAAAGCCTATGTAATACTCCTTCCCGCCGAAGCTGTAGCTGCCGACGCCGGATTCTCCGGCTACCATCTTACGCTCTATCGCCGCAATGCTGTCATACGCGGAATCCGGTGCGATCGCCGCCACGCTTCCGGCGGCTTCCTGTCCCTCGCTGCATGCGATATCATTCTGTGCATTCTCTACATCCGCATAATCCGCCGCAGCCATCTTCGTTCCCGACTGGTTGATGACAAAGCAGAAGCCGTTATTTTCCACGTTGATCTCACTGACAAGATCGTTCAGAAGCGAAGCATCCGCAACACCCGTCAGAATGCCGACCACTTCATTCTTCCCGTTATAGATGGGAGCGCTGACGCAGATTACCATCTTTAAGTCAATTCTCGCAAACAGGACATCCGAAATATTGGAAATGCCCTCCGCCGCCTGTTTGAAAAATGCACGGTCGCCCGCATTCGAGGTATCTCCTGTCGTGGAAATGACATCCCCGTACTTATGATCCGCCGTCTCCGTCGTATATCCTACCTGAAAACGCTCAAAGCCGATCCGTTCCGCTTCCTTTACCAGAACGCTCTTCTGTACGCTCCAGTTCATCGTGCGGATATCCTCACGGCTCGCAATATCCTCCACCTGTGAAATGTAGGAGGACAGACGCTGCTCCACCAGCTTCGCCGCATCCTCGGAACGGTTGCCCATTTCCGCAGATACATAATCCCGCAGCAGCCCGTTCACGGATGCCGAAGTCAGCACTGCAAACACCAGACAGATAAACGCGATCAGCAGACTCGTACTGAGCATCAGCTGCGTCTTAATGGATTTCTTTCTGACGGATTTTGCGCGCACCGCTTTCTCCCGTGCCGGTTTCCCCGCCTTTCCCATTTGCTTCTTCTGTTCCCTCATCCTGCCACCATCCTTCTCTTTTATTGTAGTACTTTTT
>CAZVWN010000026.1:2263-3677 GCA_964631065.1 uncultured Acetatifactor sp.
ATACTTTTTCTTCCTAATTCTTAAAGCTGTGGATCGGCGCGGGAATCCTTCCCCCACGGTTCACGAACGCCTCACAGCCGAACGGATTCACCGGCATGATCGGCGCATACCCCAGCAGTCCGCCGAATTCTACCGTCTCGCCGACGCCTTTTCCGATCACGGGAATGATCCGCACGGCGGTCGTCTTCTGGTTTACCATGCCGATCGCCATCTCATCCGCAATGATGCCGGAAATCGTCGTCGCCTTTGTATCCCCCGGTATCGCGATCATATCCAGCCCCACGGAGCAGACACAGGTCATCGCCTCAAGCTTTTCCAGCGTCAGCGCCCCTGCCTGTACCGCATTGATCATGCCCTGATCCTCGCTGACCGGAATAAACGCGCCGCTCAAGCCCCCTACATAAGAGGATGCCATAACGCCGCCCTTCTTTACCTGATCGTTCAAAAGCGCCAGCGCCGCCGTCGTTCCGGGCGCTCCCGCGTATTCCAGACCGATCTCGCAGAGAATATCCGCAACGCTGTCTCCGATCGCCGGTGTGGGCGCAAGGGAAAGATCCACGATGCCGAAAGGAACGCCCAGCCGTTCAGAGGCTTCCTTCGCAACCAGCTGTCCGACACGCGTTACCTTAAACGCCGTCTTTTTGATCGTCTCACAGAGAACCTCAAAGCTTTCTCCCCTGACCTTTTCCAGCGCAGTCTTGACAACGCCCGGTCCGCTGACACCGACGTTGATGATCTTATCCGCTTCCGTTACGCCGTGAAAAGCGCCCGCCATAAACGGGTTATCGTCCGGCGCGTTGCAGAACACAACCAGCTTTGCGCAGCCGAGCGAATCGTTTTCCTTTGTATATTCCGCAGCCTGAAGGATCATATCCCCCATCAGTCTGACTGCATCCATGTTGATACCGGTCTTTGTCGAACCGAGATTGACGGAGCTGCACACCCTTTCCGTCTGCGCCAGCGCCTGCGGGATCGAACGGATCAACAGCTCGTCCGCCGGCGTCATGCCCTTGCTGACCAGCGCCGAATATCCGCCGATAAAGTTCACGCCGACCTCATGCGCAACCCTGTCCAGCGTTGCCGCGATCGTACAGAAATCCTCCGTCGTCTTACACGCCGCGCTGCCGACAATGGCGATCGGGGTCACGGAAATCCGCTTATTGACAATGGGAATCCCGATCTCCCTTGAGATCTCCTCGCCCGTTTTCACCAGATCCTTCGCGGCGTTGTAAATCTTATCATAAATCTTCTGATTGAGTCTGTTCAGATCCGAATCAATACAGTCCAAAAGGCTGATGCCGAGCGTAATGGTACGCACATCCAGATTTTCCTTCTCGACCATGTTGTTCGTCTCGGTCACTTCATATAAATTGATCATAAAAAACAGTCCATACCTTTCTCATATTCGGTACAC
>CAZVWN010000026.1:3777-12177 GCA_964631065.1 uncultured Acetatifactor sp.
TGCATCTGATCAAAGATTTCTTCCTTCTGGCATTTGATCATAACGCCGATCTGCTCTCCGAGCTTCGCCATTTCATCCGCCATATCGCCGAATGCCTTTTTGCACGCGTTCGTATCAACGATCATCATCATATTAAAATATCCCTGCACGATCGTCTGGGAAATATCCAAAATATTGATCCCGTTTTCCGCGAGATAGGTACATACCTTCGCAATGATTCCGACTGTGTCTTTCCCGACTACGGTGATAATTGTTTTCTTCATGTTCGTCTTCCTTCCGTCTCCCGTTCATCCTTATCTCTATTAAACTACATTTTCCCAAATATTGCAAGTCCGGCATGCCAATAAATTGCAATGCCTGTAATCGCTCCGTTGTAAGATTTTTCTTTATGTTAAATCTTCATCATTTTCAGACAACGACCGCCGCCGTCACCTCGTTGCGCTTTGCGACGCGGATATCGAAATCCCCCGCCCGATAACCGCAGTTTCCCATATTGATCTCCATGCGGACAGACTCAAAGGCAAGCTCCGGCAGATTGTTTTCCTTACTCAGATGTCCGAGCAGAACCGCCTTTAACCCGTCATGCAGGATCCTGCAGAGCAGCTTTCCGGAATTGTCGTTGGAAAGATGCCCGCGCTCCCCCAAAATCCGCTGTTTCAGATAATAGGGATAGGGACCGACCTGCAGCATATTGACATCATGGTTCGCCTCCAAAAGAAGCGCATCCATCCCCCTTAGGCATTCCACCGTATAATCGTTATATACGCCAAGATCCGTACAGACGGCAACCTTCTTATTGCCGTAGGATACACGATATCCGACAGGCTGGGCGGCATCATGGGAAATATGCATCGGATTGACCGTCAGATCCTTCAGCGTCAGCTTCTGATCCTCCCGCACCTCATGAAAAAGATTCTCATCCAGTCTCCCGAGATTCGCGCTGCGCTTAATGGCATCAATCGTTCCCGCCGTCGCATAAACCGGAATCTCATATTTTCTGGCGATCACGCCAAGTCCCGCAATATGATCCGCGTGCTCATGCGTCACCAATATTCCGTCGATATCGCGTCCCGTAAGACCGATCTCATTCAGCCCGCTCTCCACGCGCTTTCCGCTGATACCGACATCCACAAGCAGATGCGTGGCATCCGACCCGACATAGATACAGTTGCCGCTGCTCCCGCTTGCTATACTGCATAACCTCATTTTATACTCTTGTTCCTTTCCCGCATAGGCTTTTCTCCGCACCGACGGCAGAGCCTTATGCTTCATCATGTCTCCCAATAAATCTCAAGGACATCGCCTGTCTTTAAAGGCTCCATGTATTCCGCATTTCTTCCGTTCAGTCTCGTAACGATGGCACGTCCGGCAGGAGCGCTCAGATCAAAGTCGATGAAGGAAAATACATCTACGAAAACATAATTGACTTTCCCGGTCATTGTAACCGGTCTGCCGTTGACCGCGACAGTCACCGCGCTTTCAGACGCGGCGCTGCCCCCCTCCCAGGTCTCCTGCGTCTCATTTCGGGATGTCGTTTCCTCTTTTTCCGCTGCCGTCTCACCGGCACTTTCGGAAACGGCTTCCCCGCTCTCCTCCTGCCAGCTCAGCGTAAAATTCTCATAGATCTTCGTATCCGGCTTTGCCGGCGTATCATTCACCAGAATTTCCCTTCCCGGAACGGTATCCATAAATGTCGCGATCTCGCTGACCGTATAAAAATTCCGGACAACGACCGCATCTCCTTCCTTTACCGGATAAAACTCGTTCTCCAGCACGCCGTTGACAAGCGCCGTTTTCGGAAGACTGATCCTGCTGCCGTTGACCGCGACATGAAGCTGCTCCGACAGCTCCGGAAGCTTTCCCAGCTCAAGATACGCGGCATCTCCCGCCGTAGACGGTATCATCTCGATCTGATCCCCGTTATGTACCTGCCTGTGGATATCCGCCGTCTCACCGTTGACCCGGATGACCGCCGCCTCTCCCTGCAAGCCCCGCACGATCCTGCTCTTTCCGTTGACAAGGAAGGTAAGCGCCCGCCCGCGCTTCGGGAACAGATCCTCATTCGAGAATTCCGACTGCACGGCGGCATCCGCAACGGAAAGCTTCCCGTTATCATAGAGACGGATCCGTTTCCCGTTAAAGTTCACGAAAATGAAATTGTTGCTCTGCTCATAATAGCTCAGACAGATGCCGACCGGCGTCACCATCATGGCATCCATCCTCGGATTCTCGTTTTCAAAGGCAACCGCCCGCAAAACCTCCTGTCCTCTGATTGCGACACGCTCCTTTACGATGCCAAGCTCCTCTGCCAGCGCTTCCGTATATCCCGGGATCATGCCGCCCCCGCCGACGACAAATACCGCGCTGACTGCCTTTTCTCCGTTCAGCTCCCTGATACAGTCCGCAACCTGCTTCGCCATTTCACGGACGGAAGCCCCAAGGATCTCCGCTACCTCTTTCGCCGAAATCGTCTGCGGCAGACCCATGATATCCTCATATTCTATCATCTCCTGTACGCCCGCCGCGCGCTTGATCCGTTCTGCGGTATCAAACTCCACCAGACAATGCTGTACCAGAATATCCGTCAGGCTGTCTCCCGCAACGGGAATCATGCCGTATGCCGTGATCGTTCCGTCCTTCGTAATGGAAATATCGCTGGTTCCCGCGCCGACATCCACAAGCGCCATATTCAGCATACGGAATTTTTCCGGGATTGCAACCTGAATCGCCGCGATCGGCTCCAGCGTCAGATTCGCCACATGCAGTCCCGCAAGCTCCACCGCTTTATACAGTCCGTCCACGACATCATCCGGCAGAAACGTCGCGATCAGATCAGCCGCCATGCTCCTGACCTTATGCCCGACCGGATTGCCGATCTGATATCCGTTCATATAGTAGCGCATCGGCGTATAACCCACGCAGTAAAACTTCATCTCCGTGTCGTTCGTCTTCTGAAACTCCTCATACGCCTGTTCAATTCCCATGGTAGAGAGCGCGGCAACATCCTCCTCCGTGACCTCATGCTCCGCCTCATAGCTCTGCTCCGCATGCGTCGTCACCGTCCGCAGCACGCGCCCCGCCGCCGCAATACAGACCTCCGTCAGACTGCGGTTCAGCTTCTCCTCCAGCTGCTCCTTTACAAGACGGATCGTCTCCCCGACCTTGCCGATATCATGAATCTGACCGTCCAGCATGGCTCTGGTCTCATGCTCTCTGGAACACTGCGCCAGCACATGAAACCCGTCGCTGCCAAGGTATCCCACCGTTCCTACGATACTTCTGGTTCCGATATCCAGCCCGAATACAAGCTGTCCCTGTCCTTCCCTTACTCCCGCCATGTAAAAGCCTCCAGTTTCTTATCAATCTGCCTGAACGTTTCTGTCAGTAACCCGCTGTTGTCTATCACGAAATCGCACCGGCTGCGGAACGCTTCCTCGGAAAGCTGCTTTGCCATCACATTGTCGATCCGTTCGCTGCTGTAGCCCCGGCTTTCCGCCAGCCGTCTGCGCCTGACAGACGCATCGGCATGGATGTACCACATTTCATCCACGATCCCGCCGTAGCCGCATTCAAGTAGCAGCGCAGCCTCCACAAAAAAAAGCTCCGTCTCCTTCTTTTCCCTTGCCATGGCAAGCCGTTCCAGAAGATACGTCCGTACCGCCGGATGGATGATCGCATTGACCTTTTCCAGCAGTCCGGCATCCGCAAAGATCTTCGCCGCCATTTTTGCCTTATCAATCTGCCCGTCCGCGGCAAGGATCTCCTCTCCCAAAAGCACAAGCAGCTTCCCATAGCAGTCCGTCCCCGGCTCCTTTACCAGATGTGCGACCTCGTCCGCGAGATAGATCTCACACGGATAATGCTTCCCTATATAGCGCAGGATCTCGGACTTTCCGGCGCCGATCCCGCCCGTAATGCCGATGAATAAAGGTTTATTTGGCTTCATACCAGTTTTCTCCCGTGTGCAGATCAATCTCCAGCGTCACCTGAAGCGCAGCCGCCGCCTTCATGTTTTCCGTCAGAATCCGGCGCACCTGTTCTTCTTCCTCCCGCAGCGTCTCAATGACAAGCTCGTCGTGTACCTGTAAGATCAGCCTCGACCGTAATCCCGCTTCCCGCAGGGCGCGCCAGACGCGGATCATGGCGATCTTGATAATGTCTGCCGCCGTTCCCTGAATCGGGGAATTCATTGCGACACGCTCGCCGAAGGAACGCTGCATGAAATTTGAGGAGGAAAGCTCGGGAACCGGTCTGCGTCTCCCCGCCATGGTCGTCACATAGCCGTTTTTCCTTGCGTCCGCGACCAGCCTGTCCAGAAACGCCTTCACCTTCGGATACGTTGCAAAATACTGTTCTATATATTCCGCAGCCTCCTTCCGGCTGATGCTTAAATCCTGACTTAAGCCGAAGGAGCTGATCCCGTAGACAATGCCGAAATTGACCGCCTTCGCATTGCGGCGCTGTAAATCCGTCACCTCGTCAAAGGGCGTGTGGAATACCTTCGACGCCGTGATCCTGTGAATGTCCTGATCCATATGATATGCCTCGATCAGCTGTTCATCCCCGGACATATGGGCGAGGACGCGCAGCTCGATCTGGGAATAGTCGGCATCCATGAACAGATACCCCTCGCGCGGGACAAAGACCTTGCGTATCCTTCTCCCAAGTTCCATGCGCATCGGTATATTCTGTAAATTCGGCTCCGTCGAGCTGATACGCCCGGTCGCCGTGATCGTCTGGTTAAAGCTTGTGTGGATCCTCTGATCCGGTCCGATACAGGCGGCAAGCCCGTCCGCATAAGTGGACTTTA
Source organism: uncultured Acetatifactor sp. (assembly GCA_964631065.1). Classification (GTDB taxonomy): domain Bacteria; phylum Bacillota; class Clostridia; order Lachnospirales; family Lachnospiraceae; genus Acetatifactor. The sequence goes on from CAZVWN010000026.1 coordinate 8,588, forward strand.
ACTTCGTCAGCGTCCGGTATTCCAGAATATCCTTCACGATCGGATACTCTCCCGCAAGCTTTTCCAGAACATCCGCCGCCGTGGAGTATCCCGTCCGCGTCTTCTTTCCGCCCGGAAGCTGCATCGTCTCAAACAGCACCTCTCCCAGCTGCTTCGGGGAATTGATATTAAATTCCGTTCCCGCCTGAGCATGGATCGACCGTTCCAGCTCTCCGATCCGGTTAACCAGCGCATCCCCGTAAGCCTTCAGCTCTTCCCTGCGCACCTCCACGCCCTCGCGCTCCATGTCGTAGAGCACAAGCGAGAGCGGCATCTCAATCTCCCGCATCAGCCTGTCCATCCCTGCTGCCTGAAGCTTTTCCTCCAGCACGGCCGCTGCCTCCGCCGAAACGGACGCATGGTAACAGCAGAAGCGCATGAACTTTTCCGGCTCCTCCTCCGCCGCCTGAGAAAGGCTCCGTTTCCCGAGCAGTTCTCCTCTCCCCGGGATTGTCCTGCCGAGATGTTCAAAGGCAATCGTCTCCGCATCATAATCATTTTTGAGCGGATTGAGCAGATACGCGCCGATCAGGATGTCAAAATATCTGTCCGTCGTATCCTGCGCAAGAAACGCATACTGCCTTTTGATATCAAACGACGCAAGCTCTCTGTCTGCGGAAAAGCTGCGCAGCGCCTCCCTTAAGGTCTCCGTATCCGTATCTGCGTCCGTATTCCCCGCGCTCTCAAAAAGAGACAGCTGTACATTCTCCGGCTCGCGCACGGCAAAAAAGAAGGTTTCCCTTTCTGCGCCTTCCCCGCCGCTCACGGCAGCGCCGAGCAGCCTTTCTCCCTCTATGGCGAGAAACAGACCGCACCGTTTCGTATGCGGCATTCTCTCAAGACATTCCAGAAACTCCCGCTGCGTCTTCAGCTGTGTAAAAACCGCCGCTTCTGCCGCCCCCGCCGCTTCCGCCGTCCCCGTCTCAAAACGGCTGAGCATATTTTTAAAGGAGAGCTTCTGAAACAGCTGATAGGCAGCGGGCGTAAAGAACCCTTCCGCCGCCGCTTTCTCATAATCGAGAGAAACCCCGCAGTCCGTCCGGATCGTCGCAAGCGTCTTACTCAGCCCGGCAAGCTCTCTGTTCTGTATCAGCGATTCCCGGATACTCTTCTTCGGAATTTCCTCCACATGCGCATAAATCTCCGCCAGAGAGCCGTAGGTGCGCATCAGCTCCGTCGCCGTCTTCTGCCCCACCTTCGGAACCCCCGGGATATTATCCGCCGTATCACCCATCAGCGCCTTCAGCTCGATAAACTGAAGCGGCGTCACCTCATACACGCGCCGTACATCCTCCGGGTAATAGTCCTCTATTTCCGTCCGTCCCGCTTTCGTCTTCGGTATCCGGATCTTGATATGCGTATCCGCAATCTGTAAAAGATCCCTGTCTCCGGAGACAAGCGCGACCTCCATGCCCTCGCTCTGTGCCTTCTTCGCCAGCGTACCGAGGATATCGTCCGCTTCAAGACCCGCCTGTTCCACCGTGACGATCTCCATGGCGCGCAGAACCTCCTTCAGCACGGGCACCTGTTCGCGCAGCTCCTCCGGCATCGGCTTTCTGGTTCCCTTGTACGCCGCGTACAGCTCATGCCGAAAGGTCGGCGCATGCACGTCAAACGCCACGGCAAGATACTCCGGTTTTTCCTCCTCGAGTATCTTAAACAGAATATTTAAGAATCCATACACGGCGTTCGTGTGCATTCCCTGCGCATTCGTCAGGTCCGGCACGCCGTAAAACGCCCTGTTTAAAATACTGTGTCCATCGATCAGTACAAGCTTTCCCTGCCTGTTCATCCTGCAACCTCTCCATTACAACAAAATCCATACCACAATCCCGATCAGAAGACAGGCGGCGACAAGCTCCATGGCGATGCCGATCCGGAGCATCCTGCCGTGCTTTTTAAGCCGGCACTGCATTTCGCTCAGCCTACGGTCAAGCTCCCTTTGCAGATCAAAGGCGCTTCCCTCCTCCAGTCTCTGCACACCCTCCGTCACAAGAAACCGGATCACCAGCTCCTCCTTACAGTTTTCACACTGCTCCATGTGTCCGCTGAACTTTTTTAAGGTCGGATAATCCAGTCTCTGTTCTATGAAGCCGGGTATCAGCTTTTCAAATTCTTTGCAGTCCATAGACTCCCCTTTTAAATCTGTGCAAGCGCCTGTGCAAGATCCGCGATCAGATCTTCCTTATCCTCAATCCCGCAGCTGATCCGGATCAGCTCTGCCGGAACGCCCGCTTCCTTCAGCTGTTCATCCGTCATCTGCCGGTGCGTGCTGGACGCAGGATTTAAACAGCAGGTTCTCGCATCCGCCACATGCGTCTCGATCGCCGCCAGCTTCAGGCTCTTCATAAAGACGCTCGCAGCCTCCCTGCCTCCCTTTAAGCCGAAGGAGACAACGCCGCAGCTTCCGTCCGGCAGATATTTCTGCGCCAGCTCATAATACTTATCCCCTTTTAAGCCGCAGTAATTGACATACGCCACCTTCTCATGCCCGGCAAGGTATTCCGCGACAGCCTGTCCGTTCTCGCAATGCCGCTTCATGCGCACATGCAGACTTTCCAGCCCGAGGTTTAAGATAAACGCATTCTGCGGGCTCTGGATCGAGCCGAGGTCACGCATCAGCTGCACGGTACACTTTGTGATGAACGCGCCCTCCTTCCCGAATCTCTCCACATAGGTCACGCCGTGATAGCTGTCATCCGGCGTACAGAGCCCGGGATATTTCTCCGCATGCGCCATCCAGTCAAACCTTCCGCTGTCAACGATCGCGCCGCCGACCGCCGCGCCGTGCCCGTCCATATATTTTGTCGTGGAATGCGTTACGATATCCGCTCCCCACTCAAAGGGTCTGCAGTTTACCGGCGTTGCAAACGTATTGTCGATCACAAGCGGAACACCGTGTGCATGCGCACATTTCGCGAACTTTTCGATATCCAGCACCGTCAGCGCCGGATTCGCGATCGTCTCGCCGAACATGACCTTTGTGTTGTCCTGAAACGCCGCGTTGATCTCCTCCTCCGTCGCGTCAGGGCTGACAAACGTAACGTCGATGCCCATCCGTTTCATCGTTACGGAGATCAGATTAAAGGTTCCGCCGTAGATCGTACTCGACGCAACGATATGATCCCCGCAGCCGCAGATATTAAACAGCGCATAAAAATTCGCCGCCTGTCCGCTGCTCGTCAGCATTGCCGCCGTACCGCCCTCAAGCGCCGCGATCTTCGCCGCCACATAATCATTCGTCGGATTCTGGAGTCTGGTATAAAAATAACCGCTCGCCTCTAAGTCAAACAGCTTTCCCATATCCTCGCTTGTATCATACTTAAACGTCGTACTCTGTACGATCGGAATCTGACGCGGTTCTCCGTTTCCCGGCGTATAACCGCCCTGTACACAAACACTGTTGATCTTCATTCCTGCTACCCATACCTTTCTTCGGTCTCTCTCTTCGGGAAAGGGCATATCCGCTCCATACCGGAAATCCCGCACCCTTCTTAAGTATACACATACAACGGCTGAAATTCAACTGTTTTCGCCGTTTCCGACAAAGC
>CAZVWN010000026.1:12277-19173 GCA_964631065.1 uncultured Acetatifactor sp.
GCTGCATCCGCTCCGAAAGTCCCATCTGATCGAGCAGCTGTTTCCCGTGCTCCTCAATCTGCGAAAGGATCTGCTTCTTATTCCTCTTATAATCCTGCCGCTCCTTCGCGAGAAGCTGCTCTGCCAGCATCACGTTCTCTAACGCCGTATATTGCGGGAAGAGATGGAAGGACTGGAATACCATACCGAAATGCAGCCTTTTTTTACGCAGCGCACGCTCCCTCTCCCGCTCCGGAGCCGCCGCGTCAAACAGCATCTCTCCCTTTACGGAGATCGTTCCCGCATCCGGCGTTTCTAAAAAATTCAGGCAGCGTAGGAGCGTCGTCTTCCCCGAACCGGAGGAGCCGATCAGGGCGAGCGCATTCCCCTCCTCGAGCGTAAAGCTCACATTTTTTAATACCTCTGTCTTATCAAAACGCTTTTCTATTCCGTGAACCTCTAAAAATGCCATGACGCGCCCCCTATCTGAAGTAATCCAGCTTCCGCCCGATATAGTTAAACAAAAGCGTCAGAATCCCCACAAACGCCAGATAAAAGACGCCCGTGTAAAACAGCGGCCACGTCAGTCCGTCCGATTTCATGAACGAAAATCCGGCAAAGGTCAGCTCATACGCCGCGATCATCCGCGCAAGAGAGGTATCCTTGACAAGCGTGATGATCTCGTTGGACATCGGCGGCACGATCCGCTTCACCATCTGTAACAGCGTGACGCGGAAAAAGATCTGTCCCTTTGTCATGCCGAGCACCTGCCCCGCCTCCTGCTGCCCTTTGGGAACGCCCTCGATCCCGCCTTTAAAGATCACGGAAAAGTAACAGGCATAGTTCAGCGCAAACGAAACCACCGTCGCCGTAATCCTTCCCCGTTCGTCGCCGCTCCAGATATTGTGGCCGAACCAGAGTCCCGGCCCGTAAAAAATAATCAGCAGCTGCAGCATCAGCGGCGTTCCCCTGACAATCCATACGACAAGATCGACAAGATACCGCAGCGGTTTCCACCGGCTCATGGAACCGAATGCAATAACCAGCCCCAGCGGCAGGGCAAAGATCAGCGTAAATATGAAAATTTCAAACGTGGTCGCCAGACCACCGAGCAGCGCCCTTGTTACCGTCCAGATCATCCCGTCAGCCTCTCATCCTATTTTGCAACCACAACCACCTGCGCATTGTTGCAATATGCGTTCGTACACTCCATTGCATTCTTCACTTCATCCGTCAGCGTCATGCCGTTCCATACGACGTCAATGTTTTTGGAATCCAGCTCCATCGTCTTCGTATCCCAGTCGATAACGACAAACTCCGCCTCCACGCCAAGCTCCTTTGCGACCAGCCTTGCCATATCCGCGTCAAAGCCGATCCATTCGCCGGATTCATTCTGATAATCCATCGGCGCAAACTCGGTAATGCCGACGATCAGCGTTCCCTTTCCCTTAATATACTCGACATCGCTGTCTGCGGATGCCGTATACTCACGGTTCTCCTGCGCAACGATCGCTTCCTGTACACCGTAGTTCTCCGCGATCTCCCCCAGCGTACCGTCCGCATAAGCGGCTGCCAGAACGGCATCAATGTAAGACGCAAGATCCGAGCCCTTTCTGCAGCCGACGCCGTACTCCTCCGTCGTCAGCTCGTCCGTGTGCTTTAAATCCGGATAACTCGTTCCCTCGCCGATCATCGCCCCCGCCATCAGAAGATCTATGATCGCAGCGTCAGAGGTTCCTGCCGCCACCTCCATCAGCGCGTCAGCCTGTGAAGCCACGGAATGATAGGCAAAGCCGTTTTCCTTTGCCGCAGCCTCTCCCGCACTTCCTGCCTCGACCGCGTACACCGGTCCGTCCGCATCCGTCTTAGAAGCGCCGCAGCCCGTAAGCGCAAGTCCCGAGATCATCATCGCCGCAAACAACATCACAAATTTCTTTTTCATAATACTTCCTCCCTTTCCAATAGGTTCCGCCCATTCGGAATACGGTTTATTTTAACATGGTAGCACGGTAAAGTAAAGAGTCAAAAAAATCCTTCTGCCGGCATACCGCTCACTGCCGGCAGAAGGGGGTATTTCCTTTCAGGGGCGCTTCCCTTCAATCCTGTACGACAATCTCCCTGTAAAATTCCGTATAGTCGTGACGGTTCTCCTTCGTAAACCGGATCGCCGCACGCGGATGCTGGTTTAAAAGTCCCGTCATCAGATATTGCAGATCATACCCCCATACGACGCCCTCCTCCTTCAGCTGATTCATATGGGTATCAATAAACTGAATCGCAGGATATACATTATATTTCGGATTCCGCAAAAAGCCCAGCAGCAGCTCCATCGCGCAGTTGCCCGCGCCCCTTCCCATGGAAGCGTAAGTGGCATCCAGCCAGTCAACGCCGTCTCCGACCGCCTCTATGGTATTCGCAAAGGCAAGCTGCTGATTGTTGTGCGCATGGATCCCGACCTTTTTCCCGTACTTTTCCGCAATCTCCAGGTAAATGTCCGCAATCCGCGCCATCTGCTCCGGATAGATCGCGCCGTAGCTGTCTACGATATAGAGCACATTGACGGGCGTCTGTCCGAGAATGTCCAGCGCCACCTTCAGATCACTCTCCCGCACGTTCGAGATCGCCATGATGTTACAGCTCACCTCATAGCCCTTCCTTGCGGCATCCTCGATCATATCCACGGCGGCGGGAATCGTATTGATATAAGTGGCAACGCGGATCAGATCGACCGGACTGTCCGCCCTGTTTACGATATCCGTCTTATAATCGCATCTCCCGACGTCCGCCATGACCGCAATCTTTAAATCCGTCGCATTTTCCCCGACGATCGCCCGGATATCCTCATCCCGGGAAAATTTCCACTTGCCGAACTTCGTCTCGTCGAACATCTCCTTCGACGCTCTGTAACCAAATTCCATATAGTCCACGCCGGCGCGCAGATTCGCCAGATACAGCGCCTTGACAAACTCATCCGTAAAATAAAAATCATTTACCAGACCGCCGTCGCGCAGCGTGGCATCAATCACCTTCACGTCCGGACGGTATGCGATCAGACCGGAAATCTCCTTCATAGCCTTCCACCTCGTACTTTCTTCGCTATCCATACAGCTCTGCTGCTCTTTCCGACAGGGGCTGTCGTACCGGCTTCTCCTGTCATTTCAGGATTTTAGCAGTTTAAAGTGCAAAAGTCAATAGAAAGTTAAAAAAAAGCTTTTAGAAATTCGTTTTTTGACATATAATGGTTCTATCTGACTTTTCACGGAGGATTACAGAACATGAATATCGCCATCATCACCGGCGCTTCCGGCGGTCTCGGGGCAGAATATGTGAGACAGCTCGACGCGGCCGGATGCTACCATGAAATCTGGGGCATTGCAAGAAGAAGGGAACTGCTGGAGGCGCTGCGGGATGAAATAAAGACACCGTTTCGCCCGATCCCGCTCGATCTGACGGATCCCGCCTCTCTTCAGACGCTCGCAGAGCTTATGGAAAAAGAAAAGCCGGACATCCGCGTTCTGGTCAACGCCGCGGGGTTCGGCAAGATCGGCAGCTATCGGGACATTACCCCGGAGCAGTGCTGCAGGATGATCGACTTAAACTGTAAGGCTGCCGTCATGCTGACGCAGGCGGCGCTGCCCTATATGCACAGCGGCAGCCGCATCCTCGAGATCTGCTCCACGGCGTCCTTCCAGCCTTTTCCGTATCTGAACGTGTATTCCGCGTCCAAGTCCTTTCTCTACCGCTATGCGCGCTCGCTCGGAAGAGAACTGCAGGGAACCGGAATCAGCGTGACAGCCGTCTGTCCTTACTGGATCAGGGATACGGACTTTATCGACACGGCAAAGCGGACGAAGGACAGCCACTACATCGACAACTTCGCGTTCGCTACCTATAAAAAAGATGTCGTCAGGCGTTCCCTGCGCACTGCGGCGCGCGGACGGTCCGTTTCCACGCCCGGCTTTGCCTGTACGCTGCACCGCATCCTTGCAAAATTCACGCCTTACGGGATTCTGATGCGCCTCTGGGATCCCTTCCGCAGACTGTAGACGCAGTATCTCCCCAGACTTTTTTTTCGTTACGTCCGGGGTTTCCCCTGATCCAGCAGCTTACGCAATGCATCCTCCCCGACGCTGACCCAGGCATCCTCTTCCTCTGCATTCAGACCGAGGTACTGCGCCAGCGTCCTCTCATCATCGCTCATTCCCCACTCGTAGCTGTAATCGTCGATCGCCTCAAATTCGATCTCGCCTTTCTGATAAAGCTCCTTAAACTGTCGTTCCATTCCTTTTCCTCTTTTCGTTTCCTGTTCTCCCGAAATCGCCTTACGCATGCTATTCCGCAGCCGCTTCCGTCATTCCCGTATCTAAGGGGATATCCGGCAGCGCAATTCCGGAGACCTCCGTGTTATCGGCAAGCTCCATCGGATCGGGATTCTCTTCCCTTTTCTCCTCGTCCTCCCAGAGGGAATCGTATTCCTTCCGTTTTTTATCCGACATCTTATTGAGCGCCGCCGCAGTCTTGACCGCCTGATAGAGATCGCCGTCATACTCCATCAGCTTCTTCTCATCCTGATACGGAACCTTCGCGCCCGACGCGATCCGCCTGGCAACCTCCATGATCTTCCCCAGCTCCATCGCAGAATCCGCCATCGCCTCTCCCTGCTGCCTTGCGCTCTCCGCATTTGCCAGAAAACACTGCTGCTCCACCAGCTTATCTAAAACCGTCTGATTCGCATCAAACTTCTCCTGTGTCTCCTGTATGGACAGCTCCAGCGTCGCGGCAAGCTCCGCATCCTCCGCCGCTCCCGTAACTCCCGCTTTCTTCCGCGCCGCATCCCGCTGCGTTACAAGCTCCCTCGTCTGATCGACGAGAATCTGCCGGTATTCCCGATATTTCTCAAGTGCCTCTCCGATCTTCATGTTCCCTCCATCCCTGTCGCTTTTACGCTACATCCGTGTAATCTGCCGTATGCTTTTTCATCGCATCTCATTCACTATTTCTATCGTACACTTTCCGCAGAATCTTAACCGTCTGATTCCATGCACGATTCTTTTCAAGTGACTGCCTGATATCCTTTAACGCAACAATAGCGTTTTCATATGGTATCCTGTCGCATTCCCTCAAAACATACTGTCTCTGCATGATTTCATAGGCATTTATCACATACCGATTATTTCCTGCATCTTCAAAAAACGTGAATTCCGAAGGCGTTACTCCGGCTATTCCATCGTGTCTGTCAAGTTCTTCCGTCATTCTAATGTCAAGCAGATGTTTCAACTGTTCTTCATCTGTCATCAGTTTCTGAATCAGAGGCAGCTTACCCATAACAGCAAGGTCATATATATGCTTAGCCGCTTCAAATGCACGATTTTTTTCTGCTGACTTTCTAACATATGCCTCTGCAGCAAACAGCTTGTCAACGAATATTCTTTCCATTGTAATCGTCTGCACACTGAATGGTCTGACATCGTACATATTCTCCAAAATTGCACGTTGTTCCCTTGTTGCCAGCTCATATATCATTGCAGCCACAACCATATGCGTTACCGGTTCGCCGATGGTAAATGATGTTGCTTCGATTTTTAATTTTCCAAATCTCTGTAGTACATCATCCTCATCATAATCCATTACAGGTTTATAGGAATATACCGATACCACTTCTGAACGGTTTGTAAATCCTTCACCGCTTTCTCTTTTTAATGATGTATACTTCTTTGTTGCTTTTTCCAACCGCTTATCATTCTGTGTTCTGCTACAGTCTCTTGTGTCCACGGATAAATCAATATCCTCCGAAAAACGGTTTGTTGTATGCAATGCCTTATACAATGCAGTACCACCCTTAAAATATGCCGGCAATCCTTCCTCCTGCAATTTTGCCAGTTCCTCCAGCATCAGCACAACATAGTAATCCTTTTCCAATACATCCGGACGATATCCTGTTCTCTCATGGATATCATTTATCAACACCCGAAAAGCATTTACATCTTCGTGCAATTTCATAGTCCGCCTCCTGCTACATGTGCTAACTGTATAATTGTATTCCTGTTATAATAATTATCTGCGAGTGCAAGCAGTTTCTGATACTCAAGCTCCAGTCTGTCAATATAGCTGCCGATAACCGTATATGGATTAGGAACATCCACCGGAGCTTCCCCGAGAATGTCCAATACATCAAGCAGCATAAGATACTGTTTATTTTCCGCATTTATCTCCACCTTTGGCGGGCGTACCACAACACCCAGCTTTACATCCGGTCTTGCACAGTCGCCGGCTCTGTTGGATGCAAGCACTCTTTCCCTCGGCATCTGTGAGGTAAGTCCCATCCGGTGAAGCACTGTTAACCCGGTCTCATATCCGGTATCATTTATAAGATACTTATCAGCAATCAACTGTTCCTTATCTATCCCGGTTTCTCCAAAAGGAGTTGCCACTGCACGATAATATACTCCTTTCTGATAAAATCGAAGCTCCGGAATCAAGCCATTATCCATAATGCGTTTACAGGCTACCGAAGCGGCACCTGCTGCTTTTTTTAGCGGCATCTGATATACATCCGCCATATACCCGCTTATTCTGCTGATATAAATCGGTTTACCAATCTCCTGTCCGACCATTACTTCATATACAAAATCAATATATGGCTTTTCCATACATGCACCTCTCTTTCTTTGAAATATAGTTCTCGATACTCTTGTTTATTTCCCATTTTCATTATATCATATATTGATATGTTGTCAACGGAAATCAAGACGCAAAACCGACATTATCATCTCCCTTATATTTTAATTCTATTCCGAAAAATCATCCAACGATTTTAAAATTCATACAAACTATTCCCTTTTTATGATATATTTTCAGCACAAAAAAAGATCAGCCGCCATTTCCGGCGACTGATCTGCATTGCTTACACAGTCTTC
>CAZVWN010000027.1:0-18547 GCA_964631065.1 uncultured Acetatifactor sp.
TATAGAGATAAAAGCTGTCAAGCTGACAAAGCTCCATATCCACAAATCTTCTTCTCTCGGAAGGTCCGTTCTTGATGATACCGAGATCCTCCGGGGAAAAGAATACGACATTACAGAGTCCAAGGAGATCAGCCGCCTTTTTCAGCTTCTGACCGTCTATGGCAATGCCCTTTGACCCTGCCTTTCTTAAGTGCATATCCACTCTCGTCTCTACGCCGTCCTTTTCGAGATAAGTCCTGATATGCGCTTCCTCTCTGTCGAAGCGGACAATCTCCCTGTCTCTGCTCCCTTTGTGCGACTTCGTCGTTGCAGAGACAAAAATTGCCTCTAATATATTTGTTTTTCCCTGGGCGTTGTCTCCGTAAAGAATATTCGTTCCACGGTCAAATTCCAGATTCAGGGAATCGTAATTCCTGTAATCTGCCAGTTCTATTGACTTAATTATCATGTATACACCTTTAAGCCGGCTCTTTCTTTTACGCTTCTATCTTTATCTTTTTTCCGTCATATTCGACCATATCACCGGAAACCAGCTTTTTCCCGCGCTGCGTCTCGACTTTGCCGTTTACCTTTACTTTTCCGTCCTGTACGGCAAACTTTGCATCAACGCCGGATTCCACATACCCTGCCGCCTTTAAAGCCTGCCCCAGCTTGATATAATCCTCTCTCAAACGGATAATTTCCATAACGGTCCCTCATTTCTGCACAAAATCCGATTTTCAGCTTACGGTCGTAAAATTCACCGGAAGAATCATATAAATATAGCTTTCTTCGGGATTTTTGATATAACAGGGCGCTTTGGGATTCACCATATACAGATCGACCTCTTCCTCATCAATGACCCTGAGCGCATCGATCAGAAATCTCGGATTAAAGCCGATCATCAGATCCTTCCCCTGCTTTTCAATATCAATATCCTCATTGAAGCCTCCCTGAATGGAATTCATTCTCATTCCCATGTTACCGTCCGTAATATTGATGATGATAGGCTTCTTATCACCCTCCTTCACAAGAAGGGTCGCTCTGTTGATACAATTGATCAGCTCTTTTTTATTAATCTTTACCTTTGTCTCATAATCGCTCGAAAGCATCTGGTCAATATTGAAATATTCGCCGTCGATCAGCCTTGAAACAACTGTTGTATTTTCAAACTCAAACACAATATGCTTTTCCGTAAAGGAAATGGTTACAATACTGTCCGCGCCGCCCGGTAAAATCTTGCTCAGCTCATTTAAGGTCTTTCCGGGAACAACAACCCTCTTCGGAGAACAGGAATCCTTCATCTCAATCTTACGGATGGAAATACGGTGTCCGTCCAGGGATGCAACCCTCATCTCCGTACCGTTGATCTCAAACAGCTCACCCGTCATCAGCTTATTGTTGTCATTATCCGATATGGAAAAGATTGTCTGTCTTACGACATCCTTCAACGTCAGCTGGCTGATTACGATACTGTCCTGCTTTTCTACGACAGGGAGATAGGAAAAATCCTCTCCTGATTTTCCTATGATGGTATAAACTGCCTTTCCGCAGGTTACGACCGTCTTAAAGGAGGAATCCGTTTCAATGACGACCTCGCTGTCATTGTCATCAAATCTCTTTACCATTTCAAGAAACATCTTTGCGTCAAGGGCAATTGCTCCTTTTTCCAGAATGTCTCCCTCTATGATCGTCTCTATGCCGAGATCCATATCATTTGCAGTCAATGTAATGATTCCTTTTGTCGCATCGATCATGATACATTCCAGAATGGACATTGTCGTTTTACTGGAAACGGCTTTTGATGCAATCTGCAGACCGTTCAGCAGATTTGATTTCGTACAAACTAATTTCATGTGAATAACTCCCTTCCTGTCTTAAGACGTCTGCGTATCGCACGCAAATGATATAAATATAAAAAGAAATTCATAATCTTATTCTTAATAAGGGTTGATATGTGCATAACCGATTCTATTATACTATTTTTCGGGACAAAATGGAATGGAAAAGTAGCATAATATTTCAGAATAACTTCAGTATAACTGTCAGGTTATCAACATTCCCTTAAGGTGACGGAATCCCTTCAAAAAAGTTATGAACATCATATCCTCTCTGATCGGAAATGAACTCACATATTTATCCTCATTATGAGGGATTCAGCTTTTTTATGATAATGTCGATCTTATTGCGAAGCTCTTCATTGTTTTCCATCTCAGCCTCAATTTTTTTCACGCCGTGAATGACCGTTGTGTGATCCTTTTTACCGAGGATCTTTCCGATGTTGACCTGAGAAACATCCGTAAGCTCACGGCAGAGATACATGACGACCTGTCTCGGCTGTACAAATTCGGAATTTCTCTTTTTAGAGGTAATATCCTCCGGTTTTACACCGAAATGCTCTGCTACAACGTTAATGATCAGCGTAGGCGTGATTTCCTTTGCCTTGTTCGGATAAATGACATCCTTTAACGCCTCTTCGGCAGACTCTATTGTAAGATCTACCTTGTTCAGCTTTGCAAAAGCAATGATTTTATTAAACGCGCCTTCCAGCTCTCTGATGTTTGATTTAATGTTGGTGGCAATGTATTTAATGATTTCTTCATCAATCTGCTTGTCGTAGCTTTCGGCGTTTTTACGCAGGATTGCCATTCTTGTCTCATAATCAGGCGGCTGGATATCTGCGATCAGTCCCCATTCAAAACGGGAACGGAAGCGTTCATCCAGCGTTTCCATCTCCTTCGGCGGCTTGTCCGAGGAGAGAACGATCTGTTTTCTTGCAGCGTGGAGGGCATTGAACGTGTGGAAAAATTCCTCCTGCGTACTTTCTTTTCCTATGATAAACTGAACGTCATCGACCATCAGCACATCGACTGTCCGGTACTTATCCCGCAGCTTTGTCATGGAAGCAGCGTTACCGCTTCGGATGGATTCGATCACCTCGTTGGTAAATTCCTCACTTGTGACATAGAGAACCTTTTTATCAGGGTTCTGTTCTAAAATGAAATGTCCGATGGAGTGCATTAAGTGCGTTTTTCCGAGTCCCGGACCTCCGTAAAGGTAGAGAGGATTGTAAACCTCTCCGGGAGATTCCGCCACGGCGAGGGATGCCGCATGGGCAAGCTTATTATTGCTGCCGACAACAAAGGTGTCAAACTTATATTTCGGGTTCAGGTTTGCGTTCTCATAATTGATGTTGTAGACAGGATTTACCGTTATTGTTTCATTTTCAGCGGTATTGCGGATTCCGGCATCCTTTTCCAAAATAAATTTTACATCATAATTATGGTCGAACAGCTCTGTCAGCGTAACCTGAAAAAAGCTCTTATATTTAGAAGAAATATAATTCAGAGCGTGTGCCTGATCGGAGGGGATGATAATATTTACCACATCATCTACAACATTAAAAAACTCAAGCGGCGCTACCCATGTCTGGTAGGAGATATCTGAAATGTTATATTCCCGCCGGATCGTTTCCTTTACTGTCAGCCAGTTTTCTTTGATTTCTTCCATTTGATAAAGACCTGTCCTTCCTGATATTCAGCCGGCTTACGCATCATTGAAAAGCCCCGCCTTTGAACTTTACGGATTGTTATCTGCTTCGCGCTTTCGCAACCCTACACAATTGTAATATAGATTCGGAAAGTTTTCAAATGCAAGTTATGAACATCCGTTTTTTAAAGTTATCCACAAAATGTTGATAACTATGTTAATAATTTTATTTCACAAAAGGATGTGGATACCTATGTGAATATGTGGATAAGTTTCAAAGTGGTGTAAAATCCTTGATTTTCAAGGCTTTTTTCATTATGTTCACAGAGAGTTCACATGCTGTGAAAGGAAAACCCAAATTTATCCACAAATAATCAACAATATGTGCATAATTCACTTTATGATGTTTTTATGTGGATATCTATGTGTATAACTGTTTCAGAAAAAATTTTACAGCGCGAAAAACGTGATTTTTACTGAATTTTCTTGACATTTCCGGCTTTATCTTATACAATCAATATGCTATTTTCCTGAAAACAGGAAGGAGGTGCGTTTCGATGAAGATGACATTTCAGCCTAAAAAGCGTTCTCGTGCAAAGGTTCACGGTTTCAGAGCGAGAATGAGTACACCCGGCGGAAGAAAGGTTCTGGCGGCAAGACGTGCAAAAGGAAGAAAGAGATTGTCAGCATAGGTCACAGAAATGTGACCTTTTTCTCTTTTATCTCTTTGGAGGATTACATGAAATTTTCTGAAGGCTTAAAAAAGAATCATCAGTTCCAATTCGTCTACAGAAACGGCAGATCTTATGCAAATAAGTATCTTGTCATGTATATAAAGGAAAATAGTACGGGACAGAACAGAATTGGAATCAGTGTGAGCAAAAAGGTAGGTAACAGTGTTGTGAGGCACCGGGTCACAAGGCTGATACGGGAAAGTTACCGATTACAGGAAGCAGTATTCAATAGTGGTTTGGATATTGTAATCGTTGCAAGGGCGAATGCAGCTTCGGTAGGTTATTTTGAAATAGAAAAAGCCCTGCTTCACCTTGGAAAGCTTCATCATATCATTAAGGTTTAACATGAAAAAATTTTTAATTGCCGGTATCAGGTTTTATCAGAAATATCTCTCTCCGTTAAAGCGGACAAAGTGTCCTTATGTTCCGACCTGTTCCCAATATGGTTTAGAGGCGATACAGAAATATGGAGCATTTAAGGGCAGTTTTCTTGCAATTTGGAGGATATTGAGATGTAATCCCTTCTCAAAGGGCGGGTATGATCCTGTTCCCTGATTTTACGGATACCGGGAAAGATCTGGAGGATAAATGAATTTTATTTTATTGACGCAAAGCAGCGGACTGATCGGATGGGTGGCAAAGCTGCTCGGTTATATCATGAATGCCATTTTCTTTGTCATTGATAAGATCGGGCTTCCGAACGTTGGTCTTGCAATTATTTTATTTACGATCGTTATCAATCTTCTGATGCTTCCCATTACGATCAAGCAGCAGAAATTCTCAAAGCTTTCTGCGAAGATGAATCCTGAGATCCAGGCGATTCAGGCGAAGTATAAAGGAAGAAAAGATCAGGAAGCAATGATGGCTCAGAATCAGGAGGTTCAGGCTGTCTATGCGAAATACGGCGTATCTCCCAGCGGAAGCTGCGTATGGCTGCTGATCCAGATGCCGATTCTGTTTGCATTGTATCGGGTTATCTATTCCATGCCCGCTTATGTAAATAAGATCGGGAGTACCTTCCGTGTACTTGCAGAGAAGATCATCAGCGTGGATAATGCGGCATTTTTACAGGAATCCGGTATTGATTCCATTGCATCCACCGTTGCGACTTATGGAAAGTCCATTACAAACGGAAATCTTTCCAACGGAATCATTGATGTGCTGAATAAGCTCTCTTCTTCCGATCTTGCGACGGTTGCACAGCATTACGGTCTGACGGAGCTTACTTATCCCGTGGAAAACGGACAGCTGATCCTTGGGGATGGCGGACTGATCAATACCTATAATAATTTCCTCGGTCTGAATATCGGGGATTCTCCGCTGGCACTGATCAAGACGGCATGGGCGAGTGATCCGGTTGCGATCGGAATTATTATCGGTGCGATCCTGATTCCCGTACTTTCCGCAGTGACGCAGTGGATCAACGTAAAGCTGATGCCTCAGCAGCCGACAAACAACGCAAACGATCAGGCAGCGAGCATGGCGCAGTCCATGAAGACGATGAACATGATCATGCCGTTAATGTCCGCATGGTTCTGCTTTACGCTTCCCGCAGGTATGGGTCTTTACTGGATCGCCGGAAGTGTTGTCAGAGGAATCCAGCAGGTTGTCATCAATAAGCACATCGACAAGATGAATTTTGATGATATCATTAAGAAGAACAGCGTCAAGAGTGCGAAAAAGCTGGAAAAGATGAAAGAGCTTCAGGAGAAGACAAACGCTTATGCCGCGATGAATACCAGAAACATTCAGAACAGGGCAAACAGTGGAAAGCCTGTCAATGACGGAAATGAGCAGTCAAAGAGCAGCAGTACGGCATCCGTAAATGCAAAGCCCGGAAGTATGATGGCAAAAGCAAATATGGTAAAAGAATACAATGAAAAAAATAACCGCAGCGGCAAGGATAATTAAGGAGGGGAAGAAATATGGAATACATTGAGGTATCCGCTAAGTCAGTGAATGAAGCAATTACCGAAGCCTGCAGGAAGCTTGGTGTTACCAGTGACAGACTTGATTATGAAGTGATCGATGAAGGTTCTAACGGTTTTTTAGGAATCGGTTCCAGACCCGCGGTCATCAAGGCAGCCGTGAAGGAAGAAGAGATATCCGTAGAGGACAGCGCAAAGAAATTTCTCAACGATGTATTTGCGGCAATGAATATGGAGGTTGTCGTTACGATCAGTTATCAGGAAGAGAGCCAAGAAATGGATATTGATCTTTGCGGCGATGACATGGGCGTACTGATCGGTAAGAGAGGTCAGACGCTGGATTCTCTTCAGTATCTTGTATCTCTTGTAGTCAATAAAGAAGCTGAAAGCTATATCAGAGTCAAGGTCGATACGGAGAATTATCGTGAGAGAAGAAAGGAAACGCTTGAAAATCTTGCGAAAAACGTTGCCTACAAGGTAAAGCGGACAAGACGTCCCGTTTCACTGGAACCGATGAATCCGTATGAGAGAAGGATCATTCATTCCGCTCTTCAGAATGACAGATACGTAACAACGCACAGCGAGGGAGACGAGCCTTTCAGAAAGGTTGTTGTAACTTTAAAAAAATAAGTTTATAATGGACGTAAAGTGAAAGCCGGATATATTTTTATATCCGGTTTTCTTAAAGAGACGGATGGGAGCTTAAAATGGGAACAGACAGAAGTGAGACAATCGCAGCGATCGCGACGGGTCTGACTGATTCCGGAATCGGGATCATCAGGATCAGCGGAAAAGATTCCATAAAAATCGGAAACCGTATTTTTTGTTCCGCAACAGGAAAAAAAGTATTGGAACATGCTCCTTCCCATAAAATGTATCACGGCTATGCTTTAAAAAATGACAGTGCAGACTGGCAGGAAGACATTATAGATGAAGTGATGGCAGTTGTTTTTCAAAATCCGAAAAGCTTTACGGGCGAGGATACGGTAGAAATACAGTGTCATGGCGGTGTTCTTGTCATGAATAAAATATTGGAAACGGTTTTAAAAAGCGGCGCACGGCTGGCAGAGCCGGGTGAGTTTACGAAGCGTGCTTTTTTAAATGGAAAAATAGATCTCTCAAAGGCGGAAGCCGTTATGGATCTGATTCATTCTCAGAATGAATATGCACTTGCTTCTTCCGTAAATCAGTTGAGAGGAAAGCTTTCAGAAAAAATCAGACAGCTGCGGAGTGAGATCCTTTATGAAATCGCTTTTATTGAATCTGCGCTGGATGATCCGGAGCATATCAGTCTGGACGGATATGCCGGGAGACTGGATAAAAAGCTGGATGATGTAATTTTTTGCATTAAAAATCTGATTGATACGGCGGATCATGGGAAAATCATGAAGGATGGTATCAGGACGGTCATTGTCGGGAAGCCGAATGCCGGAAAATCTTCTCTTTTAAATCTGCTTGTCGGAGAGGAAAGGGCGATCGTAACGGAGATTGCCGGGACAACGCGGGATATTCTTTGTGAAACTGTGAGATTACAGAATATCAGTCTTCAGCTGACTGATACGGCGGGCATCAGGGATACGTCTGATACAGTTGAAAAAATAGGTGTGGAAAGGGCGAAACAATATGCGAAGGATGCAGATCTGATCCTTTATGTCGTTGATACCTCTGTGCCTCTCGATGAAAATGACAGGGAGATTTTACCGATTCTGGAAAATAAGAAGCTGATCATCATTCTGAATAAGAGTGATCTGCCGTCTGTGATAGAGGAAGAGGAAATAAAAGAATTTTTCGGGAAGACTTCTATATCCGTAAAGACCTCTGCACAGGAGGGAGAGGGTCTTAAGGAGCTGGAAGAAAAGATAACGGAGCTGTTTTTTGGCGGTGAAATCAATCTGAATCATGAGATTGTCATTACCAATATCCGTCATAAGGAAGCGTTGAAGGAGGCTTATGATTCCTTACGGCTTACAAAGCAAAGTATAGAAACCGGAATGCCGGAGGATTTTTATTCCATTGATCTCATGAGCGCTTATGCGTCTCTCGGAAGAATCATCGGAGAAGAAATAGAAGATGATCTGGTAGAAGAAATATTCAGTAAATTCTGTATGGGAAAATAGCCGGAGGCAGTTTATGTTCGATTTTAAAGAGAAAGTGGATGTATGTGTGATCGGTGCGGGACATGCCGGATGTGAAGCGGCGCTTGCCTGTGCGAGACTGGGACTGGAAACCGTAATTTTTACGGTCAGCGTTGACAGTATTGCACTGATGCCGTGTAATCCGAATATCGGAGGATCCTCCAAAGGACATCTTGTAAGGGAAATAGATGCGCTCGGCGGGGAGATGGGAAAAAATATTGACAGAACCTTTATCCAGTCGAAGATGCTGAATGTATCAAAGGGTCCTGCCGTGCATTCGCTCCGCGCACAGGCGGATAAAGCGGAATATTCCCGTGCCATGCGTAAGGTCTTGGAAAATCAGGAGCATCTTACGGTAAAACAGGCGGAGGTCTGTGAACTGTTATGGGAAGAAACCGATTCCGAAAAGAAAAAAATTACGGGTGTAAAAACCTTTACCGGAAAAGTTTATGAGACAAAGGCTGTCATTCTCTGTACGGGAACGTATCTGAAGGCAAGATGTCTTTGCGGAGAAGCGATTACTTATACCGGTCCGAACGGGTTACAGGCCGCTACGCATCTCTCTGATTCCCTGAAAGAAATGGGAATAGAGCTGCGTCGTTTTAAGACCGGAACGCCGGCGCGCATGGATAAGAGAAGTATTGATTTTTCAAAGATGGAAGAGCAGCTTGGAGATGACAGGATCATTCCTTTTTCTTTTTCGACGGATCCCGATTCCGTACAAAAGGATCAGGTTTCCTGCTGGCTGACGTATACGAATGAAAAAACACATGAGATCATCAGGGGAAATCTTGACCGTTCTCCTATTTATGCAGGCATCATTGAAGGGGTCGGACCCAGGTACTGTCCTTCCATTGAGGATAAGGTCGTAAAGTTTGCAGAAAAAGAACGGCATCAGGTATTTATTGAGCCGGAGGGGCTTCACACAAACGAAATGTATGTCGGCGGAATGTCTTCTTCTCTTCCGGAGGATGTACAGCTTGCGATGTACAGAACGGTTCCCGGTCTGGAAAACTGTAAAATCGTCAGAAATGCTTATGCGATTGAATATGACTGTATCAATGCGAGAGAGCTGTATCCTACACTGGAATTTAAGAATGTAAAAGGGCTTTTCAGCGGCGGACAGTTTAACGGAAGCAGCGGTTATGAAGAGGCAGCCGCGCAGGGACTGGTTGCCGGAATCAATGCGGCAATGGAAATTCTCGGGAAAGAGCCTTTGCTTCTTGACCGTTCGGAGAGTTATATCGGCGTATTGATCGATGATCTTGTGACAAAGGATAACAGAGAACCCTATCGTATGATGACTTCCCGCGCTGAATACCGGTTACTGTTAAGACAGGATAATGCGGATATCAGATTACGCCGAAAAGGGTATGAAACCGGTCTGATTTCGCAGGAAGAATATGATATGCTTCTGGTCAAGGAGCGTCAGATCAAAGAAGAGATGAACCGTCTGAAGAGTACGGTTGTCGGCGCGAATAAGGAAATTCAGCTGTTTTTGGAAAAGCACGGGAGTTCACCGTTAAAGACGGCGGCAAGTCTTGCAGAGCTGATCTGTCGTCCGGAGCTGTCGTATCAGCTGATAGCGGAAATTGATAAGGACAGGCGTTCTCTTCCTGATGCAGTTGTAGAACAGGTTGAAATTGAGATGAAATATGAAGGATATATTATCAGACAGAGACGTCAGGTAGAACAGTATCAGAAGATGGAGAAAAAGCGGATTCCGGAAACGATCGATTATGATTCCGTTCCTTCGCTCCGATTGGAAGCGCGACAGAAGCTTAAGCTTTTCAAACCTGTTTCCATCGGACAGGCTTCCAGAATATCCGGTGTTTCTCCTGCGGATGTTTCCGTACTGCTGGTATATCTGGAACATCTGAAAAATGAATAGGAGGAAGGAATGATTTTGAGTAAATATAACACATCACAGCTTGAAAAGGATGTGCTGCAGCTTGGTATTACTTTAACGGATGCACAGATCAGTCAGCTGATGGTTTACTATGAAATGCTTGTCGAATGGAACGGATTTATGAATCTGACGGCAATTACCGAGTTTGAAGATGTCATGAAGAAGCATTTTACAGACAGTATATCGCTGATCAGGGCATATGATCTGAAACAGAAAACAAAGCTGATAGATGTCGGTACGGGCGCCGGTTTTCCCGGTCTTGTGTTAAAGATTGTTTTTCCGGATTTAGAGATTACACTGTTGGATTCTTTAAATAAAAGAATACAGTTTTTAAATGCGGTTATAGAAAAACTGAAATTATCCGGGGTAGAAACAATTCATGGCAGAGCAGAAGATTCTGCAAAAAGAGGAGAGCTGCGAGAGGCGTTTGATCTCGTTGTTTCCAGAGCGGTTTCTAATCTTTCGACGCTTTCAGAATACTGTATTCCGTTTGTAAAAGTGGGAGGATATTTTATACCTTACAAATCTGAAAAGATTTCTGAGGAGACTGAAGATGCGAAGAATGCCATTCGGCTTTTGGGCGGTAAGATGGTACGGCAGATTGATTTTTATCTGCCTGATTCCGATATCTATAGAAATTTCGTCGTAATAGAAAAAATTTCTTCTACGCCGAATAAATACCCTCGGAAAGCCGGTATGCCTTCTAAGGAACCTCTTTAATTTTTTATTTTACTTCTTTTGAATTTTAGTATATTATAAAGGAAAGAGGTCAGTTTCTGATTCAAACATATGTTCTAAGGTGGAGCAGAACATGTATATTGAGGATTACAGGGATTTACAGATTATTTTACAGGAAATACGTCAAGAGCTGTCTGAAGTCAATGAAGAAATGAATTATCATCTTCAGTGCGTAAAACAGGATGATGTTTTCGTGCGTTCTTTTACGGATGGAGAATCAGAGGATTTCAAAATTTTTTCGCCGAGAAGAGCAGAGGATATTCATAAAAATGAAATTGATCGGGCAGTTTCAGACAGGGAGGATCACCAAAAAAAATATGATTCACTTCTTGTAAAATCTGATGCATTACAGGAAAGAGTAAAAAAAATAGAGAAGATCCTTGAGTATAAGAAGAATGATCTTTCGATTCTGAATCTTCTGGAAAACGACAGAAAGAGGATTGCCGGAGAGCTGCATGATTCTTCGTTACAGAATCTGACGCATCTGGTGCATAAGATTGAGTTGTGTTCTTTATATATGGATCAGGATCTTGTAAAGGCAAAGCTGGAATTATCTGTTATCACGAAAATTTTAAAGAATACAATAGATGAAATCCGAAATACGATTTTTGATCTGCGTCCTATGACTTTTGATGATTTAGGTTTCAAGGCGGCAATAGAAAGATTACTGCTTTGTAAAAATGAATCGGGAAAATATGAGATTGAACAGGAGATAGAAGATGTTTCATGTGAAAACGATATGTTTCTTCTTTCTATCTATCGGATCATACAGGAATGTCTGAATAATATAGAAAAACATTCCATGGCGGAAAAAATTTGGATAAGCTGTAAGAATATCAATGACAGATATGTAATCAGAATCAAGGATAACGGAAAAGGATTTGATTTATCCGATATTGCGAAGGAAAAGCATTATGGTATTCTGATGATGCGTGAGAGGGTCGAATTGTTAAAGGGGACAATTCAGTTTACTTCTCAGGAGTCGGACGGTGAGGATGGAAAGGAATCCGGAACAGAAGTACATATCGAGATTCCTTTGATTTAGTATAAAGAATGCGGGGTGTTTTATGAGTATAAAGGTTATGTTAGCGGATGATCATGTTTTGATGAGAGAGGGAATCAGACAGCTGTTGGAGTTTGACGGAAGTATAGAGGTAATCGCAGAAGCAAATGACGGTGTGGAATGTATAGAGAAATTAAAGGTTGTTCACCCGCAGATTCTGCTTCTCGATATTAATATGCCGAAGAAGAACGGAATTGAAGTACTGGAAGAAATCAAGAATAAAAAAATAAATGTTAAGGTTCTGATTTTAACTGTGCATGGCGAAGTCGAATATCTGTTGAAAGCAGTGGATATCGGTGTGGACGGATATATTTTAAAGGATTCCGAATCCTCTGAATTAAAGAGAGCGATCAATGCCGTGATAGAGGGAGAAAGCTATATCCAGCCGAAGCTGATTCCTTCCCTGAATAACAGACTGGTTGCCAGAGATATGGACAAGGATAAAATTGATTCTCTGACGGGGCGGGAAATTGAAGTTTTATCTCAGGTTGCAAACGGTAAATTTAACAAAGAAATTGCAACCTCTCTGAATATCAGCGAACGAACCGTAAAAAACCATATTTCAAATATTTTTAAGAAGATTGATGTTTCGGACAGAACACAGGCGGCTGTATTTGCTATTAAGAATGATATCATTAAGCTTTTTTAATCCTGATAAAATCAAGATATTGTGTTTGCTGGATATCTGACGGATAGGAATGTTTCACGTGAAACATTCCTATTTTTATCTCCGTGTGCTCACTAGATAATGTTTCACGTGAAACAATTTACCCCAAGATGTAGTGTCCTAAAATAAAGAAAAATGTGAAACATTTTCTTTCTAAGAGCGTGAAACATCGGAAAGAAGCAAAAATAGGAAAAACGAAGAAACTATATCTTGTGGTTTACTATAGATGAACCGTTAATCAGAAATATCTCTGGATATCTAAAGAAATAAGTGATATAATTGTAACGCGAAGAAAAAAGAAAGCAGATGATGGGAGAAATTATGGGAAAGATAATAGCAATAGCAAATCAGAAGGGCGGGGTAGGAAAGACGACAACCTCAATCAATCTGTCGGCATGTATTGCGGAGAAAGGAAAAAAGGTTCTTGTCATTGATACGGACCCGCAGGGAAACACGACAAGCGGATTTGGAATTGATAAGAATGATCTGGAGAATACGATTTATGAATTGATTCTGGGGGAATGTTCGATCAAGGACTGCATTATAAAGGATGTGGTAGAAAATGTATCCGTTCTGCCTTCAAACGTAAATCTGGCGGCAGCAGAGATTGAACTGATCGGCGTCGATAAAAAGGAATACATATTGAAGAATGAAGTCGATTATATCAGGGAAGAGTATGATTTCATAATTATTGACTGCCCGCCTTCTTTGAATATGCTGACAATCAATTCCATGACGACGGCTGACAGTGTACTGGTTCCCATTCAGTGTGAGTACTATGCGCTGGAAGGATTAAGCCAGCTGATCCATACTGTAAATCTGGTAAAGGAAAGACTGAACCCTGATCTGGAAATGGAGGGAGTTGTCTTTACCATGTATGATTCCCGTACAAATCTTTCCATGCAGGTTGTCGAGAACGTAAAATCAAATCTGAATCAGAAGGTTTATCAGACGCTGATTCCCAGAAATATCAGACTGGCGGAAGCGCCGAGCTATGGAATGCCGATCAATAAATATGATGCAAAGTCTTCAGGTGCGGAAGCTTATATGCAGTTAGCGGACGAAATTATTAACGGTTAAAAAAAGAATGACCGGAAAATGAGAAGGTGAGGAAAAGGGTATGGCAGCGAGAGGTTTGGGAAAGGGTCTGGATTCATTGATACCGAATGCGGTCAATGAGGCAAAGGTGAAAAAGGAAGTAAAACCGGAAGCGAAGGAGGAGCAGAAGGAGAAGGGTAAGGAATCTGTCGTAAAGATTACGATGGTAGAGCCAAACAGAAAGCAGCCGCGTAAGAATTTTGATGAGGACGCACTGCAGGAGCTTGCCGATTCCATTAAACAGTTTGGTCTGATCCAGCCGATCCTTGTACAGGACAGAAAGGATCATTATGAGATCATTGCCGGAGAGAGAAGATGGCGTGCGGCAAAGCTTGCCGGTTTAAAGGAAGTTCCGGTCATTATCAGGGATTATTCCGAGAGAGAGATCATGGAGATTTCCCTCATTGAGAATATCCAGCGTGAGGATCTGAATCCGATTGAAGAGGCGCAGGCGTATAAGAGACTTTTAGAGGAATTTCATTTAAAGCAGGATGAAGTAGCGGAGCGCGTATCAAAGAGCAGGGCTGCCGTTACAAATTCCATGCGTCTGTTAAAGCTTGGAGATGAGGTTCAGCAGATGCTGATTGATGATATGATCAGTACAGGACATGCCCGTGCGCTTCTCGCTATTGAGGATCAGGAAGAGCAGTATACGGTCGCACAGAAGATTTTCGATGAAAAGCTGAGCGTGCGTGACGTGGAAAAGCTTGTTAAGAATCTTCATAAGCCTGTAAAGTCCGGAAAGAAGGCAGTTTCCGATAAGACGATGGAAGCCATTTATCAGGATATTGAGGAAAAGCTGAAAGCGCAGCTGAGTACGAAAGTAACCGTAACTTCAAAAGGAGACGGCGCAGGAAAGATTGAAATTGAATTTTACAATCATGAAGATCTGGAACGTCTGATGGAGCTTATGAAAAATAATCAATAGACAAAGGGAGAAATATGAACAGTACATTTTTAAATCGGATCGGTCTGGGTACCTTTGATCTCGGATATCTGTTCTTCATATCCGTGATCCTCGGGGTCATTGTTCTTGTGACGGTTATTCTCCTGATCGTAGAAATCTGTAAGGTAAACGGACTGAAAAAGCGTCTGGACAGTTTTCTTGTCGGGAAAGACGGGGAAAGTCTCGAACAGGATATTGTCGGTCTGTGCGAGGATAACAGATTTTTGAAGAATCAGGCGGATAAGAATAAAAAGGATATCCGAAATCTTTATAAGCGGATGGAAACAGCTTACCAGAAAATGGGGCTGGTAAAGTATGATGCGTTTAACCAGATGGGAGGTCAGCTGAGTTTCAGTCTTGCTTTATTGGATGAGAATAATAACGGCTTTATCATCAATTCCGTTCACAGTACAGAGGGGTGCTATTCTTACACAAAGGAAATCAGAAACGGAGATTCTACGATTTCTTTGGGAAAAGAAGAAGCGGA
The DNA here is from genome assembly GCA_964631065.1 of uncultured Acetatifactor sp. Lineage (GTDB taxonomy): Bacteria > Bacillota > Clostridia > Lachnospirales > Lachnospiraceae > Acetatifactor. Next base: position 15,174 of record CAZVWN010000027.1, read on the forward strand.
AGCGCTTGCGATTGCAATGGGAGAATCATAATGATACTGAAAAATGTAAGGGCGTTAGAGGGGAATGAGATCCTTGCAAGGGATATTCTGACCGAGGATTACAGGATCATTCTGCCGCAGGGTGCTGTCATTCGTAAGGAGTACATTGAAAAATTTGAAGAGCTGGGAATTAAAGAGGTATATGTCAGGGAAAAGAATGAATCCGGAGAAATTGCAATCCTGAAATCTGAAATAGAAACTTCCATAAAGATGACCGTAAAGGATATTCTTGAGAGACATACCTACCAGAATAACGAAGAGCTGCTTGAACTGAATAAGGCGGCTGATGAGATCATTGATTCCATTCTTGAAGAGGACAGGGTTGTCGAAAAGGTATTTGATATCAAAGAGCGAAGCTCTGATATTTATGAGCATTCGATCAGTATCTGTACGCTTGCGATGCTGACGGCTTTAAAGCTGAAGGTTGATATCGGCAGGATACATGATATCGGCGTCGGATGTCTGCTTCATGATATCGGTCTGAGATATCTGACCATCGATTATAATGATCAGGATATCGGGATGCTGAATAAGCGGGAGCTGGCGGAATATAAAAAGCATCCCGTTTACGGATATTCTTCCTTGAAGGATGAAACATGGATATCCGATATCAGCAAGTCTATTATCCTGTATCATCATGAGAGAATGGACGGATCCGGATTTCCTCTGCACACAAAGGATATTCCGTTTGAATGCAGGATTGTAAACGTATGTGATGTATTTGATGAAATGATTTGCGGAATTGCCTGTAAAAGAGTTAAAATATATGAGGCAATTGAATATCTGAAGACTTATAAGAAGAAGCTCTTTGATGAAAAAATCGTGGAAACCTTTCTCGGATTCACGGCAGTGTATCCGGTAGGTACAAAGGTTGTAACGAATGAGGGTGAGGTAGGTGTTGTCCTGTCTCAGAATCAGAATTTTCAGGACAGACCCGTTATCCGTATCATCCGGGATAAGGATGGAAATGAAGTAACAGAGGAAGTTATTAAAGACCTGGTAAAGGTTCATAATATTTTTATTGAAAAAACAAGTGATTAAGAGGAGGACATTATGATCGACATTAAGTTTTTAAGGGAGAACCCGGAAATTGTAAAGGAAAATATCAGAAAGAAATTCCAGGATGCCAAGCTTCCCATGGTAGACGAGGTAATTGCGCTGGATGCTGAAAACAGAAAGGCAAAGCAGGAAGGCGACGATCTGAGAAATAGGCGCAATAAGATTTCCAAGGAGATCGGCGCGCTGATGGCACAGGGAAAGAAGGAAGAGGCGGAAGCAAAGAAGCAGGAGGTTGCAGCCGGAGCAAAGAGACTGGCTGAGCTGGAGGTTTTAGAGGCAGAGCTTCAGGAAAAGATTACGAAGATCATGATGGTCATTCCGAACATCATTGACCCTTCCGTTCCCGTAGGTAAGGATGACAGCGAGAATGTAGAAATTGAAAAGTTCGGTGAGCCTGTAGTTCCGGATTTTGAAGTTCCTTATCATGCGGATATTCTGGAAAGCATCAGCGGACTGGACAAGGAAGCTGCGGGACGTACCAGCGGAAACGGATTCTATTATCTGATGGGTGATGCTGCGAGAATCCATTCCGCGATGATCAGCTATGCGAGAGATTTCATGATCGATAAGGGATTTACCTACTGTATTCCTCCTTTCATGATCCGCAGCAGCGTCGTAAACGGCGTTATGAGCTTTGCGGAAATGGAAGCGATGATGTATAAGATTGAGGGCGAGGATCTCTATCTGATCGGAACGTCTGAGCATTCCATGATCGGTAAATTTAAAGGTCAGCTTGTACAGGAGGATCAGCTGCCGATTACGATGACCTCTTATTCGCCCTGCTTCAGAAAGGAAGTCGGCTCTCACGGTATTGAGGAGAGAGGCGTTTACCGCGTACATCAGTTTGAAAAGCAGGAGATGGTTGTTCTCTGTAAGCCGGAGGATTCCATGGACTGGTATAATAAAATGTGGTCTTACACGGTTGAATTTTTCCGCAGTCTGGATGTTCCCGTGCGTACACTGGAGTGCTGTAGCGGAGATCTGGCTGATCTGAAGGTGAAGTCCTGTGATGTAGAAGCATGGAGCCCGAGACAGAAAAAGTATTTTGAGGTCGGTTCCTGTTCGACGCTGGGAGATGCACAGGCAAGACGTCTCGGCATCCGTACCAAGGGAGAGGACGGCACATACTTTGTGCATACGCTGAATAATACGGTTCTTGCAACGCCCAGAGGACTGATCGCTTTCCTTGAAAATAATGTCAATGAAGACGGAACAATCAATATTCCGGAGGCGCTGCGTCCTTATATGGGAGGAAAAGAGAAGATTTATCCCGCGAAGAAAAAATAAGAAGCGAAAAGAAAGAAGGTGAAATTTTTGCATAAATACATGAGAGCAATCGGATTCAGCCGGTTTGAAAACCGCAGGGAGCTTCAGGAGCTTCTGACAGAGGTTGTCATGAATGCAGATAAGAGAGCCATGACGATGGAAGCGGTAAGCTCCTATCAGGACAATACACTTCTGGGTGAATTTTGCAAAAATTTCGCCGATGGTCTGGGAATTGCCGTGTGCGGTGAGTTTGATGAGGAAGAAAAATTCATTTATGAATATTTTTATCCCTATCTTGAGGGCAGCGGTGTTACTTCGTATGAGGATATTTCCGTAGAGCGCCATGCGGAGAAGGATTCTTACGCGGGAGTCTGTGATGATGTCAAGCTCGGCATTTCCCTGATCTTTTATCTGCGCAATAAGATTCCGTATATCAAGGCACAGGCGACAGGGCAGCTTCCGGTCCGCGGGACGACGCTGACGCTTTCTGCGCTGTCAGTCAATGGAACGGTCATGCTTCCGATCCAAAAGGACGAAGAACAGATACAACGTGTCCGTCAGGCATCCATCAGCAGGAATAACCTGATGCAGGCGGCAAGAAAAGGCGATGAAGACGCGATAGAAACGCTGACGCTTGAGGATATGGATATATATACCATCGTTTCTAAGAAGATTCAGAAGGAAGATGTCTTCAGCCTTGTCGATACTTATTTTATGCCGTATGGGGTGGAGTGTGACCAGTATTCCGTCCTGGGAGAGATCATGGCAATCCGGACGACAAAGAACCGGATCACCGGAGAGGAAATTTATATTTTAACAATTTTCTGTAATGAATTGACATTTGACGTTTCAATCAATATAATAGATTTGTTGGGTGAGCCTCAGGTCGGCAGAAGATTCAAAGGCGTAATCTGGCTGCAGGGAAATATCAATTTTCCCGAGGAGATCTGACGAAGACAAAGGTGTCTGTTGTTGGTGTAGCACAGTGGATAGTGCAGCCGCCTCCTAAG
>CAZVWN010000028.1:0-4531 GCA_964631065.1 uncultured Acetatifactor sp.
ACGGTTATTGATATCAACCATACGGATGAGTATGAGGAGATGCAGCTGAAGCAGACCGCAGAGCACACGCGGGCATATATCAAGATACAGGACGGCTGTAACCAGTTTTGCAGCTATTGTGCGATTCCTTACGCGCGGGGCAGGGTGCGCAGCCGCAGGGCGGAGGATATCCTTGCGGAGGTGCGCGGGATGGTCGCGGCGGGATATCGGGAAATTGTTCTGACGGGCATTCATATCAGCTCTTACGGAGTGGATTTTGAGGGGAAGCAGTATGACGGCAGCAGCCGTCTGCTCGGACTCGTCGGGCAGCTGCAGGAGGTGGAAGGGCTTGAACGGATACGGCTCGGCTCACTCGAGCCCCGGATCATAACGGAGGAAACGGCAGGACAGCTGGCGGCATTTTCGAAGCTCTGCCCGCATTTTCATCTTTCCCTGCAAAGCGGCTGTGACGCGACCCTGCGCCGCATGAACAGGCATTATACGACGGAAGAATATGCAAAAAGCGTCGCGCTGCTTCGAAAATACTTTGCGAAGCCCGCGATTACGACGGACGTGATCGTCGGTTTTCCGGGGGAGACGGAGGAGGAGTTTGCGCAGACGAAGGCGTTTCTGGAGAAGACCGGCTTCTTTGAGATGCATATCTTTAAATACTCCAAACGTGCCGGAACGAGGGCGGCGGGGATGCCGGATCAGATTCCGGAGCAGATCAAGGCGAAACGGAGTGAAGAGCTGTTTGCGCTGGAGAGAGAGCAGTCGGCGCAGTTTCGGAAAGCGCATATCGGGAAAACCGTAGAAGTTCTTTTGGAAGAGGAGCGGGAGATTAACGGGAAACGTTATCTTTTAGGGCATACGGCGGATTATGTAAAAGCAGCGATCCTGACGGAGAAGGACGGCGACGGGCTGCAGCCGAACAGGACGGTCAGCGTAAGGCTTCAGGACTTTTTAACGGAGGAGATTCTGTCGGGAAAATGCTGAGCCGTTATGATTTGTTGCGAAATAGCGGAATCGTTACTTGAATTTTAAGAATAAATGCGGTAAGATAAGGGATAACCGATATCAGGCAGACGCCGCGTCTTAGGGTTTGAACCCGCGCAGGTATCCGCCGGTATCACGGTCGGGGCAGAAAGCCCATGGCGTGCAGAGAAGACAGGAACGAGGGGAAATATGCAGGACTTAGGAAATACACAGTTCTTCAGAGTAGAGACAGAGCCGGAGACGGGGGTAAAGGCGGTGCTTGCTACCGTATATGAAGCGCTGACGGAGAAAGGCTATAATCCGGTCAATCAGATCGTGGGGTACATTATGAGCGGGGATCCGACCTATATTACCAGCCATAAAAATGCACGGAATCTGATCATGAAGGTTGAGCGGGATGAACTGGTGGAAGAGCTGCTGACGGAGTATATCCGTACCGGAAACTGGAAATAATCGTAACGGCATTCCGCAGAACCGGGGTGTACATTCGTAAGGAACGGAGGAGACTCATGCGGATCATGGGTTTGGATTTCGGCTCGAAGACGGTAGGGGTTGCGGTGAGCGACAGTCTGCTTTTGACGGCGCAGGGTGTGGAGATCATCCGGCGCAAGGAAGAAAATAAGCTGCGGCAGACACTGGCGAGGATCGAGGAGCTGATTATTGCATATGAGGTGGAGGAGATTGTTCTGGGTCTTCCGAAGAACATGAATGCGACGGAAGGCGAAAGAGTCGCGCTTACCATGGAATTTAAAGAGAAGCTGGAGCGCAGGACAGGGCTGCCGGTTCATATGTGGGACGAGCGCCTTACGACCGTTGCGGCGGATAAGGCGATGATGGAAGCGGGAATCCGCAGGGAAAACAGGAAGGAACACGTTGACAGGATTGCCGCGTCGCTGATCCTGCAGGGATATCTTGACAGACGCGGGATGGAGAAACAGGAGTAAACATGGCAAAGCAGGAGAAGATTGCATTCTGCCCGGACGGGGAGGAAGCGGTAGAGTTTTATGTTCTGGAACAGACGAGAATCGGCGGCGTGAATTATATTCTTGTCACCGATACCGAGGATGGGGACGGGGATGCCCTGATTTTAAAGGATCTTTCCAAGGACGGAGAGGAAGAGAGCGTTTACAGCGTTGTCTCGGAGGACAACGAGCTTTCAGCCGTGGCGGAGGTTTTCCGCAATATGCTGGATGATGTTACGTTTGTGTAATGTCGGGATCCGGATTGCGTAAGGTAACACGGGTGAAGTCTCTGACTGCCCTGGCGGGAGCAAAAAAGCTTTCTGCGCGGGCGGCAGGGAAAACGGAGACGATGCGGGTGCGCCCGTAAACGGGGTTTTTGTGTATGGCAGTTGACAGGGATGCGGTCAAAAAACTTTTAAGGGACAGGGGACTGAAGGTCACAAGACAGCGGATCATGGTTCTTGAGGCAATTGCGTCCTGTCCGGAAGAGCATCTGACTGCCGAGGAAATATTTGCGCTTGTAAAAGTGGACTGTCCGGAGATCGGACTTGCCACTGTTTATAGAACAATACAGTTGTTCGGCGAGCTGCGACTGATCGACCGGATCAGCTTTGATGATGGTTTTGTGCGTTACGAGATGGGAAGCGCTCCTAACCGGGAACAGAAGCACCATCATCACCATCTGATCTGTAGGAAATGCGGAAAGGTGATGTCCTTTCAGGATGATCTGTTGGAGGAACTGGAAGCGAAGATTGCCTCTACCACCGGATTTCACGTTGTGGATCACGAGGTTAAGCTCTACGGCTACTGTGTAGAATGTGGAGGAGATTTGATTGAAGAAAAAAGTGAATAACAGCGGTTCCGGACTGAAAGTCATCCCGTTGGGAGGTCTGGAACAGATCGGTATGAACATTACTGCCTTTGAATACGAGGACAGTATTGTTGTGGTGGATTGTGGTCTGTCTTTCCCGGCAGATGATATGCTGGGGATTGATCTGGTCATTCCGGATGTTACCTATCTGAAGGAAAACATTGACCGGGTAAAGGGCTTTGTCATTACGCACGGACATGAGGATCACATCGGCGCGCTTCCCTATGTTCTAAGGGAGGTCAATGTGCCGGTTTATGCGACGCGGCTGACGATGGGCATTATCGAGAATAAGCTTCGCGAGCACAATCTGATGAAGGGAACAAAGCGCAAGGTTGTCAAATTCGGTCAGTCGATCAATCTTGGTCAGTTGCGCGTGGAATTTATCCGTACCAACCACAGCATCGTCGATGCGGCGGCGCTGGCGATCTATTCACCCGCCGGTGTCGTGGTGCATACGGGAGATTTCAAGGTGGATTATACGCCTGTATTCGGGGATGCCATTGATCTGCAGCGCTTTGCGGAGCTGGGCAGAAAGGGCGTGCTCGCGCTGATGTGCGACTCGACGAACGCGGAGCGTCCGGGCTTTACGCCGTCGGAGAAAACGGTCGGCAGAACCTTTGACAATCTGTTTGAGGAACATAAAAATACCAGAATCTTTGTTGCGACCTTTGCCTCAAACGTGGATCGTGTCCAGCAGATCATCAACACGGCATATAAGTTCGGCAAGAAGGTCTGTGTCGAAGGGCGCAGCATGGTAAATATCATCGAGACGGCGCGGAATCTGGAGTGCATTCAGATACCGGACAATACGCTGATCGAGATCGACCAGCTGAAGAATTATCCGGATGAGCAGCAGGTTATCATAACGACGGGAAGCCAGGGAGAGAGCATGGCGGCGCTCAGCCGGATGGCGAACGGCATGCACCGGAAGATTACGATCGGCGCGGGCGATACGGTCATCTTCTCGTCCAACCCGATACCGGGAAATGAGAAGTCCGTTACGAAGGTCATCAATGAGCTTTTGCGAAAGGGCGCGGATGTGATCTTTCAGGACGCGCATGTATCCGGACATGCCTGTCAGGAGGAGATCAAGCTGATCTATACGCTGGTTCAGCCGAAGTATGCGATCCCTGTTCACGGCGAATATAAGCATCTCAAGGCACAGGCGAAGATCGCGCAGAGCCTTGGCATTGATAAGGAAAATATTTTCATCCTTTCCTCCGGCGATGTCATCGAGCTGAAGGAGGAGAGCGCGAAGGTAACGGGCAAGGCGCCGACCGGAGCGATTCTGGTAGACGGTCTCGGCGTCGGGGACGTCGGCAACGTCGTGCTGCGTGACAGACAGCATCTTGCGGAGGACGGCATCATGATCGTTGTCATGAGCCTTGACCGCTATAACGGACAGCTTGTCGCGGGTCCGGACATTGTTTCGAGAGGCTTTGTCTATGTCAAGGAGTCGGATGAGCTGATCGAGGAGGCGCGCCATACGGTAGACGACGCGCTGCAGAGATGTCTCGATAAGGGTGTTACCGACTGGGGGAAGCTGAAGAATGTGACGAAGGATGCGCTCAGCGACTACGTCTGGAAAAAGACCAAACGCCGCCCCATGATCCTCCCGATCATCATGGAGGTCTAATGAGTCATGCTGTGTGGCTCCATGGTACCCCCGGGAGCTTGCTCACCGGGGACACCATGGAGCGCACACACAATACGGCGAAGCCGT
>CAZVWN010000028.1:4631-6051 GCA_964631065.1 uncultured Acetatifactor sp.
GCGCAAGCGGAGGAAGGAGAAGCAATATGAATACCTTGGATCAGGCGACGGAAGCCCTGATAGCGGCAATCCTGCAGAGCGAGGAGTACCGCACCTATCGGGCGGAGCTTGCAAAGCTTTCCGAGCAGCCGGAATTAAAGGCGCAGGTCGCGGATTACCGGCAGCGGAATTTTGAATTTCAATCCAGATCAGACATTGACTTCGATAAGCTGGATGCGTTCGAGAGGGAGTATGAAAGCTTCCGTGAGACACCGGTCGTAGAGGAATTTCTTGCGGCGGAGCTTGCCTTCTGCAGAATGATGCAGGAGCTGAATCTGCGGATTACGGCAGGACTGGATTTTGAATGATGCCGGGATGCGGAGTGTAGGGCGAAACGGGCTTGGAGGTGTATATCTATGAAATCAGGGAATTTGGCTGCAGCGGTACTCGGCGCCGTTTTCAGGGTTGTCGTTGCGATCGCGGCAGTGTATCTCATTTATCAGGGCGCGATACTGTGTTATAATTACGGTTATCGGATCTTTACGGAGCCTGCCGTTTCGGCGGGAGAGGGAAGAAGCGTGACGGTAGCGGTTACGGACGACATGTCGCCGAAGGAGATCGGGCAGCTCTTTGAGAATAAGGGACTGGTTCGCGACGGTACACTGTTCATGCTGCAGTATTATCTGTCCGAATATGTCAAGGATGTCAAGCCGGGAATTTTTGAGCTGAGTACGTCGATGACCGCCGAAGAGATGATGGAGGCGATGACGGTAACGGAGGAGACGGCCAAAGAGTCGCAGTCCCCCGAAAAATAGGAAAGGCAGAAGCCGATGATTATTGATGAAAGAATGGCTGTTTTTATTGATTCTCTTGACAGGGGGAATACGCCCCTTCTCGATGAGATTGAAAAATATGCCCTGGAGACGCAGGTTCCCATTATACGGAAGTCCATGCAGAGTCTGCTGAAGTTTCTGTTAGCATTTTCAAAGCCGAAGAGCATCCTGGAGGTCGGGACTGCGATCGGCTTTTCTGCGTTATTGATGGATGCGTACAGTCCGGCGGACTGTCATATCACGACAATCGAGAAATATGAAAAACGGCTTCCGATTGCGAGGGAAAATTTCCGAAGGGCGGGGGCGGAGGAGCGGATCACGCTGCTTGCGGGCGATGCGGCGGAGATCCTGCCGAAGCTGGACGGCGCTTATGATCTGATCTTTATGGATGCCGCGAAGGGGCAGTATATCCATTTCCTGCCGGATATTTTAAGACTGCTGTCGCCCGGGGGGCTTCTTGTCAGCGATAATGTGCTGCAGGACGGGGATATCATAGAATCCCGTTTCGCCGTGACGAGACGCAACCGTACCATTCACGCGCGCATGCGGGAGTATCTGTATGAGCTGAAGCATCATCCGCTCCTTGAGACGGTGATCCTGCCGGTCGG
>CAZVWN010000028.1:6151-18370 GCA_964631065.1 uncultured Acetatifactor sp.
GGAGATGTCAAAAGATATGAGCGATGTTTACAATAAAAAGCCGGAGCTTCTGATTCCGGCGAGCAGCCTTGAGGTTTTGAAGACGGCGGTTGTTTTCGGGGCGGATGCCGTGTACATCGGCGGCGAGGCGTTCGGACTGCGCGCAAAGGCAAAGAATTTTTCGATGGAGGATATGGCGGCGGGAATCGCGTTCGCGCACGCGCACGGCGTGCGGGTGTATGTCACGGCAAATATTCTCGCCCACAATTATGATCTCGACGCGGCGCGGGCTTATTTTGAGGAGCTGCGCGATATGAGGCCGGAGAGGTGCGACGCACTGATCATCTCGGATCCCGGAATGTTTACCATAGCGAAGGAGGTCTGGCCGGAGGTTGAGATCCATATTTCAACACAGGCAAACAATACGAATTATCAGACCTATCTTTTCTGGTGGCGGCAGGGCGCGAAGCGTGTTGTCTCCGCGAGGGAGCTTTCGCTGAAGGAGATCCGCGATATCAGGGAGCATATTCCGGAGGAAATGGAGATCGAGAGCTTTATTCATGGAGCGATGTGTATTTCTTATTCCGGAAGGTGCCTTTTGAGCCATTATTTTACCGGGCGTGATGCGAACAGGGGAGCCTGTACCCATCCCTGCCGCTGGCGGTATGCGGTGGTTGAGGAGACGAGACCGGGAGAATATCTTCCTGTCTATGAGAATGAGCGCGGAACCTATATCTTTAATTCCAAGGATCTCTGTATGATCGAATACATTCCGGAGCTGGTCTCGGCAGGGATCGACAGCCTTAAGATCGAGGGGCGCATGAAGACGGCGCTCTACGTTGCGGCTGTGGCGAGAACCTACAGAAGGGCGATTGACGATTTCTTTACATCGGAGCAGAAATACCGTGAAAATCTTTTCCGGTACCGGGAGGAGATCGCGAAATGTACCTACCGTCAGTTTACGACGGGATTTTATTTCGGGAAGACGGATGAGACGACGCAGATCTACGACAGCAACACCTATGTCAACGAATACCGGTATCTCGGGATTGCGGAAGAGATCCGGCATGCCTCGGAAATCCCCGGCATTTCGGGGGAGGATGCACCGCTTGTCCGCATAGAACAGAAAAATAAGTTTGCAGTCGGCGATGCCATAGAGATCATGAAGCCGGACGGGCGGAATGTACCCGTGACGGTGGAGGCAATGTACAATGAAGCCGGAGAAGCCGTGGATAACTGTCCGCATCCGCAGGAGCTTTTGTGGATAAAGCTGTCGGCAGAGGCGGAGCGGTATGATATTCTGCGGGTGAAAGCGTAGGGATGAAAAGAACGGATACGGACAGCGCTGCCGTCTGGCGGCAGGAGCTCCGGAAATGGAGAATCGGATGAATCGGACAAAGGTATCAAGGATAGCGGCGCATATCCTGACGGCAGTTTACGGGATCGCGTGTTTTCTGCTTTTTTATATGCAGTCGGTGGCGGATCTTACGGTGGAAGGGGCGATTCCCTATCAGTCGGATCTGCCGCTCCATATCAGCATGGTCATAGAGGACGGCTGGTATTACAGCTTTACGGCATATGCCTATCGGCTGCTGTATCTGCTCTGCGGCGGTTCGACGGTCGGGATCGCGCTGTTTCTGGCGCTTAGTGCGTGGGCGACCGTGTATGTCATGGAGGAATTTCTCTGTCGGATGGGGAAGTACGGAGAGAAAAATATGCTGACACTCCTTCTGGCGCTGAGCCTGAATTTCGTCATGCCCTGTTATGTCAGAGCAGTCGGGGAGTACCGTTATGTCAGTTATCAGTCCGGAAATATCTGGCATAATTCTACATACCTCTGTATGCGTCTTGTGGCGCTGGTGATGCTGTTATATTATTTCCGGCTGGAAGAAAAATACCGGGAAGGGATTACATGGAAGGAATGGGCAGCCTTCGCGCTGATCAACGTCCTCTGTACGGGGATCAAGCCCAGCTTTCTCGTCGTGTTTTCCCCGATCATGGGGCTGCGGCTGCTGGCGGATCTTTTCCGGAGGGTGCCGCTTAAGAGGATTCTGGTCTTCGGCTCTGCGCTTTTGCCGGGCGGGCTGGTCATTCTCTGGCAGAATGCCGTGCTGTTCGGGGAAGATACCGGAAACGGAATCGGGTTTGATCCGTGGTTCATTTTCTCGCGTCAGGCGGCAGTTCCGAAGCTTGCCGTTGTCTGCTCCGCGCTGTTCTGTATCCTTACGGTAGCTGTTACGTTAAAGAAGCTTGTCGCGGATCAGAAATACCGTTTCGTCGCGGAGATGTCCGTTCTGGGCTTTCTGGAAGCGCTCTGCCTTGTGGAGAGCGGCACGCGCTCGGTGGACGGGAATTTTTTGTGGAGCTACAGCTTCTGCCTGTTTGTCCTGTTTGCGTCCTGTGCGGTGAAATGGCTGGAATTTGAAAAAGAAGGGAAGCAGCTGGTGATCCGCGTGGGCTTAGGACTGCTTTACGCGTGGCATCTGTACTGCGGACTGTATTATTTTATCCGGCTTGTCGCAGGGGAGGGGTATTGGATGCGGTAGCAGTTGGCTCTTGTCATTTGGAAAAAAATAAGTTATTGTATTAAAGGCAGTCAGTTTTAAATGAAAGCAGGAAAGGACAGAGAAAGGGAAATGAGCGAAGTATTGAATGTGGAAGAACTTTTTGCCGGTAAGGTATTTACCCTTGGGAAGATGCGGGAGCGTCTGCCGAAGGGGGTCTTCAGGGAAGTAAAGCGGGTCATGGATCAGGGCGGCGAGCTTTCCCTTGCGACGGCGGATGTTGTCGCAAAGGCAATGAAGGACTGGGCCGTGGAGAACGGCGCGACCCATTATACGCACTGGTTCCAGCCGCTCACGGGAATTACCGCGGAAAAGCATGACGCATTTGTCACCCATCCGGATGAGGAGGGGAGAATGCTGATGGAGTTTTCGGGAAAAGAGCTGATCAAGGGCGAACCGGACGCGTCTTCCTTCCCTTCCGGCGGACTTCGCGCAACCTTTGAGGCGAGAGGATATACCGCGTGGGATATTACCTCCCCGGCGTTTATCAAGGAGACGGCGACGGGTCCGACCCTCTGCATCCCGACTGCTTTCTGTTCTTATACGGGCGAGGCGCTGGATAAAAAGACGCCGCTTCTGCGTTCCATGGAGGCGTTAAGCCGCGAGGCGATCCGTATCGTGCGGCTGTTCGGCAATACGGAGGCGACAAAGGTGCTTCCTTCCGTCGGCGCGGAGCAGGAATACTTTCTGGTGGATGCGAAAAAGGCGTTGCAGAGAGAGGACATTATCTTTTCGGGACGCACGCTGTTCGGCGCGCCCGCACCCAAGGGTCAGGAGATGGATGACCATTATTTCGGCGTAATCCGGGAGCGGATCGGCGCGTTTATGCACGATGTCAATATCGAACTCTGGAAGCTCGGCGTGACCTCCAAGACCCAGCACAACGAGGCGGCGCCCGCACAGCATGAGGTAGCGCCGATCTATGAATCCGCGAATGTGGCGGTGGATCACAATCAGCTTGTCATGGAGACCTTAAAGCGCGTTGCGGGAAAGCATGGTCTGCGCTGTATGCTGCATGAGAAGCCGTTCGCGGGCGTAAACGGAAGCGGTAAGCATAACAACTGGTCAATCACGACCGATAACGGCGTCAATCTTCTTGAGCCGGGACAGACGCCGAATGAAAATATTCAGTTCCTTCTTGTGCTCGCCTGCATCATCAAGGCGGTTGACACGCACGCGGATCTGCTCAGGCAGAGTGCGTCCAACGTCGGAAACGATCAGAGACTCGGCGGCTACGAAGCGCCTCCGGCGATCATCTCCATCTTTCTCGGAGAACAGCTCGAGGACGTGGTAAACCAGCTGGTTGAGACGGGCAAGGCGGATTCCCTGAAGGAGGGCGGCGTGCTCAGGACGGGTGTATCCACGCTTCCCGACTTTGTAAAGGATGCGACGGACAGGAACAGAACCTCACCCTTTGCCTTTACCGGAAATAAATTTGAGTTCCGTATGGTCGGCAGCGAGGATTCCATCGGCAGTCCGAATACGACGCTGAATGCGATCGTTGCCGAGGCTTTCTGCGAGGCGGCGGACCGTCTCGAGGGGGCGGAAGATTTTGACATGGCTGTCCATGATCTGATCAAGGAATATCTGACAAAGCATCAGCGGATCATTTTCAACGGAAACGGCTACGCGGAGGAATGGAAGGAGGAGGCAGCGAGAAGAGGACTGCCGAATATTCCGTCCATGGTAGAAGCAGTGGATACGCTGACGACCGAAAAAGCGATCAGACTGTTTGAAAAGTTCCATATTTTCACGGAGCCGGAGCTGCGTTCGCGTGCGGAGATCCTCTATGAGACCTACGCGAAGACGATCAATATCGAGGCTTTGACGATGCTGGATATGGCGAACAAGCAGATTATCCCTGCCGTGACACGCTTTGCGAAGTCACTGGCGGATACCGCGCTGGCGGTAAAGGAGGCGTGCGGGGATGCAACCGTGCCCACAGAGCTGTTAAAGGCGGTGACGGAGAAGCTGACGGAGATGAAGCGTGCGGCGGAGAAGCTGCTGGCGGAGGAGGCAGAGGCATCTGCGATGCCGCGGGGCAAGGAACAGGCATTCCGCTATCATGACAGGGTTGTTGCCGCGATGAATGCGCTGCGCCTTCCGGCGGATGAGCTGGAAAAGATGGTAGACAAGAGCTACTGGCCGTTCCCGACCTATGCCGATCTGCTCTTTGAGGTATAAGAGGCGGGACTGTCCGCACAAAAACGGGATACACTGCCGCTCCGGCGGTGTATCCGTCAAAGACTCGAAATTTTTTTGAATTTTTTGAATTTAGGTCTTGCATTTTGGAAATAATTCGTGTATACTCTATCAAGTAATGCAGATAGGGCTATCGCCAAACGGTAAGGCAACGGACTCTGACTCCGTCATTTCAAGGTTCGAATCCTTGTAGCCCTGCTTCAAAACCTCCAAGGAGAAATCTTTGGAGGTTTTTTTGTGAGCGGTTACTTTTTTGCTGCCGGGAAGACCGGCGCTGTTGAAAATGGAAGAAGAGTGTTGTATGATGAGAATGCGAAACGTGTTGAAATACAGGGGTGAAAGAAATGTATCAGTTTCAGAGCAGGATCAGATATAGTGAGGTGGACAGCGCGGGGCGGCTGACGCTCGGCTCCCTGATCAATTATTTTCAGGACTGTTCCACCTTCCAGTCCGAGGATCTCGGCGTGGGCGTGGAATATTTAAGGGATACGAAGCAGGTATGGGTACTGTGCGCATGGCAGATCGTCGTGGAGCGGTATCCGAAGCTGGGCGAGCGCGTCACGGTCGGAACATGTCCGCATGAGCTGCGCAGCTTTCTGGCACAGCGGAATTTTGCCATGACGGATGAAGCGGGAAGCTACATAGCGCGCGCAAATTCCGTCTGGAGTCTTCTGAGTACGGAAACGGGAAAGCCTGTCATGGTTCCGGAGATCATGCTGGAGAAGTACAGCCTTGAGCCGAAGCTGGAAATGAATTACGCGTCGCGCAAGATTGCCGTTCCCGGAGAGGGAGAGCGGCAGGAGGCGATCGTTGTCCGCAAGCATCATCTGGATACGAACCGGCATGTCAATAATCAGCAGTACATCAGCATGGCGATGGATTTTCTGCCGGAGGATTTTGTCATCCGACAGGTGCGTGCGGAATACAAAAAGCAGGCGTTTTTGGATGACGTTCTGATCCCGTATGTGATAAAGGACGGCGACAGGATCATTGTCAGCCTGAAAGGTGAGGACGGCGCGGTATATACGGTCGTAGAAGCCTCGGAAACATAAAGATAACGGAAAAGTGGAGCACAGAGAAGCCTGAAAGGGGAAGCTTCCGGGACAGGGAAGGCAGGAACCGGGACTTTCGGGGAGAAAAAGGAGAAAAGAAGCATGATTCGGTTAGGCGAAAAGCAGGAGCTTGTCATTGTGAAAAAGGTAGAGTTCGGCGTGTATCTCGCGGTGAGCTTTGAGGATGCTGCGGAGCATGTCCTTCTTCCGCTGAAGCAGGTTCCGGCGGACAGGAAGGTGGGAGATTCGCTGGAGGTATTTGTCTACAGGGATTCTGACGACAGAATGATCGCGACTGTCCGTGAGCCGAAGCTGAAGATGGGAGAGGTCGCGGAGCTTACGGTCGCCCAGACCGGAAAATACGGGGCGTTTCTCGACTGGGGGCTGGAGAAGGATCTGCTTTTGCCCTTTCGGGAACAGCGCGGCAGGGTACGGCAGGGCGATCAGGTGCTCGTCATGCTCTACCTTGACAAGAGCAGCCGTCTCTGCGCGACGATGAATGTCTATAAGGCGCTGCGGACGGACAGCCCGTACCGCGCGGAGGACAGGGTGCGCGGCAGGGTCTATGAGCTCAGCGACAATTTCGGCGCGTTTGTGGCGGTGGACAATCTGTATTCCGGACTGATTCCGAAAAAGGAGCTTTACGGGAACATCGAGCCGGGCATGGAGATCGAGGCGAGGGTGCTCAGGGTAAAGGAGGATGGAAAGCTCGATCTGAGCGTCCGGGAAAAAGCGTATCTGCAGATGGATCAGGACGCGGAGAAGGTGCTGGAGCTGCTGGACAGCTACGAGGGAGCGCTTCCGTTTAACGATAAGGCGGCGCCCGAGGTGATCCGGCATGAAACGGGAATGAGCAAGAATGAGTTTAAGCGTGCGGTCGGGAGACTTTTGAAGCAGGGAAAGGTCGAGATCGGGGAGAGAACGATCCGGCGACGGGATTCTTAAGGAGTGTTTCGATAGATTTTTGTGAAATTTCATAAAATCCTATTGCATTTCCCGCCGTATTTTTGTAATATTGTAACTATTCAGAGGTTAATTTCTTAATGGGGCTACGGAAGCAAAGGAGAGGGTTTTATGATTTCAAATCAGATATTACAGACCACGATCGAAGGGTTAAAAGGGATTGCGCGCGTGGAGCTGTGTGTGATGGATGTGGACGGCAAGGAGGTTGCATCTACGGCGGATATGCGGATGAGCGCTAAGGCGGCTGTGGAATTTGCCGCGTCGCCGGCGGATTCGCAGGAGATACAGGGGTACCAGTTTTTTAAGATCTTTGACGAGCAGCAGCCGGAGTATGTCCTGGTTGTCGGAGGAACGGGCGAAGACGTTTATCTGATCGGAAAGCTGGCGGCTTTTCAGATACAGAATCTTCTTGTGGCATATAAGGAGAGGTTCGATAAGGATAACTTTATCAAGAATCTGCTGCTGGATAATCTGCTGCTGGTCGATATCTACAGCCGTTCTAAGAAGCTGCACATACAGACGGATGTACCCCGCGTCGTGCTGATCGTGGAATCGTGCAACGGAAGGGATAATAATGCGCTGGAGCTGGCGCGGACGCACTTCGGCGTGAACAGTAAGGATTTCGTGACGGCGGTTGACGAGAATAACGTGATCGTGGTGCGCGAGCTGTCCGAGCCGGATGCGGCGAAGGAAATTGATAAGACGGCAAAGGCGCTGGAGCAGTACCTTCAGAAGGAAGGCATTAAAGAGATCAGGATTGCCTACGGAACCGTTGTTCAGGAGATCAAGGAGGTCAGCCGTTCTTACAAAGAGGCAAAGATGGCGCTGGATGTCGGGAAGATCTTCTTCGACGAGAGAGAGATCATAGCCTACAGCGAGCTTGGGATCGGACGACTGATCTATCAGCTCCCGATTCCGCTCTGTAAGATGTTTATCCGCGAAATTTTTGACGGGAAGAGCCCGGATGAATTTGACGAGGAGACGCTTGCGACGATCTATAAGTTTTTTGAGAACAGCCTGAATGTGTCGGAAACGTCGAGACAGCTCTTTATACATAGAAATACGCTGGTCTACCGTCTCGATAAGCTTCAGAAGAGCACGGGGCTTGATCTGCGCGTATTTGAGGATGCGATCACGTTTAAGATCGCGCTGATGGTCGTGAAATATATGAAGTATATGGAGAACACGGATTTTTAAGAGAAATGAGGAGCGTTATGGCGAATAAGGAACTGCTGAGAAAAAAACGGGAAAAACTGATAGAGGAAAAAGGCGTCATCTATCTTGACAATGTCAGCAAGGTTTATTCCTCCGGCTCCCCTGCGCTGAACGAGATCACCTTAAGTATCGGGAAGGGAGAGTTTGTATTCATTGTGGGAGACAGCGGTTCCGGAAAGTCCACGCTGATCCGTCTTCTGCTGCGGGAGCTCACTGCGACCAGCGGCAGCGTTTATGTCATGGGAAATGATCTTGCGAAGCTGAAACACAGCCAGGTGCCGAAGTTTCGGAGGAATCTCGGCGTTGTGTTCCAGGATTTCCGTCTGCTGAATGACAGAAACGTTTATGAGAATGTCGCGTTTGCACAGCGGATCGTCGAGACGCCGACCAACGAGATCAGGCGGAATGTTCCGGCGATCCTTGCGACGGTCGGACTTGCGGGAAAGTATAAGGCGAAGACCAGACAGCTTTCCGGCGGCGAGCAGCAGCGTGTTGCGCTCGCGCGGGCGCTGGTCAACACGCCCTCGATTCTGCTGGCGGATGAGCCGACGGGGAATCTGGATCCGAAAAATTCATGGGAGATCATGAAGCTGTTGGAAGAAATCAACGAAAACGGAACAACGGTCGTTGTCGTGACCCATAACAGGGAGATCGTCAACGCCATGCATAAGCGCGTCGTCACGATGAAGATGGGCGTCATTGTCAGCGACGAAGAAGGGGGCGAATACATTGATGAAGATTAGCACGCTGCTTTATACGGTCAGACAGGGATTCGCCAACATTTTCCGGAATAAATGGTATTCGCTTGCCTCCATTGCGACGATTTCCGCGTGCCTGTTCCTGTTCGGCATTTTTTATGCGATCGTGGCGAATTTCCAGAGTATTGTCATGAAGGCAGAGGAAGGGGTTTCCGTCACCGTCTTTTTCCATAACGAGTACGACAAATGCGAGAGTCATGCGGAAAATCAGCTTCCGACGGAGCAGCGGATCGAGGAGATCGGGCAGCGGATCGCAGAGAGAGTGGAGGTATCGGAGGTCATTTACATTTCCGATGACGAAGCGTGGGCGAATTTTGCAACGGAATACTACGGAGAGAATTATGCGGACGGATTTCCGGAAAACCCGCTTGCGGGCGAGTACAGCTATGAGATCTATTTAAGTGATGTCTCCATGCAGGATGCGCTGGTCAACTGGCTGTTCTCGATCCCGGAGGTGCGGAAGGTGAACTTTTCGGAGGTGACGGCGGATACGCTGAGCGGCGTGAATCTGCTGATCGCGTATGTTTCCCTCGGCATCATCGTCATTCTGCTGGCGGTCAGCATTTTCCTGATCAGCAATACGGTTGCGGTCGGCATTTCCGTCCGTTCCACGGAGATCAACATCATGAAGTACATCGGTGCGACGGATTTCTTTGTGCGTGCGCCCTTTGTGCTGGAGGGTATCCTGATCGGACTGCTCGGCGCGGCGATTCCGCTCGGACTCATCCATGCCATTTATAATTATGCGCTGAACTATATCGTAGACCGCTTTGAGATTCTCAGCAATTTCCTGAATTTCCTGACGGTGGAGCAGATTTTTGCCGTGCTGACGCCGGTATCGCTCATCATGGGTATGGGAATCGGATTTTTGGGAAGCATTTCAACGGTGAAGAAGCATTTGCATGTGTAGACAGAGGGTTATGAAGCATAAGAAAAAAAAGAGAGTGCTTTCGGCAGTCCTGATCCTCGGACTTGTCCTTTTGGCGGATCCGGCGGGGCGGGATGTGTCTGCCCTGACGCTGGATGGAATCACTTCGGACAGCATCCGCGAAAAAGAGGAGCAGATCAGACAGGCGCAGGATGAAAAGAAATCGCTGCAGAACGGACTGAGCGATCTTCAGAGCATGAAAAAAGAGCTTGAGGAGCAGCGCTCTAACCTGAAGTCGTATGTAAAGCAGCTGGATCAGAATCTCGCGCAGATCGAACAGAATATAGAGACGTTGCAGGGAGAGATCGCGGAAAAGGAGACAGAGATCGCGGAAACTAAACAGGAGCTTACACGCGCGCTGGAAAATGAGGAATCACAGAAAGAATCCATGATTACCCGCATAAGGATGGTATATGAGGCGGGGGATCCGCAGATGACGGAGCTTCTGGCAGAGTCGGCGGGCTTCGGGGATTTTCTGAATAAGGCGGATTATGTCGAGAGGACGATCTCCTATGACCGCAGGCGTTGGCAGGAGTTTAAGCTGTTTCGCGAGTATGTTGAGCTTTGTAAGCAGGAGCTTGAGCTGCAAAAGGAGATTCTGGACGAGGCAAAGGCGGGGGTAGAGGAGGAGCAGCGCAATCTGGAAGCGCTGATTCAGCAGAAGAATCAGGATATCCGCGCCTATGAAACGGATATCGGCAATAAAGAAAAAGCGATAAAGGAATACGAAGAGGAGATTAAGGCGCAGGAGGAGGAAATCAGTGCGCTGGAGACGCTGATCGCCGAGGAAAAAAAGAAAATCCTGGCGAGCAGCGGCGTTGTCTTAACCTATGACGGCGGAACCTTTACCTTTCCTCTCGCATCCTATACCCGGGTATCGGACGATTACGGCATGCGGATTCATCCGACGCTCGGCGTAGAGCAGTTCCATAACGGCGTGGATTTTGCGTCTCCGAAGGGAACGGCAATTTATGCCGCGTATGACGGGACGGTGGTTGCGGCTTCCTACAGCTCGACAATGGGAAACTACGTCATGATCGATCACGGATCGGGACTTTATACGATTTATATGCATGCATCGGCGCTTTATGTGGAGAAGGATGATATTGTCGTCCGCGGCGAGAAGATAGCCGCAGTGGGAAGTACGGGACGATCCACGGGAAATCATCTTCATTTCAGCGTAAGATTAAACGGATCCTATACATCGCCGTGGAATTATATTACCAGATAGCAGGAGGCAGTAATGGACGAAAATCAGAATTACTTTGAGCATATGGAGAAGGAGCAGATGCCGCAGATACCGAAGGAGCCGGTAAACAGCGGGAAGGGTCTGTTTATCGGGGGATTGATTACGGGACTGGCGGCAACGCTGCTGATCGTCGGTATCGTGTATCTGGGAGTCGGAATACAGAATTCGGTTTCGCGGAATGACAGCGGGGCGGCAGGAGTAGAGCTCGACGAGACGTCGGCGATCAATTCGACCACGGTTTCCAAGCTGCAGGCGCTGGAACAGGCGATAGATACTTACTTTTTTCTGGAAGAGGTGGACAATGAGCAGCTGCGGGACGGCATCTATAAGGGGCTGCTGGAAGCTCTCGGCGACCCTTACTCGGAGTATTATACCGCAGAGGAGCTGAACGACATGCTGGAGCAGTCGGAGGGCGTCTATTACGGAATCGGCGCTTATGTCAGCCTGGACACGGAGAAAAATCTCCCGAAGATCAGCGGCGTGATCGAGGGTTCGCCCGCTGAGGAGGCGAAGCTGCGCACGAATGATCTGATCTATGAGGTGGACGGCGTGTCCACATACGGTCTGACCCTGTCTGAGGCGGTTGCGCTGATCAAGGGTCCGGAGGGAACGGAGGTTACGCTGACGCTGATCCGGGAGGGAGAAAGCGATTATCTGGACATTACCCTGATACGGAGAAAGGTAGAATCGCCGACGGTAGAGTACTCCATGACGGAGGACGGTCTGGGATATATTCAGGTTACGGAATTTGATTCCGTGACGGTAAACCAGTTCGCGGAAGCGCTGGCGTCTGTAAAGTCGGAGGGCGCAAAGGGGATTATCCTCGATCTGCGCGCGAATCCCGGCGGAAATCTGGATGCGGTTGTCGAGATGTGTAAAATGATCCTGCCGGAGGGCATGATCGTTTATACGGAGGATAAATACGGCAACAGGGATGAATATACCTGCGACGGCTCGAATGAGCTGGAGCTGCCGCTCGTTGTGCTGGTTGACATGAATTCTGCGAGCGCGGCGGAGATCATGGCGGGCGCGATCAAGGACTACGGGCTCGGAACGCTGGTCGGAACGACGACCTTCGGTAAGGGAATCGTACAGCAGATCATGTCCTTCCGCGACGGCACGGCAGTCAAGCTGACGATCAGTGCATACTATACGCCGAACGGGAACAATATCCACGGTGTCGGCATCGAGCCGGACGTTGTCTGCGAGTTTGACGGCGAGGCGTATTATGCAAGCGACGATCACCCGGATAACCAGCTGGAGAAAGCGAAGGAAGTGCTGCGGGAGCTGATTGAGGGAAGGTAAGGGA
>CAZVWN010000029.1:0-5591 GCA_964631065.1 uncultured Acetatifactor sp.
ACTCCCGCCGTCTGCGCCGCGATCCGGTCGGCAAGCTCCTGTACCTGCGCCGTCACGTCCTCTCCGTCCCAGACCTGCGCAAACAGCCGCTCCAGCTGCAGCCAGAAATTCCCCGTCTCCATCATCTTCGGAAGCGGCACGCTCTCCGCGTATTCCAGCTTAAAGATCTGTAACGCTCCATTGTCCGTATCCGCCGTAAGGGAAGCCGGAACCTTTCCCGTCTTTTCATATAAAGCGTCCGCACACTCATCCGTAAGGTATGCCGCAAACCGGTTGGCAAGCTCCTTATGACCGGAATACCCGTTGACCGCAACGGCAGTCGTAACGGACATCGACCGGCTTTGCAGATCACTGCTGACATCCGGCATCATGGCGATCCCGTAATCAAAGGGAAACTCCCCCGCCGACTTCGACTGCGCAAGCCGCTTCGCCGCATCCGTCGTCACGATCGTAAACACCGTCTTTCCCTCAATAAAATCCTGCAGCGCGTTTTCATAGCTCACGCTGTCCGATTCAATCGAGAAGAACTGGTTTAAACTCTTATAGACCTCAAGACAGGCGATCGTCTCCGCATTGCTGATGTCAATATCCGATTCATCATCCCCCGCATCCCCGCCGACGATCATGTAATTCCCGACAAACCAGTAATTGTAAAAGATATCCGACACATCCCATGTCATGACGCCCTCTACGCCCTCCGGAACGTCAAAGGTATCCGCCAGATTTAAGATATCCTCCATCGTCTGCGGCACGGCATTCTGAAAATATTCTTCCGTTTTGGCGGCAAGCTGTGCTTCATCCACCGTACCCTCGTCCGCATTTTCCGACGCTTCCCCTTCCGCATCCGCGTCAAGAAGCGCACTGCGCGCGGTCTGCTCTGCCCATTCGTAAAGATAGCTCTCGTTATAGGCGAGCGCACTCGTCTGAAAGGAAAGCGGATACGCGACCGTCTTTCCGTGATAGGAAACCGCAGAGAGCGCGGCAGTCGGGAAATGCGCCGCATCACAGACCCCCGCGACATCTTCGATTTCTTCCGCAAGTCCTGCAAGATATGCCTTTTCCAGCATATCATGGCTGATCAGATAAACATCCGGGAGCTGTTCTTCCTTTAAGGATGCCTGATTGAGCGCTTCCAGATATTCGCTGCCCTCCGCAAGCACAGGGATCACATGGACATCCTCGCGCTCCCCGAACGAAACGGCAGCGCTGTTTACAAAATTCGTCATCTCCTCATCCGTATACCAGAAATAGATCGTGTCTTTTCTGTCAAACCAGGACAGCGTCCGCCCCGTTTCTTCTCCGCTGCTCATGTCCAGCGTACTTCCATATAAAACAGCGGCAGCAAAAATGCCCACTGCTGCCACCGCGATCAGTCTCTTTTTCAATTGCATACGCGCACTCCGTTATTCTCACCCGATACACCGATCCAGAATGGATACCATTTCATCTACATGTTCCCTTGTGATGACAAGAGGCGGCACAAGACGGATGATATCCGCTCCGGCGTTGATCAGGATCAGCCCGTTTTCCAGCGCACGGTCAATGATTTCACCGACCGGTCTGTCAAATACCAGCCCCTGCATCAGTCCTGCTCCCCGTCGTTCGAGGATACAGTCATGCTTTTCCTTCAATGCATCCAGCTGCTCTTCCAGATAGGGCGCTACCTCTCTCACATGTTCTATTATATGATCCCGCTCAAATAAATCAAGCACTTTTTCCACCGCCGCACAGGCAAGCGGGTTTCCGCCGTAGGTTGTTCCGTGATCTCCCGCGACAAGGGAATGCGCGGCAACCTTCTCCGTCATCAGAAAAGCCCCGACCGGCACGCCGCAGCCCAGCGCCTTCGCCGTCGTCATGATATCCGGCTTCACACCGTATTTCTGCCATGCGTACATGTATCCGGTTCTTCCCATGCCGCACTGTATCTCGTCGAGGATGAGCAGGATATCCCGCTCATCACAGATCGCGCGGACTTCCTTAAGGAACGCTTCTGTCGCGGGACGCAGCCCGCCCTCTCCCTGTACCGTCTCTAACAGGATCGCACAGGTTTTATCCGTCAGCTGTGCCCTCACACTTTCGATATCATTCAATTCGGCAAAGCGGATATTGCCGATCAGCGGTTCAAACGGCTCGCGGTACTTCGGATTTCCCGTAACCGCAAGCGCCCCCATCGTCCGCCCGTGGAAAGAACGGTTCATCGCTATGATCTCATGATCCGTTGTACCGTCCTTTAAAAAGGCATATTTGCGCGCCGCCTTGATCGCACCCTCCACCGCTTCCGCGCCGGAGTTGGTAAAGAAAACCCGATCCATCCCGGACGCTTTTTTCAGCTTCTTTGCCGCCTCAATCGCCGGAACATTGTAATAATAGTTTGACGTATGGGTCAGTTTGTCGATCTGTGCCTTTAACGCATCGTTGTACTCCCGATTGTTGTACCCCAGCGCAAACACCGCAATGCCGGATACAAAATCCAGATATTCCTTTCCTTCCAGATCATAAAGATGTACGCCGTCTCCGCGATCCAGTACGATCTGATAACGGTTATAGGTATGAAGCAGGGCGCTCTCCGCCTCTGCGATATATTCCTGCATCTGCATCCTGAAATCTCCTCATTTCTCCCGGCAAAAACACTTCTTTTTTCGTCTGCCCTGTCTAATTTTTTGCTTTCCTGCCCGCTTACGTCGCAAGGGTATCATCATCCGAGATGATCGCCGTACCGATACCGTGCTTGGTAAAGATCTCCAGCAGCAGACAGTGCGGTACCCTTCCGTCCAGAATATGTACCCGGCTGACGCCGTTTTTCACCGCCGAAGTACAGTTGTTCAGCTTCGGCAGCATCCCGCCGCCGATATAGCCGCCCGCGATCAGCTCATCCGCCTCGCTCGCCGAAAGTCTGGAAATGAATGTGGATTTATCGTTGATATCCTTGTACAGACCCTCGATATCCGTGAGGAACGCAAGCTTTTCCGCACTGACCGCCTTTGCGATCGCACACGCCGCGTCGTCCGCGTTGATGTTATAGGTATGGAAATCCTCTCCCATGCCGATCGGCGCGATGATGGGAAGGAAATCCTTCTCTAAAAGGTCATACAGAATCTTCGGATCCACCTTTGTGATCTCTCCGACATAACCGATATCCTGTCCGTCGGAATACTTCTTCTCTGCCTGCAGCAGTCCGCCGTCCTTACCGCTGATGCCGACCGCCTTGACGCCAAGCTCCTCGACCATCGTGACAAGGCTCTTGTTTACCTTGTTCAGCACCATCTCGGCGATCTCCATCGTCTCCTCATCCGTCACGCGCAGACCGTTGACGAACTTCGCCTCCTTGCCGACCTTGCCGACCCAGCGGCTGATTTCCTTCCCGCCGCCGTGTACAATGATGGGTTTAAAGCCGACCAGCTTTAACAGCGTAACGTCCTTGATGACGTTCTTCTGCAGCTCCTCGTTGCTCATGGCGCTCCCGCCGTATTTTACAACGATGATCTTCCGGTTAAATCTCTGAATGTAAGGCAGCGCCTCGATCAGCACCTCCGCCTTTGCCAGTACCTTTTCCATATCCTTTTCCATGTCTTAGGTTTCCTTTCCTGTCCGTATCCGCGCTGTCAGCTGCGGTAATCCGCATTGATCTTTACATAATCATAGCTTAAGTCACAGCCCCATGCCGTCGCCTCCGCATCTCCCATGTGCATATCCGCAAGGATCGTCACCTCCGGATCAGACAGCAGCTTCGTCGCTTCCTCTTCACTGTAATCGCACGCCGCGCCCTGACTGAAAATGAGGATCTTTCCGGAGCGGCTCTGAAAATAGAGATCTACCTTCTCCGGGTCAAACTGTGCCCCGGAATACCCGAGTGCGCAAAGAAACCGCCCGAAATTCGCATCATGTCCGTAGATCGCCGCCTTGGAAAGGGAAGAGCTGACGACGCTTCTCGCTAAGATCCGCGCCTCCTCCTTCGTCGCCGCGCCGACGACCTTCGCCTCAAACAGGCAGGTCGCACCCTCGCCGTCTCCCGCCATCTTTTTCGCAAGATACTGCGTCACAAAGCAAAGCGCCTCGAAAAATGCCTCATAATCCGCGCCCTCTGCCGTAATTTCCGCATTTCCGGCACAGCCGTTTGCCAGAACCAGCAGCGTATCGTTCGTCGAGGTATCCCCGTCCACGGAAATCATGTTGAACGAATCCACAACCGCCGCGCTCACCGCCCTTTGCAGCATCTCCTTTGAAATATTCACGTCCGTCGTGATAAAACCGAGCATCGTACACATATTCGGATGGATCATGCCGGAACCCTTACACATGGCGCCCATCGTAACCGTCTTTCCGCCCGCCTGAAAGGTTACGGCAATCTGCTTATGTACGGTGTCCGTCGTCATGATCGCCTTTGCCGCGTCCAGCGCCGCCTCTGCGGTCGCCGCCTTCGCACAGACAAGCTTTTCGATGCCCGCCGTGATTTTCTCCATCGGCAGCTGATTCCCGATCACACCCGTCGAAGCAACTAAAACGGCATCCTCCGGAAGTCCGAGCAGCCTTCCCGCACATTCCGCCTCCGCCCGACAGCTTTCCATGCCCTGCTTTCCCGTCGCCGCATTCGCGACGCCGGAATTGACGATGACCGCCTGTGCATATGCGGAATGCTCCACAATCTGCTTATCCCACTGTACCGGAGCCGCCTTTACGACATTCGTCGTAAACGTCCCCGCCACCTTACAGGGAGCCGTGCTGTAGACCAAAGCCATATCCTTTCTGTTCTGATATTTTACGCCTGCCTCCACGCCGGCTGCCTCAAATCCCTTCGGCGCTGTCACGCCGCCCGCAATCTGCTTCATCTTCTCCTCTTTTCCGCGCCTACGCGCTCCTTTTCCTATATTCTATATTCCGCTTCCCATCTGCCTGAACCCGACCGGCGATCAGCGGCATGGTGAAGATACTTCCCAATGCAAACCGTAGAAAAACGTCAGCACTTAGCGAGGGCAAAGCCTGCGAAGCGGGCTTCCGAGCTTAGTACTGCTACGTTTTTCTCCGAGCGGAAGCGCGTTTGCATGGGAAGTATCTCACCACGCCGCGAAACTTTTTCATGGGACAACGCATCTTCACGCATTGAACGCCGTAATATTCTCCTCATTCAGCGTAAAATCATAATAATTCAGATCCTCGCGCTTCGTCCACCCGATACAGTTCCAGAACGCATTTCCGATATCATTTTTCGTAAAGGCGATCAGGCTGACCTTGTTAATCTTCTCTTCCTTCAGCGCATTCATGCAGTAGACGACCATCGCTTTCCCGATCCCCGCCCTGCGGAAATCCTCCCGCACGCAGACGTGATACAGACAGCCTCTCCTGCCGTCATGACCGCAGAGGATACCGCCGACGACCTCGTCCTGCGCCGACAGCGCGACCACGCTCGTCGTCGGATTCCGCTTTAAAAAGCGTTCCACTCCCTCTCTGGAATCGTCGATGCTCCGGATCCCGAAGCCGTGAATCCCCATCCAGAGCTTTTTTAAGCCGTCATAATCCGCCGCCGTCATCGTTTTTATCGTATATTCCATGTCGTTCCTCATCAATCACCGTCATCCGTATCCGACTGTTTTTCG
>CAZVWN010000029.1:5691-17975 GCA_964631065.1 uncultured Acetatifactor sp.
TATATTCCATGTCGTTCCTCATCAATCACCGTCATCCGTATCCGACTGTTTTTCGATTAAATACCGTTTCGCCCATTCTTCATCGCGGAATGCCCATATATCTTCTGACACATCAAGTTTTATAACGTTGGGACTTATATCCATTTTCTTTATGCAGAAAGGAAACCATTTATTTTCACGGGAAAAGTGATACAAAAGGTCTGCCGTCTCCAAATCGTCCATATGAGCGTTCCTGTAATCAGAATCTTTTAAGTGTTCAAACCCATTTTTTAACAGATAATTTTTTATCACCTCATAAGCCCCCTGCGGAGACGTTTCAGAGTAATAGGTTTTTAACTCATCCACCACAAAATCGAATGATAACACCACTCCATTTTCCCACAAGTCGAATTTTTCAGACTGCGACACGTTTTCTATCCCCCCACAAATCATAATATTCCAAGCGGGAGAAACAATTTTTCATATCTTTTAATGCCGAAAAGAAAAATGCAACTGCTCCAAAATCATCATAGCCGCTGATAGGCTGTGCCTTGCAATAAGTCACATTATCAATATTGACGATCTTTAATCTGTTCTGCAGATCCCTTATCTCGTTAACCGCAGACATCCGCTCGTCTTCCGGCAAATCCTGGCGTAATTCCGCAATAACCTTGTAATTATAATGATTCATGGCAATCTCCTTTCCCGTGATTCGGTTTTACTGTTCTCTCTGCATAGGTATCCGCTCCATAAGCCCTGTTACGGAAAGCACGGAACCAGCTCCAGTCCTTCGCTCTCCGGCAGTCCGAACAGCAGATTCATATTCTGCACCGCCTGTCCTGCCGCGCCCTTGACCAGATTGTCCAACGCCCCCATCAGGATCACGCGCCCGGTGCGCTCATCTACCGCAAAGCCGATATCCACATAATTGCTGCCCTCGACCCACTTTGTCTCCGGGCAGACGCCCTTCTCCAGAAGACGGATAAACTTCTCATCCGCATAGCAGCGCTCGTATGCCGCCCGGATCTCTTCGTAATCCGGAAGACTGCCGTCCGCCTTTTTCTTCAGAGACGCATATTCCGTTACCAGAATTCCCCTGTTCATCGGCACCAGATGCGGCGTAAAGCTGACCGTCACCGCATGATCCCCCGCATATCCGAGCTGCTCCTCGATCTCCGGCGTATGCCTGTGCGTCGCAACGCCGTATGCCTTCATATTTTCATTGACCTCGCAGAATAAGTTTGCCACCTTCGCGCCCCTGCCCGCTCCCGAGGTGCCGGACTTCGCGTCGATGATCAGCGTATCCGTATCGATCAGTCCTTCCTTTACGAGCGGATACGCCGTCAGGATGGAACAGGTCGTATAACAGCCCGGATTCGCGACAAGCCGCGTCTTTTCCGTAATCTGCTTACGGTTGATCTCGCATAAGCCGTAGACCGCCTCTTCGATAAACTGCGGCGATTTATGCTCTATACCGTACCATTTCTCATAAACTGCAACATCCTTGATCCGGTAATCCGCCGACAGATCGACGATCTTTACCCGAGAAAGAATCTCCTCCGTCAGAAGCCCCGCAAGAAACCCCTGCGGCGTCGCCGTAAAGATCACGTCCACCTGCTTTGCCAGCTCTTCCAGATTGTCGTCCTTACAGATATCCTCAACGATCCGGAACATATTCCTGTAAACCTCGTAATACTTCTTATCTATATAACTTCTAGAACCATACCATACAATCTTTACATCCTTATGATTTGTAAGAATACGCACAAGCTCGCCGCCGGCATATCCTGTCGCTCCGATAATTCCCGCCTTAATCATGGCTGTCTTTACTCCTTTTTATGTATTCTCCAACCTAATCATACCACTTTTCCCGCAAATGTCTACTGTTTTTTTCGTATCTTTATTCATTTCTTTTCGATTTTATTCATTTTTGTGCATATTTCTTGTATTTTTATGCACTTTTCTTTTTTGTTTATTCATATTTCTGCTTGCATTTCCCTATTTTCTGATGTATAGTGGTATCAAATAAGGAAGCCGCGCCGTTTTCCGCAACGGAACACATTCAAAAAAACGCGCCGGCATCCGCAAAATTGAACACGATTATGGAGGTTTTTACTGATGAAGGAAAAAGTAATTCTCGCTTACTCCGGCGGTCTGGATACCACCGCCATCATTCCCTGGCTGAAGGAGAATTTTGATTACGAGGTCATCTGCGTCTGCGTTGACTGCGGACAGGCAGAGGAGCTTGACGGACTGGAAGAACGCGCAAAATTCTGCGGCGCTTCCAAGCTTTACATCGAAAATGTCATCGACGAATTCTGTGACGACTATATCGTTCCCTGCGTACAGGCAAACGCCATCTACGAGAACAAGTATCTGCTCGGAACGTCCATGGCAAGACCCCTGATCGCAAAGAGACTGGTTGAGATCGCCCGCAAGGAGGGCGCTACCGCAATCTGCCACGGCGCTACCGGAAAAGGAAACGACCAGATCCGCTTTGAGCTCGGCATC
This sequence comes from uncultured Acetatifactor sp., assembly GCA_964631065.1. GTDB lineage: Bacteria > Bacillota > Clostridia > Lachnospirales > Lachnospiraceae > Acetatifactor. The sequence goes on from CAZVWN010000029.1 coordinate 8,182, forward strand.
AAGGCGCTCGCTCCCGATATTAAGATCATCGCCGCATGGAGAAACGATAAATGGACAATGGATTCCCGTGAATCCGAGATCGCGTACTGCAAGGCGCACGGCATCGATCTGCCGTTCTCCGCAGACTCCTCCTACAGCCGCGACCGCAACATCTGGCACATCAGCCATGAGGGACTGGAGCTGGAGGATCCCGCAAACGAGCCGAACTTCGAGCATCTGCTCGTCCTCGGAACAACGCCCGAGAAGGCGCCGGATGAGGGCGAATATGTTACCATGACTTTCGAGAAGGGTGTGCCCGTTTCCGTAAACGGAAAAAAGATGAAGGTTTCCGAGATCATCTCGACCTTAAACGAACTCGGCGGAAAACACGGCATCGGCATCATCGATATCGTGGAGAACCGTGTTGTCGGCATGAAGTCCCGCGGCGTATACGAGACGCCCGGCGGAACGATCCTGATGGAAGCGCATCAGCAGCTCGAGGAGCTGATCCTCGACCGCGATACCTACGCGATGAAGAAGGAGATCGGCAGCCGCTTCGCAAGTCTGGTTTACGAGGGAAAATGGTTTACCCCTCTTCGTGAGGCAGAACAGGCATTTATCGAGGAAACCCAAAAGTACGTCACAGGCGAGGTAAAGTTCAAGCTCTATAAGGGCAACATCATCAAGGCAGGAACCACCTCCCCGTACTCCCTGTACAACGAGAGCATCGCTTCCTTTACGACAGGCGATCTCTACGACCATCACGACGCAGAAGGCTTTATCAATCTGTTTGGTCTCTCCTGCAAGGTTCGCGCCATGAAGATGCAGGAGCAGGGCGAAAAGCTGATCTAAAAGGAGCGCTTCTATGCTGTACAGGATTCTGACCGTTTATTTTATCCTCTTAAATCTGATCGGATTTGCAGCGATGGGAAGCGATAAAAAAAGAGCCATCCGGGGTGCCTGGCGCATCTCGGAGGCTTCTTTATTTCTGACGGCACTTTTGGGCGGGGCGCTCGGCTGTACGCTTGGGATGCACTGTTTCCATCATAAGACAAGACATCTGTATTTCCGCTACGGGATGCCCGGGATCCTGCTCTTACATCTGCTCCTTTTATATCTTCTGCTGCCGCTGTAGGCGCATAGCGCTGCCGCAATGATCTAAAACCTGACGAACATCCGCTTCTTTGTGTTTTCACAAACAATGGAAGCTGTCGGCTGTTTGCTTCTGAGCGAAAGCAAATAACCCCTGTCACCGCTTTACGACAAAGTCGCTCAGAAATGAGGATTTCTATGCATATCGCGCTGTGCGACGACAATGTCGCCGACCGTAAACAATTTGAACGTCTGATCAAAAGAGAGGCTGACCGCAGGAACACCGCCGGGGAAAATCTGTTTGCTGACTCCTTCGGAAACGCCGCCCCGCTTCTTTCCAACCCCATGCAGTATGATGTTTTCTATATTGATCTGTGTAAAACCCCCGGAACAACCGGCGCGGATGTGGCAGCTGCCCTGAGAAAGAAGGGCGTGACCGCCCCGATCGTGATGTGCTGCTCCGAAACGGATTACCGGAAGCTCGACTTACCCGAAAACGTCTTCTTTCTGGACAAGCCGATCCGGGCAGAGGAGCTGTCCGCAAGCCTTGACCGCGCTCTGGACTTCGCAGACCGCACGGAGCCGCTGATCGAGCTGCGGGTCGAGGAAAAAACGCATTATCTGGCTGAGGCGCAGCTTCTCTACGCTTTCGGCGTGGGGAAAAAGCTCCATGTACGCCTGACAGACGGTCAAACGCTGATCCTGCTCGACAATGCCCAGAATCTGTTCTCCCAGATAGAGCGCTTCCCGAGCTTCTTCTCGCCGACACGCAACGTCGTGCTGAACGGACGGCATATGCGGAAGATCTCGTTCGGCAGGGCAAAAATGAGCGACGGCAAAGCTTTCCGGATCGCCCGCAGATGTATGCCCTATGCGAAAAAGCTCTTACAGCAGTTTGCGCCGTCCGATTGAGCCTTCCGCATATTTTTTTAGTTTTTTCAAAGAGTCAGGGGCTGCTGCCCGCAAGGATTCCCCTTCCTTCGGACAACAGCCCCTAAACAGCTTAGCGCTATGTATGCGCTTTTTCCATCAGTTATAAAGCGAAATATGATATCTGCATTTCCGATAGAACTTATAAAACAAGGTTCCGATCAGCGATACTACGATGTATAAGGTGGAGAGCAGTCCTGCCGCTCCTCCGATAATTACGACTATCCATGTTCCTGCGCTCATTTTCTGTCTTTCTCCTCTCCTGCGGAAAGCCTTCCGCTTCCGTCTTCTGCATTCTTCCGCTCTGCGTCTGCCTTTCTTCGTCCCCCGATCTCATAGATCCCGCCAAGGACGCCGGCGCCGAGAGCAATGACCATCATAACGGCAAATACAACCTTTTCTACCATTCTTTCTCCTTCCTGCCATACCGCCCCCTGCGGCACAGGTCCGTAACAGGAGCATGCCTCCCTCTGCACGCTCCTCTTTTTGCGTACCCAAATAAAACCTTTCTCCCCAAAAGGTCACAGATGAGTATGCCAAAAAGGCTTTATGCTTTTTTTCCGTCCATGTGGTGAATGTAATTGAGAGTCCGCTGCCCGTACAGATTCTCACAGGCCTTCTGCGGCATAGAAAACGCGCCCGCTGACCTAAACTGCCCGAACAGGGCCGTCAGAATAAGCGCGCTGATCATACACTGTGCGATCCGAAGATTCTGCGCGCTCCTGCGGAGCGGCTCCTCGATCGAACAGGCTTCCGTCTGCTCCATCAGCTTCGTGCTGCGGTATAACACAATGTCTCCCGCAGGATTCACCTTCTGAATGCCGACAGTTCCCGATACAGGAGACGCCGAAAAGGAATCCGCGCTGACATACTCAGTGCGCATTCCCGCAAGAACCATAAACAAAATCAGAAACAGACAGACAAACCGCCTACCTGCCGCTTTTCCCTGATTCATTTTCGTCTCTCCCGCAGCGGATTTTCTTTCTTCGTCCGGAGCTTACGGCGCAGTTTCCGCAGAACCTCCCGCGCTCCCGACAGCTTTATCATAACAAATAATCTCAATTGCCGCAAGAGAAACTTGCCCTGTACCCGTGTTTTGTACTATACTGTACTTAGAAAACTGCTTTTGTAACCGTTCACCCGTGCCCCGCTGCCGTCCCCGGACGCCGTTTTGATACCGCTTTCGGACAGGCAAAAAAAGAGGAAACATGATCTCACTGAAAATAACATCACTGAAAACCTTTATGGGAAAGCTCTTAGCTTCCGATGCCTTTGACTGCTTCCTGCTGGAGGAGGCTGTGATCAGCGCCGCCAACACCTTTACGATCGACGGTCATATCAATAAGGAATTTTACGAAACGAAAGAAGCCCCCGAAGATGTTCCTGTCGGAGACTTCCGTGCATGGAGCGAGCTGAAGGCGCTCTGTTTTGATCTGATCAAGGGAAAGCGCACGCCGCTCTTTTTCCGCTTCGTCCTACATCTGAAGCCGGAACAGACCGCCGCGCTTCTCGAAAAGGAAAACTGCGACATTGACCTCTCCGCGCTGAAGGCGCTCGTCCTGACCATCCGCTACGACGGCTCCAAGGCTGTCCTGACAACAGGCACCTCGTTCCATACCTTTGTCCTGTCAAAGGAAGCGGACAGGATCTGGGATACGGCGATACGCAAATACCTCGACGCAAAGGGCATCCCCTGTACGGAGGAGGGCGCTGACTGACCGGATCTCCGGACGCGTATCATTTCATCTTAGATCGAAAGACGAGGCTCGAGAGATAGCCGAAGATCAGCGCCGCCGCAGTTCCTACCGCGCCCGCCCGGAAGCCGCCCGCAAACAGCCCTAAGAAGCCCTGTTCCTGCACCGCTTCCTTCACGCCCTTCATCAGCACGTTCCCAAAGCCCAAAAGCGGCACGCCCGCTCCTGCTCCCGCATATTCCTGAAACGGCTCGTACCAGCCGATCGCACTGAGCACGGCTCCCGTGATCACAAGCAGCACCATGATCCTTCCCGGCATCATCTTTGTCTTTTCCATCAGGATCTGTGCCAGCGCACAGATCAGCCCTCCTACCCAGAATGCATTCACATAATCCATCATGGCATCTTACCTCCGGACATTTTCTTTTCCATCAGTCTGTACCGGTTTCGGATTTTTATGCACAAAAAGACTCCTGCGCCGCAATTTCCTCCACAATCTCCCGCAGCTGCTTTCCGCTGCATGCAACCGTAACATGCGCATACTTCTCATAGAGGGGCACTCTCTCCTCATACAGATCCCGCAGCGTCTGTCCGTCTCTTAACGTCACGCCCCGCGCATGCAGATCGCCGAGACGCTCCGCAATCTCCTCATAGGACAGCTTCAGATAGACCACCGTTGCGATCCCCCGCAGATGCGCCATCGCTTCCGCGCCGTAAATTGCGCTGCCGCCGGTCGCGATCACGCTGTCCGACAGCACAAGCGACGCATTGACATCGTTCTCGAGCTTCCAGAACCCTTCAATGCCGTGCTCCGCGATCAGCTCCTGTAAAAGCTTCCCGTATTTTTCCTGGATGACAAGATCGGAATCCACGAAGCGATAACCGAGTCTCTTCGCAAGCACCACCCCGACCGTGCTCTTTCCCGCCCCCGGCATCCCGATCAGTACAATATTCTTCTTCCCCTGCTGCATCACTTTACCTCCGGCTCATCAAATTCCACCGTGACATAAAATCCACGGGCATTCTCCACTACATCCGTCACAAGCCCCTCCCTGCTCTTTAAACGGTTCCGGAACGGGATGTTCGGCGACATGGCAAGCGAGGGATCAATGGTATAATAATAATTGCTGGGGAGCAGCCCCTCCGTCACCGTGATCCGCTGCCCCGCCTCCAAAAGTCCCGGACGCTCCATCTTAAATTCCACCCTTCTCATCGCAATCCCTTTCTCCCTTCCGCAAAAGCTTCCCGTCACTCTCCGAAAAATTCCCGAAACAGCATCACGGCATACTGCGTATCGCGCGCACCCGCCGTCTCCACCGCCGAGTGCATCGCAAGCTGCGGCAGCCCGATGTCCGCGCCGGATACCGATACATGCGCCGAGGAAATATTGCCGAGCGTGCTCCCGCCCGCAATGTCGGAATGGTTCGCATATGTCTGATACGGCACGCCCGCACGCGTGCACAGCTCCTTTAAGCGCGCCGCCGAAACGGCATCCGTCATATATTTCTGACTGCCGTGATACTTGATGACGATCCCGCCGTTAAGATAGGGACGGTTCGTCGGATCCGCCTTTTCCGGATGGTTCGGATGCACGGCGTGGGCATTGTCCGCAGAGATGAGGAAGCTGCCCGCGAGCAGCCGCAGATATCCGCTGCCCGTAAGTCCTGCCGCCTCACCGATCCTTTGCAGCGTGTCCGCAAGAAACGTCGAATCCGCGCCCTGCCCGGTCCCGCTCCCGACCTCTTCATTATCGAATACCGCGCAGACACTGATATACTGCTCCGGCGCACATTCGGAAAACGCCTTTACGGATGCAAATACGCATTGCAGATCATCCAGTCTGGGCGCAAGCAGAAATTCTCCGTCCGCACCGATAAATTTTCCCTTTTCCCTTGTATACAGGAACAGATCCTGCCCGAGGACGGTATCCTTCTCCACGCCCGCAGCCTCCGCGACCGTCTCAAGAAGCGTCCGCTTCCCGCTCCCGTCCGAAAACAGCGGCAGCATATCCGTCTGCGGATGATACGCAACCCCGTTATTCATCTCCCGGTTCATATGGATCGCGACATTCGGAATGACGAGCAGATCCTTATCCACGTTGACCGTCTTAGTCACAATCCCGTTTTCTCCCCTGACCGCGATCCTTCCCGCAACGGAAAGCGGACGGTCAAGCCATGTCGAGAGGATCATTCCGCCGTACTTCTCGGTATTCAGGCGGATATAATGCTCTTCCACCGCCGATTCCGGCTTCTCCTTCACCTTAAAGGAAGGGGAATCGCTGTGCGACGCCGCAATATGAAAGCCCAAGGGCTGCTCCGTCTGCGGAAGTCTGAACGCAATGAGCGAGGAATCGTTCCGCGTCACAAAATATCCCTTCCCGGACTCCAAATTCCATTCCTCCGTCTCTCTTATCTCCGCAAAGCCCGCTGCCGTAAGCAGCTCTCTGATATTCCCGATCACATGAAAGCAGCTCGGACTTCTATCGATAAAGTCCAGCAGCTCTCCGGCACATTTTCTATACGCTTCCATCTCTTCTCCTTTTTTTCGCCCGTCTGCACGATCCGCCCCGTCTTCCGGGGTGTTCCGAAAACGCCCGTCTGCCGGGACGCATCCTTACCCTCACATTCTGTCCTTACGCCTGAAACACGATTCCCTCCGCCAGTCTGTCCGCCGCTTCCTTTCCCGCAAGCACGCCGACGATCGCCAGCCCGAACGGAATCGCCGTTCCCATTCCTCTTGAGGTGATGACATTTCCGGAAATTTCAACCGGATTCTGCGTCACCTCCGCTCCCGCAAGATGGCTCTCAAAGGAGGGATAACAGCACGCCCTGCGCCCCTGCAGGATTCCCCTGTGCCCGAAAATACTCGGTGCGGCACAGATCGCGGCAATATACTTTCCCGCTTCCGCGAATGCGTCAATCTGTTCCATCAGCGCCTCCTGCGCCTCCAGATTTTTTGTTCCCGGCATCCCCCCGGGAAGAATCAGCATATCATATTCCGAAAACGCAATCTGCGCCAGGATCTGATCCGCTGCAACGCTGATCCCATGAGAGCCCGTCACCTCACGTTCTCCCGTGACAGATACCATATCCGTCTCCACGCCCGCCCTGCGGCAGAGATCCACGACCGTCAGCGCCTCTATCTCCTCATATCCCGTCGCCAAAAATACAGCTGCCTTACGCATCCTCTTTCTCCTCCTGTCCGATCCTGCATTTTTTCCTCTTCCCTGCCGCCCGGAATTTCCTCCGTCAGGATTTCCGTGATCCGGCATCTGTTTTCCAGTATACACAGTTTAGAGAATTTTTTCAATTTATTCCCTGTGTTTTCATGGCAAAAGTCCCAAAAACATGTTATACTGAGGACAGTGACTGCCAAAGTCGCGCGAAAGAGAGAACCGAAATGGAAATCGAACGGAAATTTACGATCAGAAAGCTGCCGGAAAATCTGGAAAGCTACCCTTTCCATCACATAGAACAGGCTTATCTTTGCACCTCTCCCGTCGTCCGCGTGAGAAAAGAGGACGACGAATACATCCTTACCTACAAGGGAAGCGGCATGATGGCAAGAGAGGAACATAACCTCGCCCTGAATAAGGACGCATACTACCACCTTCGCGAAAAGGCAGACGGAAATATCATCTCCAAAAGACGATATCTGATTCCGCTCGTCAATCCCAGCTTTGCCGAGGGCGCTCCGACCCCGCCGGCGGACTATGTTCTGACGATCGAGCTGGACGTCTTTGACGCGCCCTTTGCTCCGTTAATCATGGCGGAGGTAGAATTCGGCAGCAAGGAGGCAGCGGAGGCATTCATCCCGCCCGACTGGTTCAGCGAAGACGTCACCTACCGCAAGGAATACCATAATTCCTATATGGCGATGCAGACGTGGAACTGACGGATTTTATATTTTCCAAAACAAAAAGGGCGGAACCTCCGCCCTTTTCTCATTGTTTCATCACTGCTTTCTGATCTTTTCAAGGAACTCCCCTTCCGGGATCGGCTTTGAGAAGAAATATCCCTGTAGATATTCGCACCCCATTCCCGTCAGGATCTCCTTCTGCTCCTCGGTCTCCACGCCCTCTGCCACAATATCCATATTCATATCCCGGATCATCGCAGCCGTATGACGCAGGGCACACATTGCCGATTCATTTTCCATTGCATACCAGACCATCGACTTGTCAAGCTTAATCAACCGGAACGGATGCTTCAGAAGGTTGCAGAGATTGGAATATCCCGTTCCGTAATCATCCAGCGAGAAGGTCACGCCGCCGACCGACATACGCTCCATGGTACTCCAGAGCGATTCCTCGTCCGTCACGGTCTCCGTCACCTCAAGGTTGATGCACGAATAGGGCACGCCGCACTCGTCCATAATCCCGTACAGCATCTCACAGATATCTTCCTGCATACACTGCACGCCCGAAAGATTTACCTCTATAAATTCGATTCCCTTTTCCCAGATCTTCTCGCGCGCCATCATCTCACAGACTGTCCGGAACACAAACTCCCCGATCTTTAAAATCATGCCGTTGCGCTCCGCGATCGGAATAAAGTCCTCCGGACTGATAAAGCCAAGCTCCTCGTCAAAGAGCCGGATCAGCGCCTCTGCGGAATGATAGCACCCGCCGCTCGCGGAATAGATCGGCTGATAATAGACCTGAAAGCTGTTGTTGTTCAGCGCCTGCTGCATACAGTGCTCGATCTGCAGCTCCCGCTTCCGCTTTGCCAGAATCTCCGCTCCGACATGAAGCGCCCTGCCCTCGTTGTTCTCGAAGGGTATCATCGCCGAATAATCAATGGCGTCCATGATATCCTCCACGGTCTTAACCTCCTGCGGATAATCCAGCTGAAACAGAACCGTCTCCTGCTGCAGATTCATGTCCCGGCTGATCATTCCCTGCTCCAGACGTTCCCGCAGAACCGTCAGCGCCTTCTCCAGCTTCTTCGGCTCATCCTCCACGATCACGGCAAACCGCCCGTCCGCAATGCTGTACAGCTCCAACGGACGAAGCGCGGCTTTCAGGCTCTCCACAACCTCCTTTAAGAGCATCCTGCCGTTTTCCAGTCCGATAACCTCCCGCAGCGTCTGAAAATTCGTCACGTTGATGATCAGCAGATGAAAACACTCCTGCTTTCTCACCGCGCTCGATACCACCTTATCGAAGCCGCGCCGGTTATATACCCCGAGAAATTTGTCCTCATCCCCGTCCGGACTCTCCAACGCCATATATAACAGCAGCAAAGACAGCGCCGTCGAATACTGCAGCGCAAGAATCCCCTCGTTGAACGCCTGGATCAGCATACCGATCACAGATGCGACCAAATACAGATAAATCGAGCTGCGCTGCCACTTTGTCAGCACAGCTTTGTACTTTTTCGTCATTACAAGCGTCGCCGTCATGTAATACAGCGCGCTCACATACAGCACGAGAAACAGCGGTCCGTGCTGATACCCCTCTTCTCTGGTATAATGAAAGACAAACCCCGTAAACGGCGAGGTCACGACCATGAAAAACATCGCCGACACAGGCGCAAACAGAATACATCTGTCCCGCAGCTTCCATGTCCATCTGTCCTTCCCCGTCGAAATATAGAGATAGAGAAAATAGAGGAAGGGCAGCATATGAAACAGCGTCAGGTACAGGATGTTGGAAAGATTGACGATCCACGGCGCATATCTTCCCGCATCCATCACAACCGTCAGAATATCCGCAAAGTCCGTAACCAGTGAAAGCCAGATCAGCCATTCAAAGGCAAAGGTCTGTGGCATGCGGATGCTTTTCTTGTGATAGTAATGAATCAGAATAACTACCGCAAGAAAAACCGCCGCGATATCGTAATGTATATTATATCTCATTTTATCCTCCGTCACACCGTCTTCGGACGCTGCGCTCCTCCCGGCACCGCCCCGGAGAACACTTTCCCGAAAACACCCGATGTCTGATGCGGAACGTGGGACTCGAACCCACACGCCTTGCGGCACAAGAACCTAAATCTTGCATGTCTGCCAATTCCATCAGTTCCGCGTAAAAGTAAAGTAAATCTGTACGCTCGCATGCTCGCAAATTCGCGCTGTCGCGCTTCCCGTCCTGCTTTC
>CAZVWN010000030.1:0-17750 GCA_964631065.1 uncultured Acetatifactor sp.
AAAAAAGATCAGCCGCCATTTCCGGCGACTGATCTGCATTGCTTACACAGTCTTCTCTTCCTCTGCTTTCCTTCGTAAAGGACTTAATACAGGCTGAAGGAATTCATGTTCATACTGGACAATCCGCTCAGATTATACAGGGAAACACCGCTTAAATCATCATCAAACGAAAGGTTTCTGAAAATCTGCGCACCGTTCTCAATGTACCACTTCCCGTCAACCTTGAGAACCGTAACCGTAAACCGCTCCGTCTTTCCCTCGTCCTCATCCATCGTTCCGTAGCAGCGCAGCTCGACCTCATATCCCTTGGAAACCTCTGCATTCTCATAGCTCTCCATATAGGAGATCATCTTCTTTACCAGCTTCTTTGCATCCCCGGTCGAAATATCCAGCATATCCGCGAGATCCTCGTAGTCGCCCTTATCCATGTCCTCAAGCTGTTCGATGACATCCTTGTATCCGTTCTTGTAGGCGTTTTTAAACTCCTTGTTCAGATTCTTTAAGTCCTTGTCGCTCAGCTTCTCAGCATCCGTAATATCAAAGGAGATCTTTAAGCCCTCAACATCCTCATAGAAATCCTGCATGCCGTCCTTCAGCTCATCCAGAACATCCGCATAATCGTCACTCTTCTTTAAGATCTTCCAGATGGATTCCAGCGCCTCACTGTCCGGCGGACACTGCAGCAGCTCCGTGTAGGCAAACACATCCGTATTCTGCTTATTGACAAGCTTTTCCAGATCCTTAAGCGGCGTCTTGTATCCCTTCCCGCCAAAGAGGATCAGGCAGAGCACGACAACGACCGCAACGGCTGCAACGGCAATTATACCGGTCTTTCCTTTCTTTCCGCTCTCCCCGGATTTTTCCGGTACGACGGTCGCATTTCCTGCATTCTGAGTTTCCGTTCCCGCCTGTGCCTGCACCTTTTCGCAGTCACACTTTCCGTCCGGTCCGAGTTCCTTCCCGCATTTCGTACAAAAAGCCATTTTTTAGCCCTCCTCATATGTTTTTTAATAACGCGCTTTTCCATTATACCCCGGACACCTAAGGAAAGCAAGCTGTTTTCCGTTCAACCGGGCGGAACCGGACTGTTTTACGAAAAAATTTACTTGTCAACCTACGGGCGATATGCTATAATTTCAGTTGTTGTGAGAAAAACAAAGAAGCGCCGGCGTGTCGGAATGGCAGACGAGGCAGACTCAAAATCTGTTGATGGCAACATCGTGCGGGTTCAAGTCCCGCTGCCGGCATAAAAATAACACCCCTCCGGGTGTTATTTTATTTCCGAAATCCTAAAGAATGGAAAACATTTCAGACTGCTCCAGTATTCTTCCCATTTTTTCATACTCGATCTTTAACGCCGCTGCCAGATCCGCCGCTTCCGGTCTTCTCTGCTCCATTAACGCCAGATAAACGGCATTGCGGACAATACTCTTGATATGACTCCCGCTCAGCTCAAACTGCGCTGCAAGCGTGGCGGACAGCTTCTCATTTTCGCCAAGCCCGGTATCCCGCAGCATATCCTCCCAGAGCAGTCTGCGCGTCTCTTCATCCGGCATCTCGAACCGGATGCTGATCGTGATGCGCCGCATAAAGGCGGGATCAAAATTGCGCGCAATATTCGTCGCCAGAATGACCATGCCGTCATAAGACTCAATCCGCTGAAGGATATACGAGGTCTCCTGGTTCGCATATTTATCGTTGGACTCCTTGACCTCCGTCCGCTTCCCGAATAAAGAATCCGCCTCGTCAAAAAAGAGGATCACATTTGCCTGTTGCGCCTCTCTAAAGATCCGTTCCAGATTCTTTGCCGTCTCGCCGATATATTTGCTGCTGACCTGACTAAGATCCACACGGTACAGATCCATCTGTAACTCATTTGCCATCACCTGCGCCGCCATGGTCTTTCCGGTTCCCGGCGGACCGTACAGCAACACGCTTACCCCGCGCCCGTAAGGATATCGGTCTCCCAGATACTCCTGCGCCTGAAAACGATATTTCAGATGGGCGCATGCCAGCTTCATCGCCTTTACATTCTCCGGTTTCACCTTCAGATCGTCCCAGCCGAATACCGTATGGATCCGCTCCATCAGAACATTTTCCGAAAGACGGCTGCTCTCCCGGACACAGGAAAGGAGCAGCGCATTGTCGATCTGCTGCTTCTCTCCCTGCCCGCACCGTTCCGCTGCCCGTACAAACACCTCGCGGATATCCCCGGGAAGCAGACGATATTTCCCCGCCGGCATCCGATAGTCCACATCCTCCGCGACCGGATAGCCGCTGCCGATCCTCTGCCACAGGGCAAGCCCATCCTCCACGCTCAGCTCATCCAGAGAGACCTTCCGTGTGGAAAAGGACACCGTTTCCCCTAAGAGCAGTCCCTTCGCCGTCCCGATAAAAATCAGCTTATACTCATTGACAACGGACTCCACCGACTGCATGGTCTCCGGCTGCTTTCCGTCACAGTCCGTCAGATCCAGGTAAGGGATGCAGCCGTTTACCCGACACGCGAAAAAGCAATTGCACAGCAGATCGCGCCCCGCCTGTCTGCCCGCCGCCAAAATGTAAGAGAGCCGGAAGACACAGATCCGGTATCCGAGCCCTGCCGCACATTCCCGGCTGAAATACTTCTTTCCGGCTCCCGGTCTGCCCTGTATCTCAAACACTGTCCGCTCCTGCGGTTGATGCGCAAGTGCTCTTTGGGCAACGCCGCTCACCCACGCAAGCTCTTTCTTTCGGATCACAGCCCCCTCTTCCGGCATGGGATATACCCTGTATTCCTCTCGGACATCATTGTCCAGACCGCATAACCACAAAAAAACATTTTTGCGCAGAATCAGTCCTGCATCCTCCCGCCGCTCAAACAGATCCGCCTTCTCTCTACAGTCCGAGGCAAGGCGCAGCATACTTTTACCGGCTTCCAGACCCAGATATCCCGCAATCGCCCTTACAAGCGAAAGATCCGGACCCGTGCTGCCGCTGTCTCCCTGTAGGATCAGAAAGGCTTTCCGGTATTTCGGATCGCTCTGTCCGACAAACGCCAGCACAACCGCAAGCATCCACAGCGCATCCAGACGGTATAACCGGCGCAGCTTCAACAACCGCGGCGCATCCTCGCTGACCGGCTCCGCCATCAGCATATCCCGCAGTCCTTCCCACAATGCCAAAAGCTCAGACGTTGCGCTCCCCTGCGGCGGAAACGGCGTCAAAACCTGCAAAAGCTCCTGATTTGTCACCGGAAGCCCGGAAAGATAAAATCTGTTTTCCGGATCACACCGCCGTTCTAATATCTCATGCAGCAGAAAATCCGAAAATGTACAGATATCCTGTAACAATTGTCCGTTTTCCACGTTTCTCTCCCTTCCGGCGGCTTACTGCGCCACAGGCGCCTTCAGCGCTTTTCCTGCATTCTTTCTTCCCGGAAACGCCTCTTCCTCATATTTCTTCATTTCCCTGTACGCTTCCGAATCTTCTCTAAGACCGTTCACGGCTAAATCGGGCAGCTTTCCTCCCGCTGCAATTGCTTCATATTCATCCTGTACAAAATTCACCGCAGCCTTGGCAGCGCGGACGGAAGTCCTCTCGAGCTTCATGCCTTCTTCCACATCTGCCTTCAGGTAAAACAGCTTTGCGGTATACTTCGCCTGCTCCTTCGTAACCGTCTTTATCGCCTGTTCGATCTCGTAATGCCTTTCCGCTGCCTGAATATAAGCTGTCTTGGATGCCTCTAATCTGTCATCCAGCTCCTGCAGCTTCGCCTTCATATCTGTTTTTCCGCCCGCAACCATCTCGTCCAGATCAGATTCAAACACCTCCTGAAGCACATTATTGACATCCGCCATCATCTTTTCCCGCTGTGTGGTCTCACGGGTATCCAGATCGAACCATGCGAGAAAATTAGATAATCTGGCATCCTCCGATAAAGTATCCCCAAAAACCCTCTTGAACAATTCCGTCTTATCCTTTGCTTCAAGCCGGGGAATCGGTTTGCCCTCTAAGAAATTACCCTTCGCATCATAGCTGCCTTTGGGATAAACCCCCGATAAAAGAATTTTCAAAAACTCATACTTTCGGACAGCTCTTATTCCCTTTTTCTCTGCCGTCAATTCCCCCGGCGCGTTCCCCGGCACAAAAACCGGCGCAAATTTCGCGCGGTAACTAAGGGGAATATCTTCATATTTCATCTTCTCGTCATACAATACGCGAAAATAATTGTTCTTGTGCTTAAGAGGGTCAAGGTTGGCATTCTTATCGTGACCGAATTTGGTATTCTCATACAGGGTGGCTCTTGCACCTCCATACCAATAAGTACCGTCCTCCTTCCTGATACCCTTCAGCAGATTCTCCATCCCCAGCTCCTTAAATAACGGATAGGTAAATTCCTGATAGGGATTTTTTCTGCCCTGCCGCCTGTCCACATCACTTTGGTAATTCCGCTCTCTGGCTAACATATCATATTCATAAATCTGTTCATCCAGCGCATTATCATAAATCCCGATGGTTCTGGCGATGGTTAAATCGATAGCGGCTTTTTGATTTCTTCTCTTATTTTCCTTTTGAATCTTCTGCGGATCCAGCCCCTGCTCCTGAATCTCCTTCTCCGACAGCGGCTGATACTCCTCCATCCGGAAGCCGCCCCTTTGCACATCCCGCAGCATCATCTGCCGGAGCGTATCCTGCCCCATGCAATGACGCCGTTCCTTTCTTGCCTTCTCCAGATCTGCCTTCGTATCTTCCGCTTTCCGGTAGAGCTGCCCCTTATAATTGCCGAGAGCCGTCATATACTTCTCTATCTTATCCCTGACCTCGTTCGTCATTTCTGCGATCCGTTTTTCCAGTGCATCCCTTTCATCCCCGTCAACCAGATAGGCACGATCCTTTGAGAATCCCCCCTGACGCTTCAGCTCTTCTAAGAGCGTCCAGGCGCTTTCCACGTCTTTCCCGAGACTTTCGGCAGCTTCTCTTGACATTTCCAGCTTCTGCTCCCGCACCTTCTTTAAATCTTTTGCATCCCGCATCGCTTCAACGGTCTTTTCCCCCAGCCCCTTTGCGGATAATCCCATCTTCTCAAAATGCCAGCCCTTTGTCAGCCCCTCTGCGCCCGCATCCCGGCTTGCGTGTCCCTGAAACGGCTGAATCTGCACCTCCTTATTGTACAGATCCACCTGAAAGAGTGTGGCATGCCAGACGAAAAACTGTACATTACTCGACAGATTCACATTTCCCTTCAGCTGAATCTCTACCCTGCCGTCCAGATCCAGCGGCTCTGTCTGCTTCAGCCTTTCATCCTGCATGCCGAGCGCAGTCTCCGCCTCTGCCGTCACGCCGATCCCGGCAGACAGCTCCGAACCCACTTTGAGATCTAAGCTGACGGAACTGATCAGCCCGGGCTTCAGCGCAAGTCCTGCCGCCATATCCAGCTTACCCTCTCCCTCGATACCGGCGCTTCCCGCAAGCTGCATGCTTTCTCCTTGCGACAACGCTTCCCCAAAGCTCTTTCCCCGCCTCATCTCCGCAGAAAGAGAACCCCCGATGCTGACGGACGGCGAAACCGACAGTTCAAACGCCAAAGGACCGATGAGGGGAATGCTTATCCCCTCGCCGAGGACATTCTGAACCGTTTCGGAGAACAGCTTCTTTTTGTCCGCTTCCTTCTGACTTTCAAACGCCGCCTTCAGATATCCCGTAGGATAATCCCCTGTTACGTCCAGAAATCCCAGAAATTTGGATACACCAAACTGCCCCAGGCTCTTCCTGCCGGGAGCTGCGTGTATTCCTGTATCATCCAGACTTTCGACAGCGCTTATATTGGCAAAGGTGCCGTGAAGATTTTTCCCGAACAGCTTCTTTGCCCTTCCTTCGTCTGACTGCAGATCCTCTTCTTCCTCCTCTTCCTCTTCCTCCTCATCCTCCTTCGCAGCCGCAACACCCAGATCAATCCGGATCTTCCCGGCAGTCAGGCGGCTGCCCTGAATCGAAGCATCCTCCAGACTGATGGCAGCAACAAGATACCGGGCAATTTCTTCCCTGTCCGTAAGCGGCAGCTCAATCGGTTTTTCAAAGTCTACACTCAGATTTCCAAGCGGATCCACATAAAAGGGCAGCATCTCCTCACCGGTCTCCGTTTCCTTTGTCTTTCCGGTGAGCTCTTTCCCGTTAAAAAGCGGAATCGTATACGGAATTTCCCGAAAGCGGAAGCGCCCTTTCCCGGACTGTTCCTTTACTCCCGCTTCCCTGCTCTCATATTCCGCCTCTTCCAGCTGCACGAACTGATCCTGCGTCAGATCGCCCGGCCAAAATCCCTTCCATTCAGGTTCCTGCTTTTCCTGCGGCTGTGCCTCCTGCGTTTTTTCCTCTGCCTCCGCAGTCTCTTTCTCTTCTGCCTCTACAGCCGCTTCCTCTGCCGTCTCCGGATTTCCGTCCGCCCTTAACGCCGCCAGCACCTTTGCCGCCGGAATATTGTCTTTTTCCTGCTCATTCAGCTGAACCTCCTGCTCCTTAGGAGTATGCAGTCCTGTCCCGTCAAGCTCTGTTAAAAAGAAGTCCGTCAGACTCCGCGCGGCAAAGACAAGCCTTGTCTTCGGGAATCTGAGCTTCGGATTCTGCTCATTTTTATTTTTGATATATTCGCCCTGTCCCAGCTCAATGCGGATTCCCTCAATCGGCTCCAGCACGACCGTATCCCTGAAATATGCGCTGATCTCCGTATCATCCGTCTGTGCGTCATCCTGTTCCGCTTCCGGACCCGTCTGCCGTAACCCTGTAGGACCTCCGGACGTCGGAGAAAGAAATCTGTCAGAAACAAGGTTCATCGTCGCCAGCTCCGCCTCTTTTTCCTGTCGGAAATTCGCTATCGCAAGTTCAACCCTTCCGCCCAGCGCCGTAAAGATCACACCTTTGCGTTCCATGGTATGATAGGCGGATACCTGCGCTGCATCGGGCGCGACAAAAACACCCTCCTGCAACGGCAATGCGGCAGGCTCCATGGTATACTGCGCCGTGGTATCCCCGGGTTCGATATGCGGATACCGCAGGGATACGCTGCCCCTGTACACCTGAAACAGCTGCGTCTCCCATGACGCATGCTCTGCGGTCTCCTGCTCCGCCCTCACGGCTTCCCGTGCTTCCGCAGCCGAAAGAACCCTTGCGTCATCCGCAGCGTTGTTCTTTGCCCTCAGCTTTTCTTCTGCGACAGCCCTCTCCGGCATAATCCACCTCCGTTTCGTCACTGCTCCTTCTAGCGATACTCCATCCGGATCTTCAGATCATTTCCGACGGTCTGCACCTTCGCAAAGCTCCCGACGACAAGCGGCATCATCGGCGGGCGGTGTCCGAGGTCAACGTCCATGATGACCGGAACCTTCAGCTCCCCGATGATATCCAGAACGGCTCTGTACGCATCCAGATTCATCATCGGCTCCCCGTTCGCCGGTCTGCCGATCAGAAAGCCCTTCGCCGTCTCAAACCAGCCCGCCTGCTTCAGCTCCCACATGGCACGACGGATCGCAAACACATTCAGATCGCACGATTCTAAAAACCAGAGGATCCCGTCCTCCCGATACGCTTCCAAAAAACGTTTCGTGCCGTCAAAGGGCGTTCCCAAAAGATTGACAAGACAGTCCATACAGCCGCCCAAGAGTCTTCCGGAAAAGGAAAGCGCCGTCTGTGCGTCCTGCTTTTCCTTTCCCACAAAGCTTTTGATCTCCAGCTTTTCCGTCAGGTTGTACGGCGCGCACGGATTCTCCGGACTTTTCAGGTCTTCCTTTTCCCAGAGTCCGTAGCTTTTTACCTCATGCACCTCCCCCGTCAGGATCCCGAACGCATCCTTGAGAGAGACATGCGGCGGCTCCATTCCGAAGGAAGAGACACAGGGTCCGTAAACGGATGCCATATCGGCAAGCGTTGCCAGGGTATAGGTCAGATTCGTATTGTCCGAATATCCCATGAACCACTTCGGCTCCGTCTCCGCAAGCTTCCGAAAATCGACATAGGGAAGGATCTCGCACATCATCTCCCCGCCGCCGCAGGAGATCAGACAGTCCGCCCCGGAGGCAAAAAAGTCCATAATCTCCGCCGCGCATTTTTCGGGACTGTTGCTGATCCCGATGCCTTGATCCGCACCGCTGTTTGGTCCCGGAAGCATCCGGTATCCCATTTTCTCAAAGCGCGCCATTGCACACTGAAATGCTGTCTGATAAGGCTCCGTCGCACAGCCGAAGGACGGCGCCGGAAACCCTATCGTACCTCCCGCAGGAAGACTTTTCGGATATCTCATGGCAGATTCTCTCCTTTTTTCAGGGCTGATCCGTCAGCCTGTCAAAAATATCAAAGCAGTCAAACGTTGCAAAATAGTCCTTCGGCGTCTCCGCACGGCGGATCAGCTGTACGCTGCCGTCCTCATGCAGTAAAAGCTCCGCGGATTTCAGCTTGCCGTTATAATTATATCCCATGGCAAAGCCGTGCGCGCCGGTGTCATGAATGGCGAGGTAATCACCGATCGCCACCTCGGGAAGCATACGGTCAATCGCAAATTTATCATTGTTCTCGCAAAGAGAACCGGTTACATCATACTTGTGGTCGCAGGGCTTATCTTCCCTGCCGAGCACCGTGATATGGTGATACGCGCCGTACATGGCAGGGCGCATCAGGTTTACGGCGCAGGCATCCACGCCGAGATACTCCTTATGTGTATGCTTCTCATGGATCACCTTTGTCACAAGATGTCCGTAAGGCGCCATCATAAACCTTCCCAGCTCGGTATAGATCGCGACATTTCCCATTCCGGCAGGAACAAGGATCTCCTCGTAAACCCTGCGGACGCTCTCGCCGATCGCACGGATATCGTTCGGCTCCTGCTCAGGTCTGTAGGGCACGCCGATGCCGCCGGAGAGATTGATGAACGTAATGTTTGCCCCGGTCTCCTCCTTCAGCCGGACGGCAAGCGCAAACAGCTGCTTCGCCAGCTCCGGATAGTACTCGTTTGTCACCGTATTGCTCGCAAGGAACGCATGGATGCCGAAGTTCTCCACGCCCTTCTCCTTCAGGATCCGGAAGCCCTCGAACATCTGCTCCGTCGTAAACCCGTACTTTGCATCCCCGGGGTTATCCATGATATCCGTCCCGAGCGAGAAATACCCTCCGGGATTAAAACGACAGCTCAGCGTCTTCGGAAGATAGCCGATCGTCTTTTCTAAAAATGCAATGTGCGTGATATCGTCCAGATTGATCGTCGCGCCGATCTTCGCGGCATACGCAAAATCCTCTGCGGGCGTATCGTTTGAGGAAAACATGATATCCTCGCCTTTGATCCCCATCGCATGCGCCAGCATGAGCTCCGTCAGGGAAGAACAGTCACAGCCGCAGCCGTAATCCCTTAAAATGTCGATCAAAAAGGGATTCGGCGTCGCTTTTATCGCAAAAAACTCCTTGTATCCCGCATTCCAGGAAAAAGCCTCCTTCAGTGCCTTCGCGTTCTCCCGGATTCCTTTTTCGTCGTAGATATGAAAGGGCGTCGGATAGCTCTTTACGATTTCCTCCACCATCTCCTTTGTCACAAATGCTTTCTTTTCCATGAAATTCTCCTTTTTTACAACAGCTTACTTCTCATTTCCTCCGCAGTCATCGGGCTTAAATAAGCGGGGGCGACATCAAACACCGTCTTGCAGCCTGTCATGCCCTCCTGCTGCATCCGGTACGCTGCCCGCGCATAAGCGATCAGCACGCACGCCGTAAACTCCGGGTTGGAGTCCAGCTTTAAGCTGTACTCAATGACATGATTGTGCTCTCCTGCCGCGCCGGTCTTTCCCGTCCGCAGGACGAGTCCGCCGTGCGGGATTCCCGCATGATCACGCTTCAGCTCTTCCTCGCTGATAAAATGAACCGTCGTATCATAATCCGCAAAATAGTTCGGCATCGTCCTGATCTCATTCTCGATCCGCGCAAGATCCGCCCCCTCCTCGGCGACGACAAAGCATTCTCTCGTATGCTTCTGTCTCGTCGTCAGAACCGGATTCTCACAGCTTCTCACCGCTTCCAGCGCAGACTCTACGGGAACCGTATACTGCTTCGCATCCTTTACCCCTGCGATCCTGCGGATGGCATCGGAGTGTCCCTGGCTGACGCCCTTCCCCCAGAAGGTATAATCGCTGCCGTCGCGCAGGATGGCATTCGCGTATAATCTGTTCAGGGAAAACATACCCGGATCCCAGCCGACGGAGATCATCGCTATCTTTCCGCCCTCCTTCGCCGCACTGTCAACCCGCGCAAAGTGCTCCGGGATCTTCGCGTGCGTATCGAAGCTGTCGATGACGTTAAAATCCTTCGCATATTCCGCCGTCTGCTTCGGCAGATCCGTCGCCGAGCCGCCGCACATCATCAGCACGTCAATCCTTCCCTTCCAGTCCGGAAGCTCCTCCGCGCGGTATACCGGCGCATCAAAGACCGTCTTTACCGTCTCCGGCGCTCTCCTCGTAAACACTGCGACCAGCTCCATATCTTCATTCTGGTGTACCGCACACTCAATGCCTCTCCCCAGATTACCATATCCCATAATTGCCACTCTGATCTTCATTTCTTTTCCTCCCTTTTTCTATCTGCTCTCATTTTCTGTTACTCCGAAGTCTTATCAGCTCCATCTCATTGCGCAGCGCGTCCTTGAACACGGCGACAAAATTCTTCTGCGCACTGTACAGGCAGGTATCCTGATCCGTTCCCGTAACCTCTCCTGTCAGAACATACGCGGAATCAATGATCAGCCGGATCTGCTTCTGCCTTGCCGGATCCTTCGCCGCATCCGGCGGATTCTCATAAAAGGAAATCCCCTGCCGCTCCTCCTCCGAAAAACAGTTCTCCGCGCCCTCTAAGATCAGTACCACCTTACAGCCTCTTTCGACCAGCATCCGAAGCTCGCTTTTCCATTTCCCCAGAAAGGAACCTGCTGCCGAAAAATAAACACGCTTCCCGGTTCCAAGCAGCATATGATGAATCTTGTCACAGATATGCCCGTAGCCCTCCACGGTAATGTAACCGTCCGAGCTTTCCTTCGGCTTCGGCGCACTGTCGGTCAGAAACGTCTTCACCTCTTCCAGATACCGTATCCGGTTATCGCAGAACTCCTCGACCGGCACCGCGACATAACGGCTCGGCACGCCCTCAATTCCGTATGCCGCACCGTGCTCGACCAGCGATGCCAGCCCGTTATAAACGTTGGAGCGGGATACACCCGTCAGCTTTGCCACCTCATATCCCGTTAATTCCTTATTTCTTAACAGACAGAGATACAGCACCGCTTCCTGCCTCCCGAGCCCGAAGAGCAGCAGCCGCTCAATCAATACCGCTTCTTCCATATCATCACCCGCCTTCTATAGTGGTTCTTTACAGGAACACTATAGAATACTCCCGCCGTTCTGTCAAGTACCTTCCCGGAATTTCTTTCACGGACGGGTCTTCGTTTCAAAAAATGGAAAGAGTCTCCTGACTTACGACCCTTTCCATACTTCCCGCTGTTGCGTTATTCTGTATTGCCGCCCTCAGACATTCTCAATCTGCCAGTCGATCGGCGTTACCCCGTGTTCTTCCAGAAAGCGGTTCGTCTGACTGAAGGGTTTACTGCCGAAAAAGCCGTTATAGGCAGAAAGGGGACTCGGATGCGGCGCTTTTAAGATCAGATGCTGCGGATTATCCAGCATCTTCTCCTTCGTCTGCGCCGGTCTTCCCCAGAGGATGAAAACAATCGGACGATCCTGTCTGTTCAGCGCCCGTATCGCAGCGTCCGTAAATTCCTCCCAGCCCTTCCCGCGATGGGAATTTGCCATATGTGCCCGGACGGTCAGCACCGTATTCAGCATCAGGACACCCTGCTTTGCCCATTTTACAAGATAACCGTTATTCGGGATCTCACACCCGAGATCGTCATGCAGCTCCTTATAGATATTGACAAGAGAGGGCGGAATATCGACATCCGGCTTTACGGAAAAACATAAACCGTGCGCCTGTCCGACATTATGATAGGGATCCTGTCCGATAATGACGACCTTTACCTGACTTAACGGCGTCAGATGAAAGGCATTAAAAATATCATCCGCCGGCGGAAAAATCTGCGTCGTCCGGTACTCCCCGGAAACGAACTGATACAATTCCTTATAGTAAGGCTTATGGAATTCCGGCGCAAGCTCCGCCAGCCAGTCATTGCTGATCATACTCATACTCTCACGCTCACTCCCCTGCTTCGCAGATATTCCTTTACCTGACGGATCTCCAGCTCCTTATAATGGAACAGGGACGCCGCCAGAACAGCCTCCGCACCCGCTTCCGCAAGCGCATCATAAAAATGCTCCGGCTTTCCCGCACCGCCGGAGGCGATCACAGGAATCTTTACGGCGTCCGATACCGCTTTCGTCAGCGCAAGATCGTACCCTTCCTTTGTTCCGTCGCAGTCCATGCTGGTCAGCAGGATTTCCCCCGCGCCGAGCCGTTCCGCTGTCTTTGCCCACTCCACGGCATCCATGCCCATATCGACACGCCCGCCGTTTTTATAGATATTCCAGCCGCTTCCGTCAGTCCGCCGCTTCGCGTCAATCGCAACGACAACGCACTGACTGCCGAATTTTTCCGCACCGTCCGCGATCAGCTGCGGATTCATGATCGCTGCGGAATTGATTGCAATCTTATCCGCGCCCTCCCGCAGAATTGCCTTAAAATCCTCTACAGTGCGGATTCCCCCGCCTACCGTAAACGGGATAAACACGCGGCTTGCGACCTGCCGCACCCATTCCAGCTGCGTTGCCCGGTTATCCGCAGACGCATTGATGTCCAGAAATACGACCTCGTCCGCTCCTTCCCGGGAATATGCCGCCGCAACCTCCGCCGGATCTCCTGCATCCCGCAGATTCAGAAAATTGATTCCCTTGACAACTCTCCCGTCCTTTACATCCAGACAGGGGATCACTCTCTTTGTGTGCATCTTACTGCCCCCGACTCTGCCGCCGCAGACCTTCCTCTTCTATTTTTGCTTTCATTTTCAACAACGATTCAGAGCGCATTCGCAAAATCGCCGCTACGCGGCTTTCCTTTTGCTCATGTATGGCTTCCATCTTCACTTCCCTGTCAGCTGCACAAAATTCCGCAGAATCTGCATGCCGACCTCTGCGCTTTTCTCCGGATGAAACTGACAGGCAAAAATATTTCCCTTCTCCACTGCCGCATGAATCGTCACGCCGTACTCTGTCGTCGCCGCAACAATGTCTTCCTCCGCCCGCAGATAATAGGAATGCACAAAATAGACATACGGCTGCCCGGACAGCCCCTGAAATAAGGTCGCCCCGTCCGTCATCCGAAGATCATTCCATCCGATGTGCGGTACCTTCAGACCGTCCCTTGCAGGAATCCTGACGATTCTTCCTTTTAAGATGCCAAGCCCTTCCACACCGGGCGCTTCCTCGCTCTCCTCAAACAAAAGCTGCAGTCCGAGACAGATCCCCAGAAACGGCTTCCCGCTCTCCACATATCTCCGGATTACCTCAACCAGCCCGTAATCATGCAGCTTCTGCATGGCATCGCCGAACGCACCGACCCCGGGCAGGATCACGCCGTCCGCAGAAAGAATTTCCTCTGCATCCCTTGTCAGCCGCACTTCCCCGCCCAGCCATGCAAGCGCCTTTTCCACACTTTTCACGTTGCCGGCATCATAGTCGATAATGGCTATCATATTTTTTCATCTCCCGTCATTCCTTGATTTTTCCCGTATCCATGCGGCTTTCAGGCACTTCGACATGTTACGTCTCGCTTCCTGATGTTACGTTTTATTCCCCGTTGTTGCTCCTGCTATTTAGTATATAATTAGTACGCCGGAAATGATACTAAATAGCCACCATGCCGTCTGCCGGTCCGCCTTACGGATTCTCCACAAAATCCCCGCTCTCCAGCTCTTCTTCCTCCGGGAGCAGATCCTCCATGGAGGGCGTAACAGTCTGCGCGGGAGTCTGTTGCACGGGCTGCTCCCACGCCACATAGTTTTCCCCGTTTGCGATTGCCGTGACAATCTTCGTATACTCTACATCCTTCGGCTCTGCTGCGATCTGCTTTGCCTGTCCTTCCGTCAGGTCAAAGTTGACGGAAAGATAATTCAGAATCACCGCATATCCTGCCGCGACCTCCGCTTCGGCGTTCCACTGCTGCGCATATTCGTAAAGCTGCGGATATCGGTCAACCGTCTGGATCAGGCTGTCAAGCGCCCTGACCATATCTCCCTCTCCTGCAAACATTTCAAACTCACTGATCCAGAGCCTGATATAAAGAATGCTCTCCGATTTTCCGTACATCACGCTCTCTGTCTCATCAAGCTTCTTCCCGAAAAGATTCCTATAGCAGGTCTGATAATCTCCGTCATAATAAGCCGCTCTTGCAGAACGTCTGTCCGAATACTCCGCAGACGCATTGATAAACACAAACAGCAGAACCCCCAACGAGATGCCGACCAGTACGATCGGGAACACCTTCCTCGGCGAAAGCTTTCTGTCATATACCGTCTCCGGCATCTTCGGAAGCTTCTCTTTTTTCGGCTTCGGCTCCTTCTTCGGCTTTTTCGGCTTTTCCTTTTCTTTCTTTTCCGCCTTATCCTTCTCCGCCGCTTTCGGCTTTTTTGCTTTTTTCTTCTTATCCTTTTCCTTGTCAAGCGCCTTAATGATCTCTCTGTTTTCCTGCGAAAGATTTAAATCCTCATTCTCCGGCGCTTCCTCTTCCTCCTCCGTAAAGAAATCCAACAGCTTCGAGAAAAATCCTTTCTTTCCCGTCTGTATGCTTCCCGGCATGAGCTCCGAAGCAGCCTCTTCCCCGGTATCTCCCATGCCAAAGAAATCCTGAAAACCGGAATCCTCCTCCGGCTCCGCACCGCTTAAAAGCGCGTCTTCCGCATCGGAATCTCCAAAAAGACTGCCCATATCCAGTCCAAGTCCAAGTCCGCCGATTTCCCCGTCCGGTTCTTCGGAAAGAAGCTCGTCCAAAGCGCCTGTCTCTTCCGCCGAAACTTCGGACAGTCCGCTCATCTCATCCGCTGCTTCCTCTTCCGGAAAAACTGCTGACGCAGCATCCGTTTCCGGAATCTCCGGCATCGCTTCCTCTTTTCCCGTCCTGTCTGCCTCCGACACAATGGAATCGAGCACTGCCGTATCAAACAGCGCTTCCTCCGCAGTCTGCTCCGTCTGCTCCTTTTCGGCTGCGCGCGCCGCCTTTTTATCTGCCTTCGCTTTTTTGTCTGCCTGCTTACGCTCCTTCTTTTCGGCACGCTTCGCCGCCAGCTCTTCCCTGCGCCGCTTCTTCTCCTCTGCGCGCTCTGTCCGCCGGCCCTGCGTTTTTTCGTCTCCGGAATCCTGAAGCAGCGCATTGCGCTCCTCCTCCGGATCAGGCTCAACCGGCTCATGCTTACTATCCTGCTCTAACAGTCCGTGAATCTCACGCATATCACTGTCATCACTTTCAGAAAGCAGCTTCAGCACGTCCTCATCCGAAAGATCCATGTCCGATGATGCCCCAAAAAGCTCCTCTGCCGCACTCTCCTGCGACTCCGCCTCCGCTCCGCCCGAAAGCAGATTTTCGATTTCATCCTCCGTCATGTCCGCAACAGTCCCGAAATCCGGCGCCGACTGCCCATCCTCCTGCCATTCGCCGCCGAAATCTTCCGGGTCATCCGTCTCCCGGTACTGTTCTTCTTTCTTTTCATCATTTCCTATGTCTTTTAACAGATTGTCCAGATAATCTTCCTGTGAAGGCATATCTCTCCCCTACTTTCTTACTTGCTTTACTGCTTTAGTTTATCACAGAGTTTCCAGCCATGCAATCGCATTCTGCGCGACAGAACAGCCTTTGACGGCAAGCTCCTCCGATAACTGATACAGTTTTTCATTGACACGCACAAAAGAAGCCTTGTTGTTGAAAAAAGCGACCTTTTCAAAGGGCCAGCGGATGACTGTCGGGAAACGCATTCCGACTCCCAGCTCCAGAACCAGCAGTCTGCGGTTTAAGGTTCCCTGAAGCCACTTTGTATAAATCTGCCACTGTTCAAGATACCCTGCCTCATTATAGCCTTCTGCAAAAGCAGTATTCAGAACCATTCCGGAACCGCACTTCGGACACCGCCCCAGTCTCGGGACTGCTTCCTGTGCAAATACCCCTGTGTACAGTCTGCGGAAAAATTCCTCCAAGTCCTTCTTTTCTTTTTCGGATACTTCTTCTAAAACATCCGAACACCCTCTTACACACTGCTTATATCCGGAGGTTCCGCAGGGCATGACAAGTCTTCCCTCCCGCCATGGCGCCGCACAGACACGCTGATCCGTAGCAGTCGAGACAACAAAATAATTTTTCCCCTCAAGAATGTCCGCAAGCTTCCTAAGCGCCGGACCGATGATGTCCTCCATTTGTGCCGAGCAGTATTCGTTCCATGCCGGAATCAGCCAGTGATATCCCGCTTCCTTCAACAGTTCCCTGCCACGCACGGCTTCCGCATTCCCCCGCAGCCTGGCGCTGTCGCAAAATTCGCTGCCGAGTCCCACCAGAATCATTTCGGCATCTTCAATCCTGCCACGAATCTCTTCGCATTTCATTTTTTCTCTCCCTGCAAAAAGAGCCGGGAAAACTCCCAGCTCTCAAAATCAGTCCTTATTTATCCAGATGTTTTTCATCTACGAGCTGATCCACTATTCTTACCAGATTACCGATTTCAGGCTTAGACAGCTGCGCATCCGCGCCAAGCGCATCTCCCTTTTTCCTCATCTCGTCATTTACCAGCGAGGAGAAAATGATGATCGGGATATCCGCCGTCACATCATCCGTCTTTACCAGCTTTGTCAGCCTGTGTCCGTCCATCTCCGGCATTTCAATATCCGTAATGATCAGACGTACATGCTCATGCAGTGTTCCATCCTCTTTGCACTGACAGATCACATCATAAGCTCTCTGTCCGTTTTCCGTATGAATCAGATTATCGTACCCCGCTTTCTTCAGGGAATCTACGATCAGCTTATTCAACAGCGGGGAATCCTCGGCGATCAGGATCGGAACATTGCTCCTCTTTCTCTCGCCCAGCTCCGTAATCTCCGAAACCTTTAAGCCTGTCTCCGGATTGATATCCGTGACAATCTTCTCAAAGTCAAGAATGATGATCAGCTTTCCGTCCTTCTTAATAATACCCGTCGATACGCTCTCGTCCGTAGTGGATATCGTCGCATCCGGCTTAATGATATCGCGCCAGGATACCCTGTGTATCCCAAGCACGCTGTCCACATGGAACGCCAGATCCAGCTTGTTGAAATTCGTAAGGATAAACAGCCCCGAAGACTCTGCGATCCCTTTCCCAAGGCAATTTTTCAGGTCGATGGCAGTAATCATGACATCACGCGGCATAAAGATTCCTTCAATGCTGGGATGCGAGTTCGGTACCGGCGTAACTGCCTGATAAGGAATAATCTCTCTGACCTTAGCGACATTGATACCGTATGAATTACCGTCCAATGTGAATTCCAGAATTTCCAACTCATTCGTTCCATTTTCCAATAAAATTTTAGTATCCATCTTTAGCCTCCACGCTGCTACTGCCTCTCAGAAACAGCCTCTCGTTATTATCAGACGAAGCAGTTCGTTTCGATTTCGTTCCACTTCTTTTATAGTGTATCATACTTTTCACAAAAATGAAACTGTTATCTGAAAGTTTTATGCAAAAAAGTAATAAAAAAAGCGGCATAGCCGCTCTGAAAACAAAA
>CAZVWN010000031.1:0-4306 GCA_964631065.1 uncultured Acetatifactor sp.
TCGTCCGTGCTCTCTTCCTCCTCTTCTTCAATCAGATCCGCAAGCGCGTAGTTAAAGCGGCTGATGTCCGAGGAGCTGACCGTATAGACGACCGTTTCTCCCGGCAGACAGACATAATAGCTTGAAGTCAGCTCATTCTTATCGCCGACATACAGGATATCGCTCTTTTCCGCCGTCTCAACCGTAATCGTGCGCTGCGGCTCTTCCAGTCCGTATTGGGAAAGATCGCTCACATCCTCTATCTTCTGTGTCGCTTCCAACGGCGTCAGCGCTCCGACCATGTTCGTCAGTCGGGTCTGCTTAATATTGAGGGAAGCATCCTCTGCGGCATACCAGGTATCCTCCTTCTTTTCAAAGGTATAGGTTTCCCCGTCATAATCGTAGGTAAGCTTTATGATATCTTCCTCTGCCGCGTCAATGACTGCGATTACCTCTTCCTCCTCTGCGGGTTTCTGCGCCTGTATCTTATTGTACTGCTTCACACCGAAAAAGAGAGCGAGCAGCGCTACAAGAACGATCAGCAGAATCAGCATCTGTCTCTGTTGTTTCTTCATGTTACACCTCCGATATTACAGCTTCCTTCTCTTAAACCAGATCACAAACCCCGTCGCAAGACATCCGAGCGGCAGGATAATTACGGTCATCAGCCCGACAAGAACTGCCTTGGACTGCGGTACGGTCAGTGTGGAAATCTCGTAATTCTTTACCGGAATTGAAATATTGACCTCCTGATCCACAAAGCTGCCGATCGTGTTGGTAAAGAGCACCTGATTTGCGCCGCTTACGATCTCGTTCGCCTCGTCCGTAAAGATCTGCTCGCTTCCATAGACAACCATCGTTGCCTCCGTCTCTTCGTCGATTGTCTTCACGGCAGAAATACCGACCGCAAACGGTCCCTCGATATCACCCTCCGATTTTTCAAAGTCCTGTAAATTGATCTCTCCCGTCTTGGAGAATGCCTCATCCGAGGTGGACAGGAACGTGTTATAGCTGATATCCTCTACCGTCTCATCCTGTATCGTGATACCCTGTACATACGGTGCAAAAATGTAATACTGCCCGTACAGTCCGCTCGTATAAGTGCTGTAGCTCTGTGTCGGAAGCACATAGTAGGGACTCCTGTAATAATTCCCGGCATTCATCTCCACAACAAGCCCTTCCGTTCTGTTTAAGCCCATATAGTCCAAAATGGCGTCAAGATTCGGCGTCTGTGCATCCGTCACGCCGGTAACAAGGATTACATTTCCGCCGCGCTCCAGATATTCCAGCACCTTTTCCTTATCATCCGCAGAAAAATCCGTTGTCGCCGCATCAATAAAGAGACTCGCCGCGTCCTCCGGAACGCTCTCATAATCCATCAGATTAATCGTCTCATAATCGACATTCTGCTTCTTTAACGCACCCGTAAAGCTGCTGCTCAGGGTATACTCGCCATGCCCTTCCGTCAGATAGACCTTAGGCATATCGTCCGAGAGCACATAATACAGTGCGCTCGTAATCTGTCCCTCGCCGTCATACCCCGTCGTCGTACTGGAATAAGTCGTGTAATCATATTCGCTCTCATAGATGCTGCTGTAGAGAATGACCTTATTTCTCTTCTCACCCACGACGATCAGGCTGTTCATGGAAATGGAATCCGTATACTGCTTATAAAATCTCGGATTGACATTCGGATCAACATATTCAACCGTGATATGATCCGAAAGCTCCTCGTACCTTGCCAGCGTCTGTCCCAGCGTATCGTCCTGACTGCTCTCGGCGACAATGACGTAGATCGTGACATCCTCGTCTATCCCCTGCACAAATTCCTTTGTCTGATCCGTCAGGGAATAGATTTTATCCGAAGTAACGTCAATCGTCGTCCAACTCGTCGGCAGCTCCCCGACGATGACATTGAGCACAACGACCACGGCAAACGCAATCAGGATGGAACCTGTACTGTACGCTCCGAAGCGGAGGCTTTTCGTTGAAACGCTGTAACGGCGCTTCTGGATCGACTGCACGGTCAGAAACAGCGCCAGCACGGTCAGGGAAAGAAAATACAGCACGGATTTTAAATTCAGGGTTCCGTTCAGCATCTCCGCAAACGGCGTCGCCATATCAAAGCAGCCTAACAGCCTTGTCAGAAGATTCCCCGTAGAGGAGATCAGCGAACAGATTGACGACATCATATAGCCGAGAAACAGAACGATAAAGCTGATAACCGCCGCAATGACCTGACTTTCCGTCAGGGAAGAGATCAGCACGCCGATCGCAATCGCCGTCATGCCGTACAGCCAGAACGCGAGCACGGCAAGATAGGACTCACCCATGGGAACCGAGCCGAACGCGCTCATGATCAGCGGATAGACACAGACCACGGCTGTCGGAATGGCAAAGATCGTCAGCAGGGCAAGATATTTTCCGACGACGATACTGCCGACCGAAACCGGAGCAGTCAGAATCAGCTGATCCGTGCGGCTCTTCCGCTCCTCCGCAAGAATCCGCATGCTCAGAACGGGAACACTGATCATAAATAAAATGATCACGCTCGATATCGCATAAGAAATATAGGGATATCCGCTCAGCATGTTATAGACAAAGTAATACAGGCTGACGAAAAACAGCGTCACCGCAATGAACAGCAATCCGATAAAGGATTGAAAATAGGACTTTAGCTCTCTCTTATAAATTGCCCGCATCTTCTGTTTCCTCCCCGTCTTTACTTTTTGTTTCCAGAATTTCTTCACCCGTCTGCTCTGCTGACATCACCATTTCCGCCATATCCGCATTGTCTTCAGACTGCTTTGCGCCCGCTTTCCGGTTCCCGGAAAACAGCTTCCTTTTCTCCTTCGTAACGGGTTTTACGTCCTCCGTCAGCTCGAGGAAGATATCCTCCAGGGATTTTTCGCTTTGCTGCAACGCCATGATGGGGAGCTTCGCGTCCGCAAGGGCGTAAAAAATATCCTCACGGATATCCTTCCCTTCCTCCGCGAGAAGCCTGAACCCGGCAAAAGATTTTTCCGCCGCGTTCACCGCTTCCACCTCCGTCACGCCGGGAAGCTTTTCCAGAACCGCTTTCGCCGCTTCCGGCTCTCCCTTTACGGTAAGCTCCAGCGTCGCGGAACCCGTCATCAGCTTCTGCAGTCCCTCCGGGGAATCGCTTGCGACGAGCTGTCCGTGCGCAATGATCATGATATGATCGCAGATCGCGCTGACCTCGGAAAGAATATGCGAGCTCAAAATGACCGTATGCTTCTCCCCGAGCCTGCGGATCAGGTCACGGATCTCGATGATCTGCTTCGGGTCAAGACCGACGGACGGCTCATCTAAGATCAGCACCTCCGGATCCCCGAGAATCGCCTGCGCCAGTCCGACCCTCTGGCGATAACCCTTTGACAGATTCCGGATCAGCCTTCCGCTGACATCCGTAATACCGGTCATCTCCATCACCTTTTCGACCTGCTCCTTACGCTCCTTCGCCGCCACCTTTTTCAGCTCTGCGGCAAAAAGAAGGTATTCCCGCACCGTCATTTCCATGTAAAGAGGCGGGATCTCCGGCAGATACCCTACCAGGCGCTTTGCCTCCTCCGGCTCCTTCTGAATATCCTTTCCGTCAATCGTTACCGTCCCTTCTGAGGGCGCAAGATAACCGGTTATCATATTCATCGTCGTCGATTTACCCGCGCCGTTTGGCCCTAAAAAGCCGTAAATCTGTCCCTTCTCCACACGAAAAGAAAGGCGATCCACTGCCGTATGATCGCCGTATCTCTTCGTAAGATTCTTTACTTCAATCATAGTTTCCTCCATACCTGACCGATGTCATAGCTGTTTCTGACATCCTTTTTATACGCTGATTTTAAAAGCGAAATGTCTCCAAAACGTGAGAAAACTATGAAAATTGTGTGAAATTTAATTTTTCTTTAACCGGATATCTCCGCTGGTCGTTGTAATCTTTATCGTATGACCTCCGCCGCCTACACTCCCTGTTGCACGGTCTCCCTTTTTAGAAAAGGAAAGCACATCATCAAAGAAGGTGTTGATCCCGCCGCTGACCGTGTCAGCCGAAAAATCAAAGGCAGTCGTCTCCGGAAGATTTATGGCTACCCCGCCGCTCGCGCTGTTCACGGTAAGATCCCCTGTCAGCGCCGCTAAGAAAAGTCTGATGTCTCCGCTGGTCGTTTCCACTGTTCCGCAGCCGCTGCCATCGTCAAGCATCACCGTACCGCTCGTCGAGCTGATGGAAAATTTACCTTCCGCCTTTGCCGCATGGATATCTCCGCTGGTCGTTCCTATGCGGAGTTTCTCTGCCGCAAGATCGCCGAGC
>CAZVWN010000031.1:4406-17631 GCA_964631065.1 uncultured Acetatifactor sp.
TCTCCGCTGGTCGTTGCAATAGAGAGCGCTTCCGACGCAAGGTCTCCAAGCCGTACCTCACCGCTCGTCGAAGATATCCGGATTTCGGACGCCGCAGCCTTCCCGGCCGTAATATCCCCGCTGGCGCTGGACAGCTTCAGCTCCTTTTTCAGCGCAAGCTCCCTGTCAATCCCGATTTCACCGCTCGCCGTTGCAATCTCCATCGCTCCCGCGTAATCCGCCGGAAGCAGGATCTCCGTATACCGATACCGGTTCACGCCTATCCATGAGCCTTTTTCCCGCACACCCTGCACCGTCAGCGTACTGCCGTTTAAGCTGATCCGGGAAAGCGCCGATTCCTCTACGGCATAGTTGGCGTACTCGCGCACGATGACCGCGCTTCCCTCGCTTTCGTAGAGAAACACATCCTGACTGTTTTTCTCGTAGCTGACCGCAAGCTTCTCCACGCCGCTCACGTCAAACTGCTGCTCCTGTATCAGCGAAACACTGCCGGTCTCCATTATGATACCGTTTCCTTCCGCGTGAAATCCGCCGCTTAAGCCATATCCCAGCAGGAAGCAAAGTCCTAAGACGACCAGCGACAATATGACGATCAGAGTAATTCTGATACCTTTCATTTTTTACATTCCTCTTTTCCACTGTGAATCCGGATAACCGCCTATCTCTTTTCCTGCCGCAGACTGAAAATCAGCGACACGATCGACTGTAAGCTGCCGCCGATCAGGAAAATGATCCATGTAAGATACCATGCGCCTGTCGTAAAGCTGATGAGAAAATATAAGGCAAGCACAAGCGTCCAGAGCAGTGTGCTGATGGAGCTGATAATTGCCTTCTGCCTGTTGTTCTGATATTGCTCTTCCTTATATTCTTCTACCATGTTCTTTTTCTCCTTTTCCTTATAAGCGGGATACATATTCGCCGCATAAACCATCATAATCGTCGGAGGGATACAGATCAGCGCGGCAAGAATCAGCCCCACGGTTCCTGACATATCCTCTTCACCGTACATCTCGCCCAACATGGCAACCGCAAAGAACACCGCGCCCGCGAGAATATAGATTCCCGATGCAACCGCCTGTAAAATGGCTTTCTTTTTCCTGTCCTTCTCCGAAAGCGTCAGCAGATTTTTTTCCTCAAGCTCCCCGAAAAGCTCCGTTACATCCCCGATGGAGCCGATGACATTCTGATAAGCCTCCTCCTCGGAATACCCGTCCTGCAGCAGATCCTCGAACTTATCCAGTGCGTTCTGCGTCATTTCCTTCCTCAGCTCCAACGCCTTTCCCGTCTCCGGTGCATCCAGAAACAACTGATTAAAATACTGTACGATCTTTTCCTTCATTTTCCTTTTCCTCCTCATATGCCTCATTTCAGAAGCCGGTCTATCATTGCTTTTGCCTCGTTCCATTCCTGCTTATAGACCTGATAAGCAGTCCTGCCTAAGTCCGTTATGGCATAATAACGGCGTCTCGCACCAACCGTTTCATCTCCCCAGTAGGTACGGATATATCCTGCCTGCTCCAGTCTGCGGAACGCGGAATACAGCGTCGCCTCCTTCAGCTCATACCGGTTATCCGTCTTTTTCATGATATCCTTGTTGATCTGATATCCGTAGCTGTCCGCGTCCAGAAGATGAGACAGGATGATGGCTTCCGTATGCCCCCGAAGAATGTCTGATGTGATCGACATGTCTCTCCTCCTCTCCTTCTTCGAGGTACAGCATATCACACGATACCTCGCCTGTCAAGGTATCTTTTAAAAATACGGTATCTGCTGAGCTGTTACGCAGTATCTGCTGTCCTGTTTGAGTTTTTATTGACTTTCCCTTTCCTTTTGCTATAATTATTTTAATAAGGAAAAGCTTTAAAGCGCTAAAGAACACAAAATACAAACCAACGAAAGGGAATCCCTCATGCCCATCACAGAATTCTTAGAGAGAAATGCCAGAGAGTATCCGAATGATGTCTGTCTGGTAGAGATCAATCCTGAAATCAAGGAAGACCGGCGCGTAACCTGGAAGGAATACGAACTGATCGAGCCGAGTCCGAAGACCAGCTACCGCCGCGAGATCACATGGAGCGTCTTTAACGAAAAGGCGAACCGCTTTGCGAATCTCCTCTTACAGCGCGGCATCCAAAAGGGCGACAAGGTTGCCATCCTGATGATGAACGGACTGGAATGGCTGCCGATCTATTTCGGCATCTTAAAGACCGGCGCGCTTGCCGTACCCTTAAACTTCCGCTACTCCGCGGAAGAAATCGAATACTGCGTAAACTTAGCCGAGGCGGACGTCCTCGTTTTCAGCAATCCGTTCATCGGACGTGTCGAGGAGATCGCCGACCGTATCAGCAAGGGAAGACTGCTGATCTACGTCGGAGAGGGCTGTCCGGGCTTTGCGGATGATTACAATTCCCTGTCCGCAAACTGCTCCAGCCAGTCGCCCGCCATCGCCCTGTTTGAGGATGATGATGCCGCGATCTATTTTTCCTCGGGAACAACCGGTTTCCCGAAGGCAATCTTACATAAGCACCGCAGTCTGACGCATTCCTGTCTGGTCGAACAGCATCACCACGGACAGACGAAGGACGACGTATTTCTCTGCATCCCGCCCCTGTACCATACGGGCGCAAAGATGCACTGGTTCGGAAGCCTGATCTCCGGCGGCAGGGCGGTTCTGTTAAAGGGTACCAAGCCGGAATTTATTCTGGAGACCGTTTCCAAGGAAAAATGTACGATCGTGTGGCTCCTTGTTCCCTGGGCACAGGAGATCTTAGAGGCAGTCGAGAGCGGAAAGGTCGATTTAAAGGATTATGATCTGGCGCAGTGGCGGCTGATGCACATCGGCGCGCAGCCCGTTCCGCAGAGCCTGATCAAAAAATGGAAGACCATTTTCCCGAACCATGCCTACGATACCAACTACGGTCTCTCCGAATCCATCGGACCCGGCTGCGTCCATCTCGGCGTGGAAAACATCCACAAGGTCGGCGCGATCGGCAGGGCGGGTTACGGCTGGCAGGTAAAGATCGTAGACGAAAACAGGCAGACGGTATCGCGCGGCGAGGTCGGCGAGCTTGCCGTTAAGGGCGCCGGCGTCATGATCTGTTATTACCGCGACGAAAAGGCGACGAAGGAAGTGCTCGAGGACGGCTGGCTCTTTACCGGGGATATGGCGCAGGAAGACGAGGACGGCTTTATCTATCTGGTTGACCGCAAAAAGGATGTCATCATCAGCGGCGGCGAAAACCTCTATCCCGTACAGATTGAGGACTTTATCCGTACAAACGACAAGGTTCACGACGTCGCCGTCATCGGCTTACAGGATAAGCGTCTGGGCGAAATTGCAGCCGCGATCATCGAATTAAAGGAGGGTGTCTCCATGACCGAGGCGGAAATGGATGAATACTGCCTGAAGCTGCCGCGGTATAAGCGCCCCCGTCGGATCATCTTTGCGGAAATCCCGCGAAATCCGACCGGAAAGATCGAGAAGCCGAAGCTCCGCGAGCGGTACGGCGCAAACAACCTGATCGCAAATGAAAGTCTTGGATAAATCATAAAAGAAAAACAGGCGCTGCCGCATTCCCGAAAATGACAGTGCAGAAATGAGGAAAACGATGAGTGAAGTAAAAATCATGCTGGGTAACGAGGCAATTGCCCGCGGCGCTTACGAGGCAGGCGTAAAGGTATCCGCCGCCTATCCCGGAACTCCCAGTACCGAAATCAGCGAAAACATTGTAAAATATCCGGAAATCTATGCCGAGTGGTCCCCCAACGAAAAGGTTGCCATGGAGGTTGCCATCGGCGCATCCATCAGCGGCGTGCGCGCCATGGCTTCCATGAAGCATGTCGGCGTTAACGTAGCCTCCGACCCGCTTTACACCGTATCCTATATCGGCGTCAACGGCGGTCTTGTCCTCGTCGCGGCGGACGATCCCGGACTGTATTCTTCCCAGAATGAACAGGATACACGCTGCGTTGCAAGAGCTGCGATGGTTCCCGTGCTGGAGCCCTCCGATTCGCAGGAGGCAAAGGACTTCATGAAATACGCTTTTGCACTGTCCGAGAAGTATGACACTCCTGTCATTTTAAGAACCACAACCCGTCTCTCCCATTCACAGGGGCCGGTAACGCTCGAAGAAAGAGTTACGCCGGAGGATAAACCGTATGAGAGAAATGTCGCAAAGAACGTCATGATGCCCGGAAATGCAAAGTTCCGCCACATCCATGTCGAGCAGCGTCTGAAGGACATGGCTGCGGACGGATATGACATGCCTGTCAACAAGGTCGAAATGAACGATACGAAGATCGGCTTCATCACAAGCGGTATCGCTTACCAATATGTAAAGGAAGCCTGTCCGAATGCTTCCGTGTTAAAGCTCGGCATGGTACATCCTCTTCCCCGAAAGCTGATCGAAGAGTTTGCCGCGAAGGTGGAAACACTCTATATTTTTGAAGAACTGGAGCCGGTATTTGAGGAGCAGATCAAGTCCTGGGGCATCCGGTG
This sequence comes from uncultured Acetatifactor sp., assembly GCA_964631065.1. GTDB lineage: Bacteria > Bacillota > Clostridia > Lachnospirales > Lachnospiraceae > Acetatifactor. Next base: position 8,905 of record CAZVWN010000031.1, read on the forward strand.
TATCGGTAAGGAAATCTTCACCGTTCAGGGCGAGTACAGTGCGAATATGCTCCGCAGAGCGGTTCTGAAGGAAGATACCGCTCTGAAAGCGCCCGCACAGGTTCCCGCGCGCCCGCCTATCCTCTGCCCCGGCTGTCCGCACAGAAGCGTTTATTCCGTGCTGAATAAGCTGAAGATCCACGCGGCGGGTGACATCGGCTGCTATACGCTCGGTGCGGTTGCCCCCTTAAGCGTTGTTGACACGACGATCTGCATGGGCGCGAGCATTTCCTCCCTGCACGGTATGGAAAAGGCAAAGGGTAAGGATTACATCAAAAACTGGGTTGCCGTGATCGGCGATTCCACCTTTATGCATACCGGTATTAACTCCCTGATGAACATGGTCTACAATCAGGGCACCGGAACCGTTATGATCCTCGATAATTCCACGACCGGCATGACAGGACATCAGGATCATGCCGCGACCGGAAAGACGCTGATGGGCGATGTCGTTCCCGCGATCAGCATCTACCATCTCTGCAAGGCGATGGGCATCCGGAATGTCGTAGAGGTCAGCGCATTCGACACCGCAGAACTGGAACGGGTGATTAAGGAAGAGGTTGCAAAGGATGAGGTTTCCGTTATCATCACCAAAGCGCCCTGCGTTCTGTTAAAGGGCAATAAGTTTACGACGAAATGTGTTGCCGTTCCCGAAAAATGTAAAAAATGCGGCATGTGTCTGCGCCCCGGCTGTCCCGCGCTGACAAAGAATGCGGACGGTACCGTCTCGATCGACCGGACGATGTGCAACGGCTGCGGACTCTGTAAGAACATGTGTAAATTTGATGCCATCCAAACCGAGGAAATCTCCTGATTTTCTGCGGTAACGGATTCGGATTCACGCCGCCTTAGGGCGGTACTATAAAACAGGAAAGGTCTGGGAATGGCTGTGGAAAATAAGACAAAAAATATTATGATCGTAGGTGTAGGCGGTCAGGGAACACTTCTGACCAGCCGGATTTTAGGCGGAATTGCCGTGACGGCAGGATATGACGTAAAGCTCTCCGAGGTACATGGTATGGCACAGCGCGGCGGAAGCGTTGTTACCTATGTCCGCTACGGAAAAAAGGTTGCGGAACCGATCGTAGAGGAAGGGCAGGCTGACGTTCTGATCGCCTTTGAGACACTCGAAGCGCTTCGCTACGCGCATTTCTTAAAGCCCGACGGCGCCATCGTGGTAAACGAACAGCGCATAGACCCCATGCCCGTTGTAACAGGCGCGGCGGTCTATCCGGAAAACATTATCGAAAATCTCGAAAAGGAATACAACGTATACCGGATCAACGCCATGGAAGAAGCGCTGAAGCTGGGAAATTCCAAGGTGTTCAACATTATCGTTCTGGGGCTGGCGGCAAAGCATATGGACTTCTCAAGAGAGGCATGGCTGGAGGTGATCGAAAAGACGGTTCCCCCGAAAACGGTTGAAATCAACAAAAAAGCTTTTCTTTTAGGTTTTGAGGGCTAAAAATAAACAGGAGGTTGCTAAAGTGATCTGGAATGAGACAAAAGAATGTATGAGCCGCGACGAAATGCGGCATCTGCAAAGCAAAAGACTGGTAAAGCTGGTCGACCGGGTTTATCACAATGTAGAATTTTACCGGAAAAAGATGCAGGAGCTGGGAATCGAGCCGGGTGACATCAGAGGAATCGAGGATCTGGAGCGCCTTCCCTTTACGACAAAGAGCGATCTGCGGGACAATTACCCCTTCGGACTGTTTGCCGTACCGCAGTCACAGATCGTCCGCGTACACGCATCCAGCGGAACGACCGGAAAGGCAACCGTTGTCGGATATACGAGAAAGGATATTGAGATCTGGGCGGAATGTGTCGCAAGAGCTTTCGCACAGGCGGGTCTCGGACGCGACGATATCATCCAGATCGCTTACGGCTACGGTCTGTTTACGGGCGGTCTTGGCGCACACTACGGCGCGGAGCATCTGGGCGCGACCGTCGTTCCCATGTCCACCGGAAATACAAAGAAGCTGACCACCATGATGAAGGATTTCGGCGCAACGGCGATCGCCTGCACCCCCTCTTATCTGCTCCATATCGCAGAAACGCTGGAGGCGGACGGCGACCTTGACAAAATTAAGCTGAAGGCGGCAATCTGCGGCGCGGAGCCCTGGACGGAACAGATGCGGAAGCAGATTGAAGAAAAGCTCCATATCAACGCGTTCGATATTTACGGACTCTCCGAGGTCATGGGTCCCGGCGTTGCCTGCGACTGTATTTATCATAAAGGTCTGCATGTTTACGAGGATCATTTCCTTCCCGAGGTCATTGATCCCGAGACCTTAAAGCCTGTTGCGGACGGCGAAACCGGCGAACTGGTATTTACGACGCTTACCAAGGAAGGTCTGCCGCTTCTGCGCTACCGCACAAGAGATCTTACCTCCATCACGCACGACCGCTGCGAATGCGGCAGAACCCTCGCGAGAATCAGTCGTTTCAAGGGGCGTTCCGACGATATGCTGATTATCCGCGGCGTCAATGTATTCCCGTCTCAGGTAGAAGCCGCACTGCTCGAAATGGGCGAAACGGCTCCGCACTATATGCTTGTGGTAGACCGTGTAAACAATCTGGATACCTTAGAGGTTCAGGTCGAGGTTGACGAGAAATTCTTCTCTGACAAGATCAGCGAGCTGGAAAATCTCACCAAAAAGATTGCGCACGTCATCCAACAGGCGATCGGGCTTGCCGTAAAGGTAAAGCTGGTTGAACCGAATACCATCCAGAGAAGCATGGGCAAGGCAGTCCACGTCATTGATAAGAGAAAAATCGTATAAGGAGGGGCATTATGCTGATCAATCAGTTATCTGTATTTATTGAGAACAGAGAAGGAAGATTAGAGCAGGTTCTGGATATACTAAAGGAAGAAGGCATCAATATCATTTCCCTTGCCCTCGCGGATTCCAGCGATTACGGTCTGCTCCGTATGATCGTTTCCGACGGCGAAAAGGGAAAGGCGGCATTAAAGGCAAAGGGCTTTTCCACCATGCTGACGCCTGTGCTGGCGGTCAAGCTGTCTCACAGCGTCGGTCAGCTTCAGGTTCTTCTTTCAGCCATCTGCAAGGCAGGGATCAATATTGAATATACCTACGCCCTTGCCACGGGAAAGGATGATGCCTCCATCGTTATCAAGACCGCAGATCTGGAAAAGGCTGCGGAGGTATTAAAGGAGACAGGTGTTGAGCTGATCACCGCGGAGGAATTATGATCATTGATTTTCATACCCACATTTTCCCGGATAAAATTGCGGCAAAAACCATTGCGGCATTAGAAAACGCTGCAGGAATCCGGGCGGCAACGGACGGTACGCTGAACGGGCTCTTAAGCAGCATGGAAAGAGACGGCGTAGCTCTGTCCGTCATCCAGCCGGTTGTAACAAAGCCCGGACAGTTTGCATCCATCAACGAATTTGCCGCAAAGGTAAACAGGGAATATCAGGGAAAGCTGCTTTCCTTCGGCGGGATTCATCCCGACAGCGAGGATTACAAAAGCGAGTTAAGACGCATTAAAGAGCTGGGACTGATCGGGATCAAGATCCATCCGGATTACCAGGGCGTTATGATTGATGATGTGCGTTATATGAATATCATCGAATATGCGGACGAACTGGGACTGATCATCCTGACGCACGCGGGCATCGACATCGGACTTCCCGATCCCGTACACTGCCCGCCCGAGCGGACAAGAAAGGTCATAGACCGGCTACAGCCGAAAAAATTTGTGCTGGCGCATTACGGCGGCTGGAAACAGTGGGATGCGGTTTATGAGTGTCTCGCCGGAACGGACGTCTGGCTGGACACGGCATTTACCTTTGACTATATCGGGCAGGAACAGTTTTTAAGGATTCTCGAAAAACACGGCAGCGACAGGATTCTCTTCGCCACGGATTCCCCCTGGAGCGACATGGGGCAAAGCATCCGCGCCGTAAACGCACTGCCACTGTCAAAGGAAGTAAAAAATGCCGTCTTAGGCGAAAACGCAAAGCGCTTACTGGGGATATAGTTCCCCTGTAAGCGCTTTTTCGCTTCATCTTTTATTTCTGACTCTTTTATTTCTCCTGTCAATCCCCATTACAATGAGCAGTGAAAGTACATTCGATAAAACGATTCTTACAATCTGTAATTCATCTGTTCCGGTAGAGCTGGCGACATGTAAAGTGTTTCCGATAAAATTATTAAAAAAATGCTCTGCGACACACATCCAGATGACTCCCGTCATATTAACACAAATTCCCCATTCTATACCTAAGATGCCTGCAAGAATTACATAACCGATACCAAACACAACAGCCACCGGAATTGTCATTTGTCCATCGTACACCCCGAGCACACACATAACAATGTGCCACACGCCGAACAAAACTGCCTGAAACATATTGGCCGTTTTAAAGTCACATTTTTCGGAAACGGCTTTTAGAATAAACCCTCTGAATAACCCCTCTTCCGCAATCACATTTATGATATTTACAGCAATACAGATTATTACTGCCATAGCGGATAGTGACACCTCAGAAGTAGCGCCGGTCAGCTCAAAATTAGTTATGTAAACTTCCATGTTGGGATTTTTCCCGGATACTGTCAGAATGATGTACTCCACCCCGTATGAAATTGCAAATGTGAGGATACCAAGCCCCAGACCATAACCTATATACTGAAGGACTTTATTGTTTTTAAATCCTAAATCCTGAATTTTAATGCCGTTTATTTTCAATGCCACAAGAGTTGCCAGGATACAAAATAATTTTGTAAATACATTATCTGCAATGATTGTCCGGTCTGTTCTGATAAATAAAAACTCGATATACTCTACTATTGAACACAGGATAAACAGCACTCCAACAGTCAGAAAAATCTGCTTTCTGTTTTTCATAATAAGCTTCATCTGATTCCTCCCCTCCAAAGCATCCTGGCTGGTACACCTCTGATTATACTTATCTGCAACAACCGTGTCAAGAATATCCCACGAATGCCGGTTACGCGCATCCCTCACAATTTCCTTCGCAGAACAATGACCCGGTAATCGTCCGTCCGGTAACTGACGCCTGTTTCCTCAAAACCGTTTTTCATCCAAAAGCCCCTGCTCTGTTCGTTGCCCTCCGCGTAGCCCAAGCGGATTTCCGAATACCTCTCCGCCGTAAGATACCCGCACAGCTCCGAAATGACTGCGCTGCCCGTTCCGTTCCCCTGAAGCTTACCCGCCACCATAAAGAAGCCGAGAAAGGCTGTAGACGGATCGGGATATCCGTCGATAAAATCCATCACTATGACAAGCCTGTCAGATTCATCAAAATACCCGAGATAATACTTATCCGCATAGGTCTTTCCCTGCGGCAGCGCTTTCATATCCGCCAGAATGCTCTCTTTAGAAACAAAGGGCGGACAGTATCTGTAATACTGCTCATTTTCAGCACAAAGCTCATATATGACAGGAATGTCACTTTCTTTCAGCCGCTCCACACGGTATCGCTTTGAAAATTTCTGATATTCCATTCTCTTTTCTACCTTTCCAACCCGGCTTCCGCACCGCATGCAATCAGAACATTGCTTCCCATTTGAGGTCTATTATACAGGCAGCCGCGAAAGGTGTCAAATTCCCACTATACCTTCCAGCCGACCGCCAGCTCCCTGGACTCCACAAAACGACGATAAATGCCGCCCTGCTCCATCAGCTCTTCATGCGTACCGCTCTGAGCAATCCTGCCGTCGTCAATTACCAGAATCTTATCCGCATGGCGGACGGTCTTTAGACGATGAGCGATCATCAGAATGGTTTTTTCCTTGGTAAGCGCTTCAATCGCGGTAGTCAGCTCCTGCTCGCTCTCCGGATCAACATTGGCGGTTGCTTCGTCCAGTATGATAATGGGCGCATCCTTCATAATCGCCCTGGCGATGGAGATCCGCTGCTTTTCTCCCCCGGACAGATTTGCCCCGCCTTCTCCGATGAGTGTTTCATATCCATCAGGCAGTGCCATAATGAAATCGTGACAGCAGGCTTTCTTTGCGGCTTCGATTACCTTCTCCATCGGTGCCTCCGGCTGACCGAAACGAATGTTATTGGCGATGGTGTCCTGAAACAGATAAACATTCTGGAACACAAAGCTGAAATTCCGCATAAGACTGTCCATGCTGTATTCCTTTACATCCGTACCGCCCAGACGGACATGACCTCCATCCACATCCCAGAACCTTGCAATCAGATGACAAAGGGTCGTCTTACCGCCGCCGGAGGGTCCTACGATGGCAGTTGTCGTCTTCTGCGGAATATGCACGGAAATACCGTTTATAATCTTTCTCCTGTCGTATGAAAACTCCGCATTTTCCACATCAATATCATAGTTTGTCGGCGTGATATCTCTTCCTCGTGTATCCATAGTCGGCATCTCCAAAACGGATTGTGCCTTACTCACATACAGATCCACATTCCGCACCAAAGCAGAATAGCTTCCTGCACTGTCCAGTGCGCCAAAGAGAATGAATGCAGCAATTACCATAACCACGGTATTCAGCAGTTCCATACTGCCATTCAGATAAAACGCAATGGATGCGATCGCAATGACCACACCGATCAGCTTTGCAATCAGACTCTGCACAAACATGACCGGAACAAACGCTACCTCTGTTTTGATACTTATCGCCGCATTATCATCAATCGCCTGATTCAGCTCCCTGCTTTTATCTCCGGTCAGATTATAAGACTTAACTTCCGCAATGCCCTGAATATACTCCAGCACCTTTTCCACCAGCTTACGGTCAGAAGCATCCTTTACCGGTGCAATCTTCTTGGCTTTCTTCTGCAGATAGCTGTTGGCTGCAAAAAAGAGCAGGACACCCGAAATTGCAATGCCACCGATCCGCAGATCAAAAAACAGAATCATCAGTACAACTACGGCCGTGGTTAATATGCCCTGTGTTACCATCATCACGACGCGGGTCGCCACATCTGCCAGTGCTTCCATGCTGTTGGTAGCCACGGAAGTAATATAGCCCAGACTGTTCCTGTTAAAGTAGCCCATGGGCAGATATTTCAGATGCTCTGCAATTTCAATACGTTTATCTGCACAGGTACCATAACCCGCCTCACATTGAAGCATCGTAGAGTGATAGTTCGCAAGGGCATGCCCCACCACACTAAACAGCATAATACCGAAAGACAACAGGATATGCTGCACTGTCAGATTACCGGACAGGACACCCTGCAGCGTCACGGCAATGGCAGGAATTTTCAGAGCTTCAAACAGGGCTTTCAGCACACCAAGAAAGATGGAGGTTATAAACTTGCGCTTGTTGGTCTCCCCACAAAAATCAAAAAATCGTCCAAAAATCTGAATCATTGCTCCGCACCTCCTTCTGACCGTGCTTCGCACGATGCCGTATCCCGCACGGCAATATGGGAACGCCACATCTGTGCATATAACGGATCTTTTTTCAAAAGCTCCCCATGTGTTCCATTCGCATGAATGTTTCCATCTTCTATGACAAATATCTGATCGCTGTTTGTAATGGTAGACAGACGGTGCGCAATGACAATCAGTGTTTTACCTGCGGTCAGCTTTGCCACCGAGGACTGGATGACGGCTTCATTTTCCGGATCCGTGAAAGCAGTCGCTTCGTCCAGAATTACAACCGGTGCATTTTTCAGCATGGCACGTGCAATAGCAATGCGCTGCCGCTCACCGCCGGAGAGATGTCCTCCCGCACCGCCCACGATCGTCTGATATCCGTTCTCCAGACTCATGATAAAATCATGGCAGCCGCTGTTTTTCGCAGCATTTATGACCTCTTCATCCGTTGCATTCTGATTCCCCATACGGATATTCTCCATAACTGTGGTATCAAAAAGGTAATTGTCCTGTGAGACATAAGCAACTCGCCTGTTATAATCCTCATTTGTCATACTGCGGATATCCACACCGCCCAGAGTGATACTGCCACTCCCGACATCCCAAAGTCCTGCTATCAGCTTGGCAATCGTGGATTTTCCGCTGCCGGAGGGTCCCACAAAGGCATTGACCGTTCCCTCCCGGATACTCATGGAAATACCGTGAAGCACCTCTTTTTCATGGTAACCAAAAGTCACGTCGCGCAGCACAATATCATCCGATTTCGGAATTGCTTCAGATGTCTGCGGACGGGACTGTTCCTCCTGCTCCAGAATCCCGGTTACTTCCCCGATAATCGTTCCCAGCTTCAACAGATCATCCCCATAGGACATAACGGTAATCAGCGATGCCACCAGACTGACAGAGAATAAAATCACACGAATAAAGGTATCTGCATCCAGCGTCCCGGCACGGAACAGCAGACTGCCAATCGGCAGTACGGCAATCATAGTTGCCGGGAAAATAGACATGGCAAGGGAGAAATAGATATTGCACCGCCGCATCCATTCCACATAACAGCCTGCTCCTTCCCTTGCCGCTACAACAAACTTCTCATAGGAGCTTTGTGCTTTGCCGAAAGCCTTGATAACCTCGATACCGTTGATGTACTCTACCGCTGTATCGTTCAGGATTTTCGTCTTATTGACGGTATTCTGATAACTCTCCGCGTACCCACGGGTCATCAGTGCATAGCAGCCAAACCCGATGGGCACTGTTACCAGCACTGCCAGCGCCATCCGCCAGTCCAGAATAAAAAGATATACCAGCAGGGCAATGGGTACCAGCAGATTAGAAGTAAA
>CAZVWN010000032.1:0-17545 GCA_964631065.1 uncultured Acetatifactor sp.
CTTGCTGCCGGCGCGATATCCTCATAAATTGTCCTGCCAAACACACTGCACTTTTTCAAAACAGGAAATTCCTGCGGATAGGTATTTCTCAGTAAAATTCTGTCAACTCTCGAATTTGTCTCTATGGTATTATCCTGAAATCTCGGATTTTCCTGGAAATTCAAGGTACATTCCGCATCGCTGCCCGACAATTCCGCATAGGATGATGCCAGATCAAACCAACATGGTGCGGCTTCACAATGATTCAGTAAGCATTCCCCTCTTAAATAACGCTGCACATCCGAAGAGTCACTACAGTTAAAGTCTCCTGCCATATAAACAGAATCATATTGTTTCATACCGGCAGCACGAACGATACTTACGATCTGCCGCTCTCTTTCCGCTACACTGTTCCATGGAAGATGAATATTGATGATGAAAATCTTTTTCCCATTATGCAGGAAAGAACAGCAAATTGCATTTGCTTCGCCAAGCCATGAATCACACTCTGCAAAAGGGATACTGCTCAATATGCACAGCCCTTCTTCACAATCCGGGTAATGCTCAAAATACCACTGAGGATACCCAAGACTGTCCGCAAGCTCTTCCGCCGTTTTCCGATTACAGACCTCCTGCAGACAGATCACATCCGCCCTGATCTTCCCGAGTTCATCCGCTATATATTTCTTTCTGCGCGGCATTCCCCTGTCCGAATTCCATATATTATAGGTAGCAATCTTCAGCCCCGAACTTCTCATTCCGTTTCCTTCCATACAAAATGCCGTCAGTACACTCGTATCTTCCACCATCTCAATGATATTCATCCCACAAATCTGTAATAAGTCTGAATCATTTATACATATCCTCTAACGTTACCAAACGTACCTCGCCCTTCTTTGCAAGTTCTTTTAATCCGGCAGTAAAACCGCTCTTGGAAAAAATATAATAGTAGTACTTACTCCCTTTTCCAAACACTTCAGCATACTCCTTCATCCGCTCCAGTTCATCCGTCCCAATCGGTTCACTCTTATATTTACAGGAACCAATAATATATTCATTCCCCTCAGCAGCTGCGCCGACAATATCTATTTCCACTTCCCTTTTCCGCTTTGCATCCGTTCCCCACCACGAACCTATATCAGATAACAAAATGGGGACATCTTCCGCATATAAAAACAAATACTCCCGACACATCTGCTCAAAAATGTGTCCCATATAATCCGCATAGTGCTTTTTTATAACAGAATCATATATCTTCTCTATTCTTCCTGCACTGATTGAGGATGTGTTTTGCGGTACAAAACGATACCAGAATTTAAAAAAGTTATCTCCTATAGCATATATCGTTTTCTTTCCCGGCTTTTCCGTAATCGGCGTTATCCTTATCAAAATACCAAGATCTGACAACACTTTCAGGTATTTGGCGCAAATCGTAGCTTCTATACCAACCTTTGTCGCAATCTCATTAGAACGGGAAGCTCCGCCTGCAACTGCAGTAATAATTGAGTTGTACATTGCAGGTTCTCTGAGTTCCTGCTTTAAAAGATTTTCAGGTTCCTCAAACAGATAACCGGATGTGTTAAACAGATTGTCTTTTAATGCTGCATCTATATCATCCGCAGCAGCCAGCTTGTTGATGTAATGCGGTATTCCGCCGGTAATGCCATATACAAAAGCCTGCTGCTCTGCTGTAAGCGCCGGATTAAATTCTTTCACTTCTTTATAGGACAATGCCTGTATCTTAAACTGTCCGGTTCTTCGTCCATACAAAGGACTTTCATACCCCAAAACCTGATACTCCATAAAACTCATAGAAGAACCGCACAAAATTAAAAACAATTGTCCGTTTTTCCATGTATGATCTATTATATGCTGTAAACGTGATGAAACAGATTTGTCGGCTTTTGCCAAATACGGATACTCGTCAATTACAAGCACCAGCCTCTTATTCTCTGCCATCTGCGTAATCTTTGCAAACACCGCATCAAACGAAGGATAAACCGGAGACAGTTCGATTCCCGGATATTCTTTTTCACAAATTGCTTTTGAAAACGCCTCTAAGTTTTCTTTGGCAGAAGCATTAAGTGCAGAAAAAAAAACGGTAGGTTTGTCCTTACAAAATTCGTTGATAAGAGCGGTTTTCCCCACACGTCGGCGACCATATATTATGATACATTCAAACTCTCCTCGTATGTATCTTTTATTTAAATCTCCTAATTCTCTCTCCCTGCAATAAAACATAGAACGCCCCCATTTAAACTCATGAGTTTTCAACTTATGAGTTTATTATATATTCCCCCTTTTTAAATGTCAACCGGATTTCTCCGGGTCTGCACCTTTTTGCTATTTATGCTTTCAAAACTTTTTCACGGCTGCAATTCCGCAACGCATCGCACCTTCAATGGTCTCCTCGTCAGAAATTCCGCATTCAGATCCATGGTCGTGGTCGGATGCTGATATACATCCTCTCCTGCCGTGACATGCTCCTCTATTACATATAAATATCCCTTTTTCGTTCCGTTATGCGAAATCACACCGTTATCATCATATCCCAGCGCAGACGGCTGATGCGAAAATGCTTCCGCCAGCTCTTTCCACTGTGTAATGGTACTTCCCTCTCTCAATATCTCAAATCTCTTATCAGAACCGTGATACCATGTTCCCTCCGGATTGATCTCAATTTTCATCCTGTACCTTCTTCCGTTCTGTTCCATAATGCATTCCGGCAGCATCCGCTTATGCTTCGCTATAACATCAATCTACAATAGTAGAAATTATCTTTTCGCCCTCATTCTATTGAATCAGAATTTTCTCAGCGGTGCTCCTCCGCCCAGGAAAACTCCGGCACCTCGAGCTTCTTATCCCGCAGCATCAGCTCCTTCATCGCCTGTGCCGCGCTCTTATCCTCGAAAAGGATCGCATTTACCTGCTCAATGATCGGAAGCTGTACCTGATACTTTTCGGCGAGCTCCATCGCCGCCTTCGCCGAATACACGCCCTCGACGACCATCTGTACCTCTTCCATCGCTTCCTTCCGGGTCTTTCCCTGCCCGATCAGGATACCGGCACGGCGGTTTCTGGAGTGCATGCTGGCGCAGGTCACGATCAGATCCCCGATTCCCGTCAGTCCGCAGAAGGTCTCAAACCTTCCGCCCATTGCCGTCCCAAGCCGCGCGATCTCGGCAAGTCCTCTGGTGATCAGCGCCGCCTTTGTGTTATCTCCATATCCCAGTCCGTCCGCGATTCCCGCCGCAAGCGCAACGACGTTTTTCAGCGCCGCGCCCAGCTCCATCCCGACAATATCCGGACTGATATAGACGCGGAACACCTCGTTCATAAACAGATTCTGAATATATTCCGCCGTCTCCTTCGACCTTGCGCCGACAACGATCGTCGTCGGGATGCCTCTTCCGACCTCCTCCGCATGAGACGGTCCGGACATCACCGCGACATCCGCCTGCGGGATCTCCTGCTCAATGATCTCCGAGAGCGTCATGAGCGTATGCTCCTCGATACCCTTCGACACATTCAGGATCTTCTGTCCCGGCGCGACAAGACTGCTCAGACGGTCCGCCGTTTGTCTGGTATACGAACTCGCAACCGCCATGACAAGGAGATCGCTCCCCTCTGCCGCCTCTCTGTCGTCCGTGGTAAATCGCATATCCTCCGGCAGCCTGACACCCGGCAGCATCTTATGCTCATGCTTCTCCTGAAGCATATGGATTTCCGCCTCCAGCGCCGACCATACCGTGATCTGATGTCCGTTTTTATGTAACAATACCGCCAGTGCGATGCCCCAGCTTCCCCCGCCCAGTATGCTTACTCTTGCCATACGCTCTCTATTTCCCTTCCTGTGTCTTATTCTTCTTGGACAGATAGGTCTTTCTCTCCGTTCCCTTTATCAGTCTGACGATATTCTCCCTGTGCTTCCAATACGCCATGACGAGCAGAAGCCCGAAGAGGATATACATCTCGATCAGCTGTCCCTGCGTCATTTCCGCAAAAAATCCGTTCTGACCGAAAATGACAAGCTGTATCATCAGCCCCGCATAAACCAGCAGCGAGCCAAGGGAAACATAATGTGTGACAAAGAACGGAACAAAGAAAAGCAAAAGCCCCGTTATCACAAAATACGGATGAAAGGCGATCACCATACCCGCCGTTGCCGCAATGCCCTTCCCGCCCTTAAATTTCAGGTAGAACGGATAATTATGTCCCAGAATGGCGCCCGCCCCCGTATACAGGCAGAGCAGATAGAGAATGTCGTGATGACTGCCGCCGAAAAGGAGACGCACCAGCACGACCGCCGCGATACATTTCAGACAGTCTCCCGCAAACACGATCAGTCCCGCCTTCGTTCCGAGGACGCGCAGGGTATTCGTCGTTCCGGCATTCCCGCTTCCGTGCTGCCGGATGTCGATCCCATGCGCCTTTCCGTAAAAATACGCCGTCTGAAACAGCCCGAACACATATCCGATCAGCAAACATACAAGCCTAACCATGACCTCTTCCTCACTTCTCCTCGTTTCTCTCTCTGATGATAAACCGAAGCGGCGTACCCTTGAACCCGAACGTCTCCCGGATCTGGTTTTCAATATATCGCGTATAAGAAAAATGCATCAGTTCCTTATCGTTCACAAAAATAACGAAGGTCGGCGGTTTTACGGCTACCTGCGTAATATAGTAAAGCTTCAGTCTCTTTCCCTTATCCGTGGGCGGCTGCTGCATTGCCACCGCCTCCGCCATGATCTCGTTGAGCACGCCCGTCGCCACGCGCATCGCATGGTTCTGACTTACCATGTCGATCGTATCAAACAGCTTATTCAGCCGCTGACCGGTCTTTACCGATACAAATAAAAGCTCTGCATAGGGCATATAGGCAAGCGTATTGCGCACCTTCTCCGTCACACGGTAGATCGTCTTGTCATCCTTCTCAACGGCATCCCATTTATTGACGGCAATAATGACCGCCTTTCCTCTCTCATGCGCAATTCCTGCGATCTTTGCATCCTGCTCCGTCACACCCTCGACCGCGTCGATCACAAGCACCACGACATCCGCGCGCTCTACGGCGCTGACCGTCCGCACGATCATATACCGCTCCAGATCCTCTTTGATCTTATTCTTCCGCCGAAGTCCCGCCGTATCGATAAAGACGTATTCCCTGCCCTTGTAAGTAACTTCCGTATCCACCGCGTCGCGCGTCGTGCCGGCAATGTCGGAAACGATCAGTCTCTCCTCACCGAGAAGCTTATTGATCAGGGAAGACTTTCCGACATTCGGCTTGCCGACTATGGCAACCCGCGGTCTCTCATCCTCCTCATCCTCCGCCTCCGTCTCCGGGAAATACTTCATCACCTCATCCAGCATATCGCCCAGTCCGAGCCTGTTCGCCGCAGACACGGCGATCGGATCCCCGATCCCCAGATTATAGAATTCATAGACATCCGCCATGTATTTCTGCAGACTGTCCACCTTATTGACAACCAGCACAACCGGCTTCTTCGCGCGGCGCAGCATATCTGCCACCTTGGAATCCGCATCGACAAGTCCCTGCTTCACGTCCACAAGAAAGATGATAACGTCCGCCGTCTCTATGGCGATCTCCGCCTGTGCGCGCATCTGCGACAGAATGATATCCTTACTGTCCGGCTCGATACCGCCTGTGTCGATCAGCGTAAAATTTCTGTCCAGCCAGGAAACATCCGCATAAATCCGGTCTCTTGTGATTCCCGGCGTATCCTTTACGATTGCTATTTTTTCACCCGCCAGCGCGTTAAACAGGGTAGATTTTCCGACATTCGGACGCCCTACCACCGCAACGATCGGCTTTCTCTCTCTCTTTGCCATTCCTTACCTCATTTTCCTTATGTCCGCCCGTGCCGCTTTGGATTCACGGAACGGAATTTATGATCGTCTCTACAAACTCATATCCGCTTGATTTTACAATATTCACGGGAACTTGTAAAGCCTTTCCCGCTTCCTCCATGCTGACGTCGTCCAGAAAGAGTCCTTCCCCGCAGCGCAGCATATTCTCGGGCAGCAGCAGTACGGACCCCAGCGCCTTCCCCTGAAGCTGCTCTATGAGATCCCGCCCCGTGATCAGTCCGGATACCGTGATATTCTCCCCGAAAAAGTGATTGACGATCGGATAAACATGAATTCTTATCCCGGGATAAGCAGACATCAGCCGTTCTGCCATCTCCTTTATATAAGGATAGACCAGCATGCCCGTCGCCAGGGAAAGCTCTCCCTTCTTTTCCAGGCAGGGAAATCCGTCCTGTTCCTTTCGTCCGTCCATCGCGCTCTCAAACTCGTCCAGCATCAGACGTACCATGCCGACGCCGTTCTCCAGCTGGAGATACCCGTCGTAGCGCTCCTCCTCCGGCATCTTCCTTCCCGCAAGGATATACCATTCATCGCTTGCATGCACAAAATGGATGCCGTACCGCGCATAGCATTCCTTCTGATACCGCTCGATCAGATCAATGACCGCTCCCGCTTCCTCGCCGTTAAACGGCTCCAGCGGGTAAAGTCCTTCCCGGTACTTCGACAGCCCTACCGGCACGACGGAAACACTCTCCAGATTGGGGATATATTTCATCAGCTGTTCTATGCTGTACTCCAGCTCCTTCCCGTCGTTTAAGTCCTTGCACAGCACGATCTGCCCGTTCATGCGGATTCCTGCCTCAGACAGCGTGTCCACCTTCTTTAACGCCTCCCCGGCGAAACGGTTGTTTAACATCTTACAGCGCAATTCAGGATTCATCGTCTGGAAGGAAATATTGATCGGAGAAAGCCGGTAACGGCAGATTCTTTCAATATCGTGATCCGACATATTTGTCAGCGTCACATAATTTCCCTGCAGGAAGGAAAGTCGGGAATCATCATCCTTAAAGTACAGGGATTCCCGCATCCCCGGCGGCATCTGATCGATAAAGCAGAACACGCACCGATTCCGGCAGTGACGGTATTCATCCATCAGTCCGTTCTCAAACTCAATACCAAGATCCTCGTCGCACTCCTTGTCCACCTCGAGCAGCCACTGCTCCCCGTCCGGCTTTTCGACTAAAAGCTCAATATACGTATTTTCCGTCAGATACTGATAATCGAAAATGTCCTCGATCTCCTGATCGTCTATGGCAAGCAGTCTGTCGCCGGGCGCTATCTCCAGCTCCTCGGCAATGCTTCCGGGAAGAACCCGTTTTACAATATGTTCATTCGCCATCCTGTTCCTCATTTCTTCCTTCGTCCCCACCCGTTACTCACTATCATACACAAAAATCCTTGACGTGTCACTAGCATAATGATATAAAAAAAGTAAACAAAAGAAGCAAAAAGCGAAAAAATGTCCGCCGCTTCGGACAGATGGGAGCCGAAATGCCAAACTTACATGAACTTGAAAATGCAATGCCTGTTGCACCGTTAAAGATCGTCGCACTTTCCTCCGCCGAAAAAATGGGGCGCAGGATCAATGATTATCTGGTGGAATTCCGCAGGAGCATCCATAACGACAAAGTAAAGAACGATCCCGCCTTTCACGGCTACAGCGAGAGCAATTATCTCGTCAACGTTTCCACGCCGCGCTTCGGCAGCGGTGAGGCGAAAGCCGTCTTCGGCGAAAGCATCCGCGGCAAGGATCTCTTTCTGCTCGTCGATGTATGCAATCACAGCATTACCTATCATATGAACGGATATACCAACCATATGTCGCCAGACGACCATTATCAGGATCTTAAGCGTGTCATTGCCGCATGCAACGGCAAGGCGCACCGGATCAACGTCATCATGCCCTTCCTCTACGAGGGCAGACAGCACAAGCGAAGCGGCAGGGAATCTCTCGACTGTGCCTATGCGCTCCGCGAGCTGCGCGATATGGGGATCGATAACTTCATCACCTTTGACGCGCACGATCCGAGAGTACAGAATTCCACGCCGTTAAACGGCTTCGATAATTTCATTCCCCACGATCAGTTTATCCGGGCGCTTCTGGGCGCAGAGGAAGACCTGATCGTTGACAAGGAGCATCTGATCGTCATCAGTCCCGACGAGGGTGCGCTCGACCGCGCAATCTACTTTGCCAGCGTTCTCGGCGTAGACACCGGAATGTTTTATAAGCGCAGGGATTATTCCACGATCGTCAACGGAAAGAACCCGATCGTCGCACACGAATTTCTGGGCGACAATATCGACGGCAAGGATGTCATTATCATCGACGACATGATCTCCTCCGGCGGAAGCATGATCGATACCGCAATGCAGCTCAAAAAGCGCAATGCCCGCCGCGTCTTCATCTGCTGTACCTTCGGACTGTTCACGGACGGTCTTAAGGCGTTTGACGCCGCTTATGAAAACGGATACTTCGACAGGCTTGTCACGACGGATCTGACCTATCTTCCGCCCGAGCTTTACGAGAGGCCTTATTTCGCCGAAGCAGACATGAGCAAATTCATCGCCTCCCTGATCGACTTTATGAACCACGATGCCTCTCTCTCCAATGTCATGGAGACGACGGAGAAGATGCACAGCATACTGGACGCCTATAACAGACGTCAGAATATCGACTTTATTCCGGAATAACGTCGGACTGTCCGTCCGTATACTCCGGGAAGTCCAGCATCACCTTAAACAGATCGCCGTCCAGCAGGATTTCAAGTTCACCGCCCTGCAGCCTTGTCAGGCTGCGGGCGATTGACAGTCCGAGTCCGCTTCCTTCCGTACTTCTCGCAGAATCTCCTCTGACAAAGCGTTCCGTCAGCTCCTCCGGCTTAATGTTCATCTGCTGTCTGGAAATATTTTTGACAGCCAGACGGACACGCCCCTCCTCCGTCTCCAGATCAATATACACACGGGTCTTCTCTAAGGCATACTTGCAGACGTTGTTGAGAAGATTCTCCAGAATGCGCCACATTCTTCTGCTGTCCGCCCGGATAAAGGCAGACTCTTCCCCTTTCTCAAAGATGATCTGCAGCTCTCTCTCCGCAAGCTTCTCGGAAAACTCCCCGATCCCCTGCTTTACCAGCTCCGTCAGGTTCAGCTTTTCCCTGTTCAGCTCAATATTTCCGGAGGAGATCTTGGAAGCCTCGACGAGATCGTCCGTCAGCTGCTTCAGACGCTGCGCCTTTCCGTCCAGGATTGCGATATATCCCTTTGCCGGCTCATCCTCTATTTCCAGCCGTTTCAGAAGGTCGATGTAGCTGATGATGGAGGTCAGCGGCGTCTTGATGTCATGCGAGACATTCGTGATCAGATCCGTCTTCATCTGTTCATCCTTCATGCTGGTTCTGACCGCCCTGTCGATGCCCTCCCCGATATTGTTCACGGCATCCGCAAGCTCTCTGTTCGCTCCGTGCAGATTCTCCACATCCAGCTTATAATCCGACTCGCCGTTCCGGATCCTGTTGATCCCGTCCACGATCTCATTCTGCTCGCCGCCCCGCTTAAAAATGAGAACGCCGACCAGTCCGTCAAACGCGACCACGCCCGCCAGCGTAAAAAGCAGATACAGTCTGCTGTCGCGCACACGATACAGGATCAATATCCCGATCAGATTTGCAAACAGGAAAAAATTATACGGGAGCAGCACGCTGATTACAGAGCTTCTGTGACGGAATACAAAGTGAAATACCTTCCCAAATACGCTGCATATCCCGTACAGCAGACTTGCCTTCCACAAATTCTCCGATTTCAGTCTCCGGATAAAGCTGTACCATACGATGCCAAACGCCAGACTTAAGCCGAAGCCGTACAGTCCGAACAGGATATACCGGTACATCTGCGTCATCTGAAAGCCTGTCAGCTGCTCGGTATCCACAACGGCATTCTCTGCCAGCTTCATCAGATACTGCATTCCCTGCAGCGCGCCGTATGCAGACAGCGCCGCCAGCAGAAGCAGAACCTCCGTCCTGATATGATCGAACCGGTTCAAATACCGGACCGGCTCCCCGTCTTCATCTGTCGCAATGCCCGCCGTCGCGGACAGCCAGATGCCGATCCCCAGCCATATCAGAAACAGGATGCCCAACACCGCCATAAAGCGTCCCACATTCGGGACAATCCTGCTGTACGCCCTGTAGGCATTCTCAAAGGCATCCCCCTTGGCGGAATATCCCGTATCCACGCCGATCCAGATATGGGTCGTATCCGGCTCCGCATACTGATATCTGCTGATATCGTCGTAAATCTCCTTCTCCGTCACAACGGTATTCCCCATAAAAAACAGATTATCCGGATAATAGATCAGATAATTCCTGTACTCCGAAAAAGTCTCCGTGATCTCTTCATCCGTTGCATCCTTCAGCCTCGGCACATTCGTATAAGTATGCACCTCTTCCCCCGAGGTCATCCGCACGACGTATTTTGCATTACTGTTCTCCGCCTGATACGCCTTATTGCAGACCAGATACCGCTGATAGTTTTCGCCAAGCGCCGTGATCGCGGATACCACATTGCTCTGCAGGCGCATATAATCCACCCAGTTGTCCACATTCCGCAAAAGCTGCTTCTCCCCTTCCACGGGAGCGTATCGGCATTCCAGAAGTGAAACCTTAACGCGGATCACGCCGTTCTCCTCCGCCACCTCAATTCCCGCAGGCTCCTGCGCCATAATGTAGGCAAACACAAGATCCTCGAACTGCTCTCCCTCCTGCGCGGGATCATGCATCCTCTCCCAGATAACGGAAATTTCTTCCTGATCCTTCCCGTAATAAGCAGGCTCCTCCCCGCTGAGCAGGTTTCCCTCCGCATCAGAGGGAAGCTCTCCCGTATCCGGCGTCCCTTCCCCGATCCTGTAAAATCCGTCAAAGCAGAGCTGTCCGTATTCATCCAGCGCAAAATTCTCCGGAAAGATCACACTGCCGAAGTAATTGACAAACTGTGAAATACTCATTGTCCTGTCCGTATAGCTGACGCCGCTTTTTCCCCATCTGATCAGATCGTCCAGCTCATAAACCGCCGAGACGCTGCACCCCTGATCCCTGCCGATCATTGCGGCATATTCCGTGACGTCGATCCGCTTAGAGGGATCCGGCATCCCGTCCGTCTCAAGCTGCTCCCTGATTCCGACAAGCTGCGTAATGTCCGACACCGCATTCCGGAAAAGGTCGCTGTACACCTCGGATTCCTCAAATTCCTCTGCCGAATTAAACGGAAAGATCTTATAAATCTGCGCCCCGTCGATCGTACCGACCTCAATATAGGAATTCAAAAGCAGCACGGCTGCCACAAGAAGGATCCCTGCGGCAGTCAGATGCTGAAGCAGCCCGAGCAGCATTCTTTTTAAGGTAGGTTTCTTCATCTCTCCTCGCTTTCAGAAACTATTGTCTGTCCACCTTGTAACCGACTCCCCAAACCACCTTCAGATAGCGCGGTTCTCTGGGATTGATCTCTATTTTCTCCCGGATGTGCCGTATATGCACGGCAACCGTATTGTCCGCACCGACGGCATCCTCGTTCCAGATCCTCTCATAAATCTGATCAATGGAAAAGACCCTTCCCTGATTTTTTACCAGCAGCAGAAGGATATTGTACTCGATCGGCGTCAGCTTCACAGGCTCGTCATCCACCGTGACCTGCTTTGTGTCATCATTGATGACAAGACCGCCGACCTGATAAACCGCCCTGTCCTCCGTCGTCAGGCTTCCCAACGAGGTATACCGCCGCAGATTCGACTTCACCCGCGCCGCAAGCTCAAGGGGATTGAACGGCTTTGTGATATAATCATCCGCTCCGATGTTCAGCCCGAGGATCTTATCCGTATCCTCCGATTTGGCTGACAGCAGGATGATCGGAATACTGCTCTGTTCCCGCACCTTCAGCGTCGCCCGGATACCGTCCAGCTTCGGCATCATGACGTCCATGATCAGCAGATGGATTTCCTCGCGCTTCAGCATCTCCAGCGCCTGTTCCCCGTCATATGCCTTAAAGATATGATAACCGTCCTGACTTAAATAGATCTCTATCGCATCCACAATTTCCTTATCATCGTCACATACAAGTATATTCGCCATCTTCAACACCCTTCTGATTTTTTCTTCAGTTCCTGTATCTGTGCGGAAAGGCATTTTTGATCCATGTGATCCCGCTTCCCTGTATCGCCACAACGTCATACCGGACCGCCATGTCCGCGCCCAGACCGTGTGTCAGCCTGTAATAATCCGCCACACTGCATATCTGCCTCTGCTTGCGAAGGTTTACCGCCTCCGCCGCATACCCGCTGCCCGCTGTCGAGCGATGCTTTACCTCGACAAAGACCAGATACCCCTCATGATATCCGATCAGATCGATCTCCCCGTGTCTGTTGCGGTAATTCTTCTCCCTGATCTCCATGCCGTTTGCGGTCAGATATTCCGCCGCGCACGCTTCCCATGCCGTTCCCGCCGCCCTCTTATTCATCCGGCTCCCGTTCCTCTCTACAGCTTTCCTCTGATCTTATCCATGGCATCGACAAAGATCAGCACCTCCGCAACCACCTCGTAAAGCTCCGGCGGAATCATCTCTCCGATCTCAAGCCGGGAAAGCGTCTCCGCAAGCTTATCATCCCTGTGAACGGGAATGTCGCTCTCCTTCGCCCGCTCTATGATTTTTTCCGCCAGAATCCCCCGCCCGCTCGCAATGACGCGCGGTGCGTCCTCCTCCGGATTGTATTCCAGAGCAATCGCCTGTTGTACCTTTTTCACCCTCTGTCCGTCTTCCATTTCATCCCTGCTCTCTATCCTTTCTACCGCCGCGCTTTACGTCCTGACATCAAAGGCATAATGCGAAAGGAGCACGCTGCCCGTCTGCTGCAGAAGCGGCGCAAGACCGCCCGCTTCCTCTTTTTCCTGTGCCGTCCCGGTCGTCACGGAAACACTGCACGCATATCCCCGCTTTTCCAGCCTTTCTGTCAGTATCTCCATATGCGCCTCGAGGAAATCCAGTATTTCCTCATCCGCAACCGTAAATTTACTCGACAGTCTGCCCGCCTCCAGCGTAAGATAAACATCCAGCGGTCCCAGATGCTCCATGTCAAGATGCAGGAGCGCGCTGACTTTTCCGTCCGCATCCGACAGACGCTTCCGGTTTGTATAAACATAGAGATCCCCGTGCGCATCCGATCCTCTCAGCCGCAAGGGAAGCTGTACATAGGAATACATCTGGTTGATCTGACTCATAAAATCAAGATTCTGCGTCATTCCCGTGATTGCCTTCGCCGCGCCGCTTTCTCCCTGCCCTGCGCTTTCCAGCGTCTGCAACAGACTCTTCAGCTGTCTGTTCATTCTCCGGTACAGCTCCTCAACCTTCCCCGGCTGCGAAAGCTCTTCCGGGCGGAGTGTCCACTGCTCCTTCAGCTGCTCTGTCAGAAGCTTCTGTACGGAGCTGTCGGCAAAGACTCTTCTGACCGCAGAAGCTCCCTGACTGCTCCGGCGTAATACGGACAGCGCTTCCAAAAGCTCTCTGCCTCCTGCCGTCGGATTTTTTAACTGTTCTGCAAACGCTTCCCGCTCTTCTGCCGTCAATCCGATTTCGTCCATAAGTCCGCGCAGCTTCTCTGTCAGACCGCCCTTCTCCACGTCGTCAGCATCCCTCGCCGTCTGCTCCTGCTCTAAAGAAAATTGCCTTTCCCCGGGCGTCTGCGCTCCGTCCTGCTTTGTATGCACCAAGGCTTCCGCCTCCGACAGCTGCCCCGCATCCTCCGACAGGATTCCGACCGGTATCTGCTCCGAAGATATTCCGGATACCGGCTGACCCGCGTTCTCGGACGGCTGCTCCGAAGCCGGATCCGCAGGCGGCATTTCCGAAAGGCTCTGTCCCTCCGCCTCAGGCAGCCTGAAAGAAACCGGATCCTCCTCCGAAAACAGCTCCGCAAGCTGCCGAAACAAAGCCTCCGCTCCGGCATCGTCACCGTTCTGCACAAGTCCGTCCAACGCCTCCGGAAGCCGCTCTAAAACATCCGCAATTCCCTTTAAGAGCTGATGCTCCAGATTGCGGTAGGACACTGCCTGTAATACATTCTCCTCATTGACCGGAAGCTGCAGCCTGTGCAGCGTGATCACATCCGAGGGTTCACACTCCGGAAAACTGTTGATCTCCCGAAAGATCTGCTGCAGACTGCTCCGGCTGACGGACATTCCCGCCTTCATCAGCTGCTCCGTCATGGAAACCGTTGTCTCATTGACCGGAAGTCCCGCCATGTCCAGCGCCTTCAGCACATTGACATCCGCAGAAACATTCGTAAACAGCGGACTTAAAGAAAGCGCCGTGCCGTTGCTCTTGACCTCAAAGGTCACGATCTGTCCGGTCTCCAGATGGACATTCTGATCCACTCTTGCATTCAGGATCATATCGTCCGAAAGCTTCAGCTGTATCTCGCCGCCGCTTCCGGAAACGATCTCTCCGCGAAGCATCTGCCCCGGAACAAAAGAGCGCAGTCTGCCGCCCGCATCCGCCGCACGGGCGCTGTGCGAAGCCGAAGATGATTTTCCCGCCGTATCCTCCACATGTCCCGAAACTCCGGAAAACAGATTTGAAAGCATCATTCCCCTTTTTTATCCTTCCATGAAATTTTTAAGAAAGCTCCTTCTGTGGATGGCACAGGGACCATATTTTCTGATCGCTTCTATGTGCGCCGGACTTCCGTAACCCTTATTCCGCGCAAACTCATACTCAGGATACACCTCGTCATATTCCGTCATCATCCTGTCTCTTTCCACCTTCGCCAGAATGCTTGCCGCGCCGATCGTAATGCTCTTCGCATCGCCCTTGATGATCGGAATCTGCAAAATATCCACACCGGGAATCGTAACCGCGTCGTTCAGCAGAAGCTGCGGCTGCACCTTAAGACTGCTGACTGCCGCGCGCATCGCCTCATAGGTCGCCTGTAAAATATTGATCTCATCAATCCGCTCCGGGGTCGCAAGACCTAACGCATACGCAACCGCCTTTTCCCGGATGATCTCAGAAAGCTCCTCTCTCTTTTTTTCGGAGAGCTGCTTGGAATCATTTATATACAGAATCCGACAATCTCTCGGAAGAATGACCGCACCCGCTACGACAGGACCCGCCAGCGGTCCTCTGCCCACCTCGTCAATCCCGCAGATCAGCTCGTATTCCCGGTACTTTTCCTCGTACTCGCGCAGTTTTTCAATACGGGCATATTCCTTTTCCAGCGCAAGGAGCTTCTTCTGCGCCGCCTCTACAAGCTTCTTTACGCCGCTGCGCTCATCCGTCTCATACCGCCTTATAAATTCAGGCAGCTCATCACAGGAAGCTGCCTGAAAAACTGCCTTTATTTCTCCGATACCCTGCATCGTCTCATCCTCTCTTTTCAACGGACACCTTTGTTCACTGATGCTTCAGCACGCCGAACTTAGAAAACGGCCAGATGCGTACCCACGCCCTGCCGAGAATGTCCTCCCGCTTAATGTTTCCGACAATCTCCGTCCGGCTGTCACTGCTGTTGTTCCTGTTATCTCCCATGACAAAGTACTCATCCTCTCCGAGCACGATCGGCTCCGAAGCTCTTCCGATGTTCTCCGCCTTTATGATCTCCCTGCCGTAGCTCTCCTTCAGCAGTTCCCCGTTGATATAGATATCCCCGTTTTCCTTAATCTGTACCGTCTCTCCCGGCAGCCCGATGATCCGCTTGATATAATACGTTTTCTCTTTGTATTTAAACGGGAAGACAATGATGTCAAAACGCTCCGGATCGCGGAAACGGTAAGTTAATTTGTCTACGATCAGATTATCCCCATTCGACAGCGTCGGCTCCATGGACGCGCCGTCAACCTCCGTCCGCTGCCCGACAAAGGTGATAACCAGCCATGTCAGACAGAGCACGCCGAGCAGATACAGCAGCGTGCTTATCATTTCCTTCATTACCTTATTCATGATACTCCCAGTCCTTTCCCTGTTTTACGGACGTTCCAGCGTAATCCGCCCGAGTCTGCCCGCCCTGAAATCATCCGTCAGAATATCCGCCGCCTTTTTCAGCTCCGGACTCTGCCCTTTTCCATAGCAGCCTCTGCTCTCCGCGATTTTCTCCAGCGTCGCGCTCATCGTCTCCTGCCATCCGATGCCGTACCGCTCCGGAACGGAAGCCGGATACAGTTCCTGCAACGTGCGTAATAGATCGCACGCCAGCTCCTCCATGATAATGACCTCATCATTCATGGAGCCGATAAACGCCAGCCGCATGCCGACCGTCTGATCCTCAAATTTCGGCCACAAAATCCCCGGCGTATCCAAAAGCTCCAGATTCTTATTCAGCCTGATCCATTGCTTTCCCTTCGTGACACCCGGCTTATTTCCGGTCTTCGTACATGCCTTTCCCGCAAAGGAATTGATAAAGGTAGACTTCCCGACATTCGGGATTCCCGCTACCATCGCCCGAACCGGACGGTTGACGATCCCCCGCTTTCTGTCGCGTTCGATCTTCTCCCGGCACGCCTCCTGTACAACGGTTCCGATCGACCGGATCCCCGCTCCGCTCTTGGAATTGATCTCCAGCGCATACGCGCCCTGTTCGCGAAAATACTGCAGCCACTGTCTGTTGCAGACCGGATCGGCAAGATCGGACTTATTCAGCAATACGATCCTCGATTTATTTTTTCCCAGCTCATCAATATCCGGATTTCTGCTGCTCAGGGGAATCCGTGCATCGACAAGCTCTATGATCAGATCGATCAGTTTTATATTTTCCTGCATCATACGCTTTGCTTTCGTCATATGACCGGGATACCATTGATAATTCATGCCTATTTTACAAAGCCCATGCCCTGCTCCTCGCAGCCGGCATGGAACCACGCCTTTCCTATAATATCCGTTGTCTCTACGGGACCGATGTCCGCCGAACGGCTGTCCTCGCTGCTTTCCGGATGATCTCCGATACAGAATACCTCGCCGTTTTCCAGCGTCAGCTCATTTTCTGCGATCCCCGCATCCCCGATATATTCCGTCACCCATTCGCTCTCTATCCCGTTGACATAGAGCACGCCGTCCTGAATCAGCAGATGATCTCCCGCCACGGCAACCACCCGCTTTACATAATAGTGCGCGTTTTCATTTCCATTCGGCAGAAAGACGACCACATCTCCCCGTTTCGGCGAGGAGAGCACATAGAGAAAACGGTCAACAAAAATCTTCTGCCCGTTATAGAGAGACGGCTCCATGGAAATACCCACTACATTTGTCGTCATTCCGAAAAAAAACACCAGCACCGCCGCAATAAAAACGGATGCAAGAATACCGAAGCACCAGGAAAAGATGTCTCTGATGAGCGCAGGACTCACCTTTTTCCGCCGCCTGTAAAATGTCAGTCCTTTTGTTTTCTTCGCCATATCTGAAGCTCCATTCTTCGTCAACGCGACGCGGCACAGCCCGAAAATGCTTCGCATTTCCTCGTTGCTGTACGCTTGCGATCTCGCAAATTCGCGCTACCGCGCTCTGCGTCCTGCTGCGCAGGACATTTGCTCGCTATCGCGGCAGAAAATCAAATGCCGCTTTGCGGCGCTTGATTTATCTGCCCGCGTACAGTATACCACAATTCCCCGAAATAGAAAAGGACAATTACAAAAGTAATTGTCCTCTC
>CAZVWN010000033.1:0-3860 GCA_964631065.1 uncultured Acetatifactor sp.
CATGCAAAGAAAAGCGCCGTCAGCCGGACAATTCCGCGTTCAAAGAGAACACTTAACAGGATAACAACCGCCGTCCATGCAAAAACGCCCGCCGTATCCAGATAAATCTTCGACAGATAGATCTGCTCCCCGATGGAATGATCCGGCGTTCCGATGATCTCTGCCGCCACACCCGATTTCCAGCTCATGCCGAGCGATATGCGCATACTGCTTTCCAGAAAGGGCTTCAGCGCCGGCCGACAGATATAGAAGAAACGGTCCGGGCCGGACATGCCGAACACCTCCGCCATCTCCTTTTTCTCCGGGCTGACATGTTTGAGCCCCTCCAGCGTACTGATATAAATGTTCGGCAATACGACAAGGAAGCAGATCGCGACCGACAGAAAAGACGCTCCCCACCAGATCAGCAGCAGCACCACAAAGGATGCCACGGGAACCGCCATGACGAGACGCATAAACGGCGCGAGAAGCTCTTCCAGGAACGCAAAGCGCTTACTCAGCGCCGCAAGACCCACCGCCGCAAAAAATCCCAGAGCAAACCCTGCCGCGATCCGCAGAAAGGAAGCGGCCGCGACACGATAAAATTCCATATCCGTCCAAAGGATCAGCAGTCTGCGCAGGACGGCGGCCGGTGTTACGAACAGTATTTCATTGTCTACCCAAAAAGCGAGCAAAAACCAGACTGCGAGCCAGAACAGAAGGATGCCTGCCCGCCTTGCGGTTTTCCCTTTTTCCTTCAGTCTGCTCAATCGTAAAAATCCTCTCCGGGAAGCTGTCCGCCGACAAGCGCCGCGTCAAAGTCCGCAAGCGCCGCAAGATAAGAAGAGAGCGCCGTCTTCATTTCTTCTCCCGTGATGCAGACAATATTGCAGTTCGGGATTGCTGCCGCCGCAACCGGCTCCTTCGCGACAATTCCCGCAGAAACCGCCAGCGCGGCTGCTGCCGTTACATCACCGTTTACCGTCTCAACACTCTCCGCGTGCTCCGTAAGGAACGTTTTTACCGCTCCGGGATGTTCCTCGAGAAACTGCCGTCTTACGACCGTAACACCCGTAACCATCCCGTCGCCGCCGCTTACCTTCGCCCATTCCGCATTCAGATCCAGTGCGACGGAAAGCGTCTCATTCTGCATCAGCGCCGCCGTGACAAAGGGCTGCGGGAGAAGTCCGATCGCAGAAGGATCCTCCGCAAGCACCGCCGCAACCTCCGTCGCCTCCGACTTAAATTCCAGCGTATAATCTTCCTCTCCCAGACCGTTCTGCGCCAGCACATACCGCAGGGAAGCCTCCGGCGTCGTTCCCTTCCCGGTCAGATAAACCGTCTTACCCTTCAGATCGGCGATCCCGTTTATCTCTTCCGTTCCGGTCACGATCGAAAGTACGCCCAGCGTATTGATGTCTATGACGCAGACGCCGCCCTCCGTCTTCTGATAGAGAACCGCCGCGACATTCGCAGGAACCAGCGCGATATCCAGCTCTCCCTTTACCATCAGCGGCAGAAGCTCGTCCGCCCCCGTCGCCATCTGAAACGTATATGTATTTTCCGCTTCTCCCTGATCCGCCTTCTCCATCAGCGAAAGCAGTCCGAGAGAGGTCGGCCCCTTCAGTGAGCCGACGCGGATTTCCGCCGTATCCTCCGCCTTCTTTCCGCAGCCGGCAAAGCAGCATACCAGCATGCTCAATACCAGCAGCACGGCTGAAATTTTTCCGGAAATATTCCTTTTTCCACTCTTCTTTTTCATTCTCTTCTCCTTGCCGCATCCCATATCAAAACGGGTGCCGTCTTTCTTTTTGTGCCACGCCGCACAGCAGGATCACGGATGCCGTCCGGCGGCTTCCCGTTCCGAAATAAATAGTACTCAACAGGAAACGGCACGGTCAAAAAGACCGCGCCGCCTCTTAAGGTTTTCCATGCCGGAAAAGCTTTTTACTTCATCTGCTCTTCCTGCTTCTTGATCATACGACGAACCATCTCGCCACCGATGGAACCTGCCTCACGGGATGTCAGATCCCCGTTGTAGCCTTCCTTCAGGTTTACACCAAGCTCGGATGCAACCTCCGTCTTAAAACGATCCATTGCTGCCTTTGCTTCAGGCACTTCTACTCTATTGCTTCTGTTTCCGGACATTCTTGTCACCTCCATAAATGTGTTTTCTGTTACCTTCTCTATCTTCAAGATAAGCGCCGCGTCCGCTTATCCTGAAGCGTTTTCGCCCCGTTTAAGCTTTCGCTGCAACTTATCTTGGTCTTAGTATGACCTGACGGAAGGAAAATATGTTGGGAATATCCGGAAACAAAACCGATTACAAAATCAGTCTTTTCTTATTCGCCGAAAACAGCCTTGTAATCTGCCTGGAACTTCGCGATGCCCGCATCCGTCAGCGGATGCTTTACCATCTGCTCGATAACGGAGTAAGGAACGGTTGCGATATCAGCGCCCGCCAGCGCACAGTCGGTCACATGGATCGGATTGCGCACGCTTGCCGCGATGATCTGGGTATCCAGATCGGCAACTGCAAAAATATCAGAAATTTCACGGATCAGATCAACGCCTCTCTGGCTGATGTCATCCAGACGTCCAAGGAAAGGAGATACATAGGTCGCTCCCGCGCGTGCCGCCAGCAGAGCCTGGTTTGCGCTGAAGATCAGGGTAACGTTTGTCTTGATTCCCTCGGAGGAAAGAACCTTACATGCCTTCAGTCCTTCTACCGTCATCGGAATCTTTACGACCATATTCGGATGAATCTTTGCGATTGCGCGTCCTTCCGCGATCATGCCCTCTGCATCTACGGTCGTCGCCTTAACCTCACCGCTGATCGGTCCGTCTACGATGGATGCGATCTCCGCGATAACCTCCTCAAATACTCTTCCTTCCTTTGCGATCAGGGAAGGATTCGTCGTAACGCCACAGATCACTCCCATGTCGTTTGCCTTTTTGATGTCCTCAACCTTTGCCGTGTCAATGAAAAAACGCATAGTCTCTGTCTCCTTTTGTTTTATTGTTCTTCTGCGCACAAACCCGTTGCGTGCTCGGGCACATTCGCCCTCTCACCTTAGTATACTAGGCTGACGGACAAAACTCAAGTCCCTAAATGCAAATATTTTTCACGACCGCAAGCTTTCCCGTTAAAACCGCCCGCTGTCTGCCTGTAAGTCTGCGTCCGCCGTCTCCGGCATAATATCGAAACAGTCCGGAAAGCTCGCACATATCTAAAATCCTGTTCTCCGGACATTCCTGCGTACACCGCCGCAGCAGTTTCCGCAATCCATGGCTTTTCTCCCGCCGCACAAGCGCTTCCAGCGTCTTCCCGAGTCCGTAGACATCTGCCGCCGGCGTCTGTAGCGCATGCTCCGCAAACTGCTCCGGCGCGCCGAAGCCCGGACTTCCGGCAACGGCAGGATTTTTCCCCGCGTGACAGGCGCAGCCGAAATCCGACAGCCGCACGCGTCCTTTCCTGTCAAGCATGACATTTTCCGGCTTAACGTCGCGAAAAATAATGGGAATCCGGCTCCCGTGAAGCGCGGCGAGTCCGTCCGCCAGCAGACTCCCGATCTTAGCCGCGTGCTTTTCCGAAAAAGCTCCCTCCCTCTGCATAAGACACTTCAGATTTTCCCCGTCGATATATTCCATCAGAAGATAAGCGTTCCCGTTTTTCGTCCAAAAATCATATGCTTCCGGAAAAAGCGGATGGCGGATCTCTGCCTGATATGCCGCCTCCCGCTCCAAAAGTCCGGCGTGGCTGCTGCTCTTACATGCGAAAAGTCTCCCCGCCCGGTCCTGTACCAGAAACACCTCCGCAAACGCCCCCTCGCCAAGCCTTGCGAGCAGCCGAAATCCCTTTTCTGCAAGTATCGCTTCCC
>CAZVWN010000033.1:3960-7269 GCA_964631065.1 uncultured Acetatifactor sp.
TTTTTTCTCTCTTTCCCGCCGTCTTCCCCATCTTTCCCTTCTCCGGTTTCTTTTCTTCTCCCGTTTTCTGCTCCTGTTTCCGGCTTCTGTTTGTGGCTTCTGTTTGTGGCTTCTGTCAACCGCAGCACCCGCTATTTCCCGATCAGCAGAACCGCCATCTGCTCCCCATCGTTTTCCCCCTCTCCCGCGAGCTCCTCCAGCCGTTTCAGAATCTGCTCCTGTGTGCGCAGCTCGCCGGTCTTCAATGCTTCTCCCGTCATTTTCATCCCGTGCCGCCCAAAAAAGCTCTCCGTTGCCAAAAGCACCCCGGCTCCCGGCTCCAAAACCGCGCAAAAACACTCCGGCAGCTCCGAAAGTCTTCCCCGCCCGAAATCCGTATTCAGCAGACAGACGCGGTATCCCCTGCCAAGCGCCAGAAGCTCCGCTCCGATCCCGATCAGGATCTGATATTTCCCGCACCCTGTCTGCAGCTCTAAAAGCTCCCTTTTCGCATGTGCGAGCCATGCGCGGGTACGCCGCACACTGTTCTGCCATTCCGCGTGCCGCGCCCAGTTTTCCATTTTTTCGCGCATGCCGCCCCGCGCATCTTCCCCGATACACGCAAAGCATATCGCCGTCTGCCGACAGCGATACTGCTGCAGCAGCAGAAAGCCGTCTCCTGCCGTCTGCCGTCTGTAACACCCCGTCAGATATTCCATCCTGCACCCCGATTTTTTCTTTTCCGATAAACAGTCGCGAAGCCGGTTCCCAAGGCGGTACTGCACAGAATGCACAGCCTCCCAAGGCACGTTTTCCTGATTCTTTGCACAACTGCTTTTTACAATTTGTGTGACATGGCGCAGAACCGCGCCCGATGAACAGCTGACCGTCCGACCCGGCTTTAAGACACAGACATCCGCCGCTTTTTTGCAGACGGCGCCTGCATTTCTTACCCGTTTTGCCATAGAGCGCAGCGGCTGCTTATGTGTTCTGCACGACGTATCGGCACGCATAAGCAGCTAAGCTGAACCCACGGTACTTCAATCCCAAACGGTCAGCCGAAAATGTTGACCAGATCATTAAAGAATACAAATACCATCAGAACCATGAAAAAGATGAGTCCGATCATGTGAACAATGCCCTCTTTCTCAGGCGGAACCGGCTTCCCCCGGATTACCTCGACCAGCAGAAAGACCAGCCGTCCGCCGTCGAGCGCGGGAACCGGAAGCAGATTCAGCACCCCGAGATTCACGGACAGCATCAGCGTAATGTTCAGCATGGTAACGAGTACGCTCTGCCAGCCGTATGCCTTAGAGGTCTCATACGCCTCTCCGACGACATTTACCGCAATGCCGACCGGTCCTGCCACATCCTGCCGTGTCACCTGTCCTTTAAACAGCATACCGAGACTCATATAAGTCGCCTTTAAGGAATAGCGCATCTCATACCATGCATACCGGAAGGTTTCCACGCCGTGCGGCTCCACAAAGCTCCGGTTCGATATGCCGAGCAGATGATAGCCGTACTGTTCATCATACTGCGGTGTCAGCAGCGTCGTATGCTTTTCGCCGTCCCGCTCATAGACGACCTCGACCTCTCCGCCGCCGTAAACCGCCTGCATATACAGGGAGATCTCCTGATACAGCTTCATCTTATTTCCGTTGAGAGAGAGAATCCTGTCGCCTGCCTGCAACCCCGCCGCTTCCGCGCCGCTTCCCGCCGCAACCTCCTCCGCGACCGGCTCTCTGATGGCAACCACTCCCGTCATATTTACCATGATAAAAGCGACGATAAAAGCGAGGATCAGGTTAAAGACCGGTCCTGCGATCACTGTCGCGATCCTGCTCCATACGCCCGCCTTCAGAAAAGAGCCCTGCCCGGGTTCCTTCTCCTGCCCCGTGACCTCATCCTTTTCCACAACGCCGTCCTCGCCCTCAAACATACAGGCGCCGCCGATCGGAAAAAGCTTCAGCGAATATTTGGTATCTCCCTTTTTGAAGGAAAAGAGATTCGGCCCCATTCCGACCGCAAACTCCACGACATGGATCCCGTTTGCCTTCGCGATCAGGAAATGCCCGAATTCATGCGAAATGACAACGACTCCGAAAATAATGATAAACCAGATCAAAGTTCCCATCTACTGCCCGATCCTTCCTGCTATATACTCATAGGTCTCTGCCTCCGCCGCGAGAATCTCCTCCACATCCGGATTTTCCACGGTTTTATGCTGCGCCATCGCTTCGCCGATCAGCTCCGGTATCCGTAAATAGGAAATCTTTCCCGCAAGGAACAGCGCGACCGCCCTCTCATTCGCCGCATTGTACACTGTCGGAAGACTGCCGCCGCAGCAAAGGGCGCGGTAGGCAAGCGCAAGTCCCTCAAAGGTATCCGTATCCGGCTTTTCAAAGGTCATGCTTCCCAGCGCAAAGAAATCAACCCGTTTTCCCGCCATGGGCTTTCTGTCCGGATAAAAAAGCGCATACTGGATCGGCAGCTTCATGTCCGGCGTGCCGAGCTGCCCGATAATTGCCCCGTCAGCATACTGCACGGCAGAATGGAGAATACTCTGCGGATGAACGACAACTTCGATCTGCTCCGGCTCCACGCCGAACAGCCATTTTGCCTCCATGACCTCCAGACCCTTATTGACCAGCGTGGAGGAGTCGATCGTGATCTTCTTTCCCATCGACCAGTTCGGATGCTTCAGCGCATCCTCCGGGCGCACCTGCGAAAGCTGCTCTCTTGTCCTTCCCCTGAAAGGTCCTCCGGAAGCCGTAAGCAGGATTTTTTCAATCCGACCTGCCGGCTCTCCATTCAGAGACTGGAAGATCGCGCTGTGCTCACTGTCCACGGGCAGGATCGACACGCCGTACTCCTTCGCGAGCGGCATGATGATATGTCCCGCCGTTACCAGCGTCTCCTTGTTGGCGAGGGCGATGTCCTTCCCTGCCTTTATCGCCGCGATCGTCGGTCTGATACCAATCATGCCCACGATCGCCGTCACTAATACCTCGCTCTCCGGAAGACAGGCGATCTCTATCAGTCCGTCCATCCCGCTCACGATCCGCACATCCAGATCCTTTACCCGCTCTCTAAGATCCTTTGCCGCCTCTTCCGACCACATTCCTGCAACAGACGGGTGAAATTCCCTGATCTGCCGCTCCAGCTCTCCGACGCTGCTGCCCGCCGCCAATGCGGCGACCTGAAGCTCCGGGTTGTTTCTTACGACCTCAAGCGTCTGCGTGCCGATAGAACCCGTCGAGCCCAAAATTGCTATTTTTTTCTTTTTATCCATTTTTCTTCTCTTTCCTGACCGTCATGCCGCTTATC
>CAZVWN010000033.1:7369-17291 GCA_964631065.1 uncultured Acetatifactor sp.
TTCCTGACCGTCATGCCGCTTATCGCCGCCCTTTTCCTGCTCCGGCCTCTTTCGCGCACCCGAGGCTGCGTCTGCCCTTTTCCTGCCCCGGCCTCTTTCGCGTGCCGGCAGACTGTCCGCCATTTTCCTGCTCCGGTCTCTTTCGCATACCGGACGACTGCTCTCCCCCGTTTCCCGTCCCGTCTTCCCGTATGCGGACGGTTACAGCAGAAAACTCACAAGAAAATACGTCAGCGGCGCCGTTACGATCACACTGTCAAACCGGTCCATGATACCGCCATGCCCCGGAATCAGCTTCCCATAATCCTTGATCCCCTTGTTGCGCTTGACCGCCGACGCGGCGAGATCTCCCAGCATGCTCGCCGCGCCGCCCAGTCCGCAGATCAGGGCGATCAGACACAGCGCCTTTGCTTCCCGTTCGCCAAGTCCGAACATATAGAGCGCGCCGATCAGCGCAGCGCCGAGCACGCCGCCGATACAGCCCTCCAGCGATTTCTTCGGGCTTAAAACCGGAAAAATCTTTTTCTTCCCGATCAGTTTTCCGACACAGTAAGCGCAGGTATCGCACCCCCATGAGCTGATCAGTATCAGCCAGACGAGCGTTTTCCCCTCCTCATACATACGGGTCATGTCGATAAAGGACAGCATGACAGGCGCATAAAGAAACGCAAAAACGGAAGCCGCGACGGATTCCGCCTGATAGTTCGGAAAGGTAAAGACATAAACGGACAGCTCCGCAAGGAGCAGAAAAACAATACCGAAGAGAAGATAAAACGATCTCTCCCTGTTTCCCACAAGTCCCAGATCGCAGACAAGCAGCAGCCCGTAGTAAACCGCTATGGAAAGCAGACCCGCGATTTCAGGCGCACACGGCTTTTTCCCCTTTTCCCCTCTGACACCCAACGCCTTTGTCAGCTCGAGATATCCCGCCATCGAGACAAAAGCAAGCAGTACGGGAAGCAGGGGCGCGCCAATCCAAAAAGCAGCGAATGCGATCAACAGCAGCACCGCGCCGCTCAACAGTCTTGTCAAAAACATAAGGTCACTCCTCCTTCAGCCCGCCGAATCTTCTGTCTCTATGATTATATGCCTCCACAGCCTTCTGCAATTCTTCCTTCGAGAAATCCGGCCAGGCAACCGGCGTAAAATACAGCTCCGTATAAGCAAGCTGCCACAGCAGGAAATTCGATATCCGCTGCTCATTACAGGTACGGATCAGCAGATCCGGCGCAGGAAGCCCCGCCGTATCAAGCGTATCCTCCAGCACATCCTCCGTGATCTCCTCTGCCTTAAGCTCCCCTTCTTCCACCTTTTTTGCCAGCTTTCTTGCTGCGCGGACAAGCTCATCCCTGCCGCCGTAATTGATCGCGATCTGGAAATGCAGTCCGTCATTGTCCTTCGTCGCCTCCTCCAGCTCTGCGATCCTCGTCCGGATATCCTCGTCAAGCCGGGATTTTTCCCCCAGCACCCGCACGCACATACGGTTTTTCTTCGCCGTCTGAAGACAGGTCTTCATATAATTCCGAAGCAGCTTCATCAGCGCGTCAACCTCATCCTGCGGTCTGTTCCAGTTCTCCGTCGAGAACGCATAAACCGTCAGATACCGGATGCCCATCCGATAAGCCTCCTCACAGATCGTCTCCACCGTCTTCGCGCCCTGTACGTGTCCGTAATTTCTGGGCATGCCTTTCGCCTTCGCCCATCTTCCGTTTCCGTCCAGAATGATCGCCACATGCTGCGGCATCTTTAATTCTTCCATACCGTTCCTCATTTCCGGGCAGTCCGCCGGCATAACGCCTTCCTCTTCACGCCCCGACGGGGGAGCGGAATTCTCCCACTCCCCCGCCGTTATGCAGTCCTGCCTTTTTTATACCGTCATGATTTCCTTGGACTTTGTCTCCATCAGTGCGTCGATATTTTTGATGAATTTGTCCGTGAGCTTCTGCAGCTCTTCCTCAAGCTGCTTGATCTCATCCTCCGAAACCTCAGCCTTTGCCAGCTTCTTAAAGGCATCGTTTCCGTCGCGGCGGATATTCCGGATTGCTACCTTGCCCTCCTCCGCCTTCTTCTTTACTTCCTTTACAAGATCCTTTCTGCGCTCCTCCGTCAGCTCCGGGAATACCAGTCTGATCACGGATCCGTCGTTCGTCGGATTGATTCCGATATCCGAGGTAAGGATCGCCTTCTCGATCTCCTTAAGCAGGGACTTCTCCCACGGTGCGATCTGGATGATGCGCGCCTCCGGAACGGTTACATTCCCCACCTGCTGAATCGGCGTAGGCGTTCCGTAGTAATCCACGCGCAGCTTATCGAGCACATGAGGGTTTGCACGCCCCGCGCGGATCGCCGCATAGTCTGTCTCCAGAAACTCATACGCCTTTTTCATCTTGTCTTCATACTGCTGTAATCTGGAATCCATATCTGTCTTTCCTTTCCTGATAACCTATTATTGCCGTTTCCCTACATGCCCCCCGAAACCGTAGGTCCCGCTACACAAGCACCTTCGTTCCGTTAAAGCTCCCCCTGACCGTATTCACGATACTGTTCTCCTCGTTCAGCCCGAATACCCACATGGGCATCTTATTGTCCCGTGCGAGAATGGAGGCTGTCATATCAACGACCTGAAGATTCTTTGCGATTACCTCGTCGATCGTCACCTCATCATACTTCTTCGCCGCCGGATTCTTATTCGGATCGTCGTCATATACGCCGTCGATGGATTTTGCGAGCAGGATCACCTCCGCCTCAACTTCAACCGCGCGCAGCACAACCCCGGTATCCGTTGAAAAATACGGATGCCCCGTTCCGCCCGCAAAGAATACGACCTGTCCTTCCTCAAAATACCGGTTCGCCAGATCCTTCGAGAACAGCTGCGTAAACGCACCGCATGTAAAGGGTGTCAGGATGCCCGTCTTCATGCCGACTGAACGGAAGATCTCCGATACATAAATACAGTTCATGACCGTCGCCAGCATCCCGATCTGGTCTGCCTTTGTGCGGTCGATATTCTCACTGGTTCTTCCGCGCCAGAAGTTGCCGCCGCCCGTGACGATGCCGACCTGCATCCCGTCGTCCACAAGCTGCTTTACCTGAAGCGCAACCCCTCTGACGGTCTCCTCATCAAACCCGGTCTTCTTATCTCCCGCGAGCGCTTCCCCGCTCAGCTTTAACAGGATTCTCCGCATATCTCTCAACTTCTCCTTATTTTGATTTTGACTTTGCGTCAGGCTTATAATCATCAAAGAACAGCGTCGGGCTTACCTCCGCATAGCACTGCGAACACATACCCTCGATCACCGCGCCGTTGTTGATCTGGACGGACTTCGACTTGATGTTGCCCATGACGATCGCGGAAGCATCCAGGATCACCGGTCCCTTTACGTCAATGTCGCCCTTGACCGCACCTGCAATCGCCGCGCTGGTCGCCGTAATATTTCCGATGATAACGGAGCTTGCGCCGATCTTGACTGCGCCCTCGCTGACAACCTCTCCGTTGATTTTCGCGCTCTCCGCGTAAATCTCCGCCGCCTTGGAATTTCCGTTGACATGTCCCGTAATGTTCAGCTTGCCAAGCGCATCAATGTTTCCGTTGACGGTTCCCACAACGTCAATGGAACCCTGGGTCATGATATCGCCCGTGATCGTCATTCCCTCCGTGATAACCGAAGTCTCATCCGTTGCAACCCTGCTGTTTTCAAACTCCATCCTGTTTTCCGCTCCTTTGCTCTCTTCTGTTTCCTGCGTTATCTCCTGCTGCGGGGTAAGCTCCGGACTCTCATCCAGCATCTTCGCCAACAGCTCTTCCATGTCCTCCTGCGCCATTTTTGTCTCTTCCGTCTCAGGAAGCGTCTCCGGTTTTGCCGTCTCCGGCTCCTCCTGCGCCATCCCGCTCTCCGGAAGCTGAATGTCGTCAATATTTTTCAGCATCTCCTCCAGCGAAATTTCCTGTTCGTGCGCCTGTTCCTCTTCCTGCCCGTCCTGCGCCCCGCCCGTCCTGATCTGTTCCTCTTCGGGTATCAGCTCATTGACTGCCTGTGACAAGTCTTCCTTTAAATCCGAGAAAAAACCCATCGTAACTCAAACCTCCATTCTTTGGTCTTTGAAAGCAACAGTTCTCTTTTAACTGCTTCCGTAATGTATATGCTGAACCGGCTCCGTCTCCTCCGTAATCGGCAGAATCGCCGTGTCGTCAAGAGCCAGTATATCCTCAATGATCCCGCGCAGCGCCTCCACGGTCGTCGGCTTATCCTGCGAATCATGCATCAGAACGACGGAAACCTCATGGCTGCCGATATTCTCCGTCACATTCTCCGTCAGCTCGTCCACGGAAAGCAGCTTTCGCCCGCCGTCCCCGGAAGAAACGTTCCAGTCGAAAAAGCGCACCTCCTGCGCGTCCAGATACGCTGCAAGCTCCTTCATGTCAACCTCGCTGACCGTGTTGGAGCTGCCGCCCGGGAAACGGTACAGCGTGCTCCACACCCCCGTCACCTCATACAGATACTCCCGTATCCGCTCAAAGTCCTCCTGAAAGCTCTCCTGTGAAGCATAAAGCTCGGAATATTTATGACTGTAGGAGTGCATGCCCAGCGTATGTCCGCGACTGACGATCTCCCGCATTGCCTCCCTTGCCGTATCCGACTCCTTGCCCACTACGAAAAAGGTCGCCTTTACTCCGTATTCATCCAGGATATCCAGAATCTCCTCCGTATAAGCGCTCGGTCCGTCGTCAAAGGTCAGATAAACCCTGTGCGCTACAGTGACTGCTTCCGTTCCGGAGACCTCCGGCTCTCCGGAAGACTCTGCGTTCTCCTGCTGTATTGTCTGCGCCCGGAGGGTTTGCGTCTCCGCCGTCAGTTCCGCCGTCCGCGCCGTCAGCGCCTCGATTTCCGCTGCCAGCTTTTCCAGCGCCTTATCCTGTTCCCGGACAAGCTGCTCCAGCGCTGCGGCATCGGTCTTCACGCCGTCCAGCGCCGAGCCGAGCCTGTTTACCCGTATCAGAAGCACAAGACACAGCGCCGTCGGTATCAGCAGGAACAGCAACAGTGTCAAAACAATATACCCTTTCAGCCGCTTTATCCTTTTTCTTCTGGCGTCGGGCACCCGAATACTGTCATCTGCCATCATTTCTTCCACTCTTTTTTTCTTTCAGCTCTCAGTATAGCATATTCCTCTTTTTTCGGGAAGATAAAAAATAAATTTTTATCATTTACGGCTCGTCTTTACCGTTTCTTTTACCGTCTCCTTTCCTTCCTCTCTGTGGCACGCCGCACAGTTTCCTCCGCAGCAGTCCGGACACTGCCCTCTGCTCAGTCTGCGCAGCTGTGTGCGCACAACAAAAAATACCGCGATCAAAAGCGCCGTTATCAGAATGATATCTGCCATGCTCCTGTTCTCCTTTCCTTTCAATCCCACTCACAATAAATCCCACTCAGATTTCAAATCCGCAGCCGGAAAAACCGTTCTTTTAATTTTGAGACTCGTTCTCATTTGCATTATAGGTCATAAAAAAGATTCCTGTCAATATCCTTGCAGGATTTTCTTTCGTGTGCTACCATAAAAAAGTGTTTTTCAGCAGAAAGGAGCACAAAAGAGATGAGCTTTGAATTCGTAAAAAAACTGCCGACTCCCGCAGAGATCAGAGAGATGCTTCCGCTCCCGGCAGAGCTTGCAAAGATTAAGGAGGAACGCGACGCCGAAATCCGCGAGGTACTCACCGGGAAAAGCAATAAATTCCTCGTCATCATCGGACCCTGTTCCGCCGACAATGAGGACGCCGTCTGTGATTACATCAGCCGGCTGGCGCGCGTAAACGAAAAGGTAAAGGATAAGCTGATCCTGATCCCCCGCATTTATACCAATAAACCCCGCACCACGGGCGAGGGTTATAAGGGCATTGTCCATCAGCCGGATCCGGAAAAGAAGCCTGATTTTCGTGCCGGTCTTCTCGCAATGCGGAAAATGCACATCCGCGCCATCGCCGAGACCGGACTTACGGCGGCTGACGAGATGCTTTATCCCGAAAACTGGCGTTATGTCTCAGACATTCTTTCCTATGTCGCGATCGGCGCAAGATCCGTTGAAGACCAGCAGCACCGCCTCACGGTCAGCGGCTTTGACGTGGCGGCGGGCATGAAGAATCCGACGAGCGGCGATCTGTCCGTGATGCTGAATTCCGTCTACGCCGCACAGCACCCGCATTCCTTCATCTACAGGGGCTGGGAGGTCAACACGACCGGAAACGATCTGGCGCATACCATTCTGCGCGGCGCAACAAACAAGCACGGCAACAATATTTCCAACTACCATTACGAGGATCTGAACCTCCTGTTGGAACTGTACGGAAAAATGAACCTGAAAAACCCCGCGTGCGTCATTGATGCCAACCACTCCAACTCCGGGAAACAGTTCGCGCAGCAGATCCGCATTACGAAGGAGGTCATGCACAGCCGGAAGCTGAATCCCGACATTCACAGGCTCGTCAAGGGCGTTATGATCGAAAGCTATATCGAAGAGGGCAGCCAGAAAATCGGCGACGGTGTCTACGGAAAGTCCATCACGGATCCCTGCCTCGGCTGGGAAGACTCCGAACGGCTCATTTATGATATCGCCGCATACGAATAAGCCTTTTGACGGCACGCCCAGGCCGTTCCTTTAGAATTTTTTCAGATATCCCAGCAGCAGCGACGGATTCACATAACTCTCCAGCAGACAGCCGAGCAGAGTGAGCGCTGCAAGAATCCCCAAAAGCCCGGGTTTCCGCAGACGGAAGCTGCGGGCTTCTTTTTCTGCTGTCGCCGTTCCCGCATAAATCGTCCTGTGCAGCTCCGCACTCCATTCCAACATCAGAACAAAGACAGGCAGATAGATCAGATACTGCGGAAAAAGCGCGACAGCCGTAAGAAGCAGCCCTTTTAATCCGTACCGCAGAAGGAGGACGGCAGGAAACGCGCCAAACACCGCCCCGCACCAGAGCGCTGTCCCCAGACAGATGCCATACCCCGGACGGGTCGTTGCCAGAACCGCCACACAGAACAGAAAAGCAAACCGTTTTCGGAGAACATAGCAGAAAAGAGCGCCGCTGTCCACAGTCATGTTTTTCATGCCGTACAGGGTGTATGCATCAAACATGCCCGTCTGCCCGGTCAGAGCGCTCTTTCCCAAATTCAGAAAAAGAAATCCTGCCGCCATTCCGGTAAGGAACAGCGTCAGGAATCTGTTTTTTCCAAAATAAATCCGTCCGGCATATATCTGCATCGCACATACCTCTCCCGTCTGCCGTCCGAGATTTCCGGGTATTCCCCCATGCTTACGGACAGCCCTTGCATGCGGCAGCGTCAGTACTTTCCATTCCCTGCCGACTGCTTTCTGCTTCATATGTATGCCGGTTCGTTTTCCTTTTATGCAGCTGTTGACACGGCTTTTTTCTCCTCCGTCCGCCAAAGCTGTGTCCGGACTGTGCGGTCTCCTTGGACTGCACCATTGTCCCTTTTCAGCATCCGTCTTCCGCGCTACATTTCCTGCTTCGCCGCGTAGGTCAGAATACCGCAGATCGTCTTGGAATCCTGTATCTTACAGTCAAAGATCATCTGCTTCAGCTCCTCGAGTGTGTACGCCTCGACGTCCAGATATTCATCCTCATCGAGATGCTGCTTCCCGGGTTTTAAATCCTTTGCAAGATAAATGTCAATCTTCTCGTTGCAGAATGCCACCGTCGTATAAATGGAATTTAACAGTGTCAGACTGCCGCAGACATATCCTGTTTCCTCCTCCAGCTCTCTCGCCGCAGCGTCCTTTGTCGGCTCCTGCCGTCCGTTTAAGCCGCCCGCAGGAATCTCCAGCGTCTCGCGCTCCAGCGCATTTCTGTACTGTCTCACCATCAGCAGTTTTCCGTCGTCACGGACGGCAACCACCGCCGCCGCGCCTTTATGATCGATCAGATCCCATTTTGCCACATTGCCGTTCGGAATCAGCATCGTGTCCTGATAATAGTCAATGATCGCTCCCTTCGCGATCAGTTCACGGTTCAAACGCTTACATTCTTCCATGGTTCTTCTCCTTTTTTACATGACCGTATGCAGCTTCCGAAAGTAACAGTTCCGTCCCTTTCCTCCGCCGCTGCCTTTTTTAGGCCGCTTCCGCCAGCAGCTTCTCCACGCTTACAAGCTTTACGCAGAGCACGAAAAGATCTGCCGCAGCCGCCATCTCCTCCGCTGACGGGAAAGAAGGCGCGATCCGGATATTGCTGTCCTTCGGATCCTTTCCATAAGGGTAGGTCGCCCCCGCGCCGGTCAGCACCATTCCCGCTTCCTTACATTTTGCAACGATCTGCTTTGCACAGCCCTCCATCGCATCAAAGGAAATGAAATAACCGCCGTTCGGCTTCGTCCAGGTTCCGATCCCGAGTCCCCCCAGCTCCCGCTCTAAAACGGCAAGCACCGCCTCAAACTTCGGGCGCAGCAATGCCGCATGCCGCTTCATATGCTCCTTTATTCCGTCAGAATCCTTAAAATAACGCACATGACGAAGCTGATTGATCTTATCATAGCCGATCGTCTGTACCGTCATTGACTTTCTCATGGCATCCAGATTTGCTTTGGAAGAAGCGATGGCTGCAATCCCCGATCCCGCAAAGCTGATCTTAGAGGTCGAGCAGAACTCATAGACCATATCGGGATTCCCCGCTTTTTCACATTCGCTTAAAATTTCCGCAAGCGCATCGCTTCTGTCCTCATAGAGATCATGGATCGCGTATGCGTTATCCCAGAAGATTCTGAAATCCTCCGCCGCCGGCTTTAAGTTTGCGAACCGTTTCACTGTCTCCGCAGAATAGGTATATCCCTGCGGATTAGAATACTTCGGCACGCACCAGATTCCCTTGACCGCCGGATCCTTGGCAACAAGACTTTCCACCATATCCATATCAGGTCCCGCAGGCGTCATCGGTACCGTTATCATCTCAATTCCGAAATGCTGCGTGATTGCAAAATGTCTGTCGTATCCGGGCGCCGGGCAAAGGAACTTTACCTTCTCGAGCTTACACCACGGCGTACTGCCCGCTACACCATGCGTCATGGATCTTGAAACCGTATCATACATGATCGACAGACTCGCATTTCCGCAGACGATCACATTTTCCGCAGGAACGCCCATGATATCCGCCATCATCTTCTTTGCCTCCGGGATTCCGTCCAGTGTACCGTAATTTCTGGTATCCGTTCCGTCTCCGGTCTTCATATCACTCTCAGAATTCAGAATATCAAAGATATCCATTCCCATATCCAGCTGTGCTGCCGAAGGCTTTCCTCTGGACATATCCAGCTTCAGACCTTTTCCCTTTACATCCTCGAACTGCAGCGCAAGCTGATCCTTCAATGACAACAGTTCCTCTTTGCTCATTTCCTGATACGCTTTCATATGGCCTCCTCAAGATTATCATTGAATTATTGTATACAATCATACATAGTGCTTGAACCATCATACTACAATACTCATTTTTTCTCAAGAGGAAATTTTGGATTATCCAAAATAAAAAACCGTCCTACAAAATGTAAGACGGTTTCTTTTCTCTTATGAAATTTTCATTCTAAACCGGTTTATGGCTATTTCGCGTAATCAATTACGCGGCTCTCGCGGATCACATTTACCTTGATCTGCCCCGGATATTCCATTTCCGATTCAATCTTCTTGGAAATATCACGCGCCAGCAGAACCATATCGGCATCCGTAATCTGCTCCGGCACAACCATAACACGAACTTCTCTTCCTGCCTGAATAGCAAAAGATTTATCTACACCTTTGAAATTGTTTGTGATTTCTTCTAACTGTTTTAATCTGCTGGTATATGTCTCCAGCGTTTCCCTTCTGGCTCCCGGTCTTGCAGCGGATATTGTATCAGCAGCTTGTACAATACATGCAATCAGGG
>CAZVWN010000034.1:0-14328 GCA_964631065.1 uncultured Acetatifactor sp.
TCATTCCCTCTCCTATCTTGAATATCCGTCTCCCGTTTCCGACAGGACACGGATTGCACAATCATCTGATAAGTATACCGTTTCCGGGCGAAATAAGCAAGTAGCTACGGGCGGCACAGACGATTGCGAAACCCGTCACCACGCCAGTGCCCCCGGAAAGCGCCGTATATCTGTTGCAGACACGCTTGCGCTTGGGATTACGCGTAGCGGTACATAAGCTCCTATAGTACAGGAGCTAAGTACCGACGCTCCATACAGTCTGCAACAGACACACGGCTCTTCCTTGGGCACAGATTTCCGCAATCCCGGATTTCGCAAGCGTCCGCTCCCCGGGAGCACGGGTTTCGCAATCGCCTGTCCGCCCCGCAGTTTTTATCCGCGCCGCTTGCAAACCATAACGAAATGTACTATAATCGTATACGGAGAAAAACGGAGGAACGACTATGTTACGGACAAAGCTGCACGCACTGCCCAAACTGCAAAGAAACCTTGTAAGCATTCTGTTTTCCGCAGCCTGCATGACAGCCGCTGTGCTTCTGTCGGCGGTCTACTATTATTTTGTCGGGGAAATTTCCTTCAACATTATCCTGATCTTCCTCTTTTTTCTTATCCTTGTCTCCAGCAACACCGTAAATTACGCTTACGGCATTATCTGCTCCCTGTTCGTCGTCCTCTGGTATAATTACCGTTTTACCTATCCTTATTATAAAGTAAACTTTACGCTGAGCGGTTATCCCGTCACCTTTCTCTTTATGTCCTCCATCACCGCCTTCATCAGCACCATGACGTCGCATCTTATCCGTCAGGCCGATCTGCTCGCAAAATGGCAGAAGGAGCTTGCCGAGGCGGAAAAAGAAAAAATGCGCGCAAATCTTCTCCGCGCCATTTCCCACGATCTGCGCACGCCCCTCACCGGTATCATGGGCAGCAGTCTCACCTATCTCGAAAACACTAACGTTCTCTCCGAGCAGGAAA
Organism: uncultured Acetatifactor sp.; assembly: GCA_964631065.1. Lineage (GTDB taxonomy): Bacteria > Bacillota > Clostridia > Lachnospirales > Lachnospiraceae > Acetatifactor. The sequence continues at coordinate 976 of CAZVWN010000034.1, forward strand.
AAAACACGATCGTCGAGAACATCTATGAGGATTCCACCTGGCTGATCCATATGGTCGAAAATCTGCTGACCGTTACCCGCATCAATCAGCAGAATCTCTCTATCTCCCTGCGGGAGGAAGCCGTTGAGGAGATCGTTGCCGGAGCCGTTCAGCGCACGGAGCGGCGTCATGAGGGCTGCTCCATCCGGACGGATATCCCCGAAAACCTGATCATGCTGCCGATGGATGCCGTTCTGATCGAACAGGTACTCATCAATCTGCTGGAAAATGCCATTCTTCATTCCGGTTCAGCCCTCCCCGTCACGCTGACCGTCACGGAAAACGAAGACACCGTTTCCTTTTCCGTCCGCGATTACGGCTGCGGCATTCCCGCCCGGATGCAGGATACACTCTTCGACGGAACCGACTACACGACAGACACGCCCGACGTCCACAGGGGAATGGGCATCGGGCTGTCCGTATGCAAAACCATCATCACGGCACACCACGGAACGATCGTCGGAAGAAACCATGCCTCCGGCGCTGAATTCATATTTACTTTACCAAAGATAACCGAACAAAAGGAGATACAAAAGAGATGACCAGAACAACAAACACCCTTCTGATCGAAGACGACAGAAATATCTGTTCCTTCATCAGCACCGCGCTTTCCGGAAACGGGTATCATATTATGACCGCCCACACCGGAAGCGACGGCATCACGATGGCGGCTTCCGAGAACCCGGATGTCATTCTGCTGGATCTCGGACTTCCGGATATGGACGGCTGTGAGGTTTTAAGAACCCTTCGCGTCCATGGAGACATTCCCGTCATTGTCATTTCCGCGCGAACCGACGAGAGCGACAAGGTGATCGCGCTGGATCTCGGCGCGGACGACTATCTGACGAAGCCCTTCGGTCCCGCTGAGCTGATGGCGCGCATCCGAAACTGTCTGCGCAGACACCATTCCGACCTGAGCGAGAGACATTATAAAGCGGGCGGACTGGAAATCGACTTTGGCAGACACCTCGTCACGCTGGACGGGGACGAGATCCATCTCACGCAGATCGAATATCAGCTGCTGTCCCTGCTTGCGGCGCAGTCCGGCCGGGTGCTCACCTACGGCTACATCATGAGTGCCATCTGGGGACCCTATACCGACAGCAATAACCAGATCCTGCGCGTCAACATGGCAAACATCCGCCGCAAGATCGAGCGGGATCCCGCAAGACCGGAATTTGTCTTTACGGAGATCGGCATCGGCTACCGTATGCGGGAAAACGAGGAGAACTAAGACCGCCTTTCTTCTCTTAGCGCAGTGATTCCAGAAGCTCCGCCAGCTCCTCCCCCGTCAGACAGCCGCTGTACTCCACCAGCAGACCGTCCTCATAGAGCAGTGCAAGCCTGCTTTCTTCCCGTGCCGCATTCTTAGGAAGCAGCTCTCTCCAGTTTTCCTCTGCGGCATAGACCGGCGGCTCCGCGTCAACGCGCAGATCCTGCGAAGCATCCGTCTGTGTAAGCTTCAGGCGAAGCTCATGCGTTCCATCCGTCCAGCAGTAAATCTGTTCCACACTGTCCGCAGAAAGCAGCTGATACCCTTCCGGAAGCCTGATGCCGCCCGGTTCAGACAGCTTTGCCAAAAGCGCCTCCGTCCGGGCGTCCGGGGCTGTTTCCGCGTCGCTGTTCTTCTGCGTTTCCGTTTCCTTTCCCGAAACCGCCTCCTCCGGGCAGCCGGATTCCGACCGCCCGGGCGTTTCTGCCAAAGCCTCTTCCGCGCCGCCCGTGACTTCCGCCTCCTCTGCCTCCATTACGATAGTGTCAGCATCTTCTGCCGCCACTTCCGGGAGCGCATCGTCCGCCGCATATCCCTCCGTCAGATACGGATTCCTTGCCGCTTCCTGTCTGTCTGCCATCCTGTTTTCAGGACTTTCCCCTGACGATTTCCCCCCGGACTGCATACAGTAAACGGCAGTTCCCGTTATCAGCAGACAGAGACAGGCGATACATGCCGCGCTGTATCTGCCGGTGTAATACCGTATCCCTGTGCTTATCTTCCGCTTACTGCTTCGCTCCAGAAGCTCTTCATCCACTCCGGACAGGGCTTCCATAAGACGCATCGCCTGTCCGTCCGTGCCCGTTGTTCTCTCTTTTTTCACAGTACAACACCCTCCTTCTGCAGATATGCCTTTAATCTGCCGCGTGTCCGAAAGAGGATCGTCTTCACCGTATTCAGTCTGAGTCCGTACCGCTTCGCGATCTCACCGTATTCTTCAGCGTACCAGTACCGCCTTAAAAAAACATTGCAGTCCCGCTCCGACAGGGTATGCAGGAACGCATCCACCAGCCGCTGCAGTCTTGCCGCTTCCACAATACTTTCCGTATCCCGGCTGTCGGGGATGCACTCCGCCAGCTCATCCAGGGCGACGGGAACGACGCCTCCGCCGCGTTTTCCCCGCCGCTGTCTCTTCCAGCGGTCGAGCGAAAGATTCCGCGTGATCGTACCGAGAAACAGTCCCAGTCTGTCCGGTTTTCCGGGCGGGAGCGCGTTCCATGCGCGAAACCAGGTATCGTTCACGCATTCGTCCGCATCCTCCCTGTCATACAGGATATGCCATGCGATACTGTGGCAGTACGCGCCGTATGTCTTCTGGCTTTCCGTCAGGGCGCGCTCATCCCGTGCCCAGTATAAATCTAAAATTTCAGCGTCCTTCGGATTCTGCATCCTGCTCACCTCTTTCCTGCCCATAGAGACGACGTTTTTTTAAGAAAGTTTCAAAAAAAGTGCTGCCATACGGATTAAAAAGCCATGCTCTCCTCCCCGTGCAGGCACGGTCGGCGGGCATGGCTTTTAACCCCGGGTATCACATCAGCGGAGCGATGATCCGCATGACCCAGCCGACTGCGCGTTCGCGCAGCTTCAGGCTCTTAAGGGTCTCGGGCGTCTGTTCGATACATTTTTCGAGCGTTTCCTGAATATCCTTCTCGATCGCAACGATCTGAGAATTGCGGTACAGGATCACGCCGCACTCAAAATGATGATACAGGCTGCGGTAGTCCAGGTTTACGGTTCCGACGACCGCCTTCTCCCCGTCTGCCGAAAAGACCTTCGCATGGACAAACCCCGGCTCATATTCACAGATCCGCACCCCTGCCTCCAGCAGCTCTCCGTAATAGGTCTTCGCCAGCCGGAACGCATACTTCTTATCCGGAATGTGCGGCATGATGATCACGACCTCCACGCCCCGCTTTGCCGCATAGGTCAGCGCCATCAGCAGCTCGTGATCCAGAATCAGATAGGGCGTCATGATATGGACATAGGTGTGCGCCGTATTGATGATATCCAGATACACCCTGTGCCCGACGCGTTCCGGTCCCAGCGGGCAGACGCTGTACGGGATCACATACCCGTCCGAGGGCTGAGAACAGCCGGCAGGACACGCATACCGCACAAACTCCTCCGTCTCCTTCTCCGACTCATTCCACATTTCCAGAAACATATAGGTAAACCGTTCCACCGCGTCTCCCCGCAGCAGGATTCCGGTATCCTTCCAGTGTCCGAAACGGGGCTTTTCATTGATATACTCGTCCGCGAGATTGATGCCGCCGGTAAACGCAACCCTTCCGTCCACGACGAGAATCTTCCTGTGATCCCGGTTATTGTAATGCGGGGAAAAGACGGGCTTGATCGGCGCAAACATCTTACAGTGTATGCCCTCCGCCTCCAGAATCCGCGGATAATAGTTCGGCAGATTAAATAAAACATCCGTGCCGTCGTACATGAAGCGGACTTCCACACCCTGCGCTGCCTTTTCCTTCAGGATCTCATGGACGCTGTCCCACATCCTGCCCTCGCTGACGATAAAAAACTCCACAAAAATAAATTTTTCCGCCTTCTTCAGCTCCTCCAGAATCGCGGGAAACTGTTCATCCCCGAGACAGAAATACTGCACCTGTGTCCCGGCATAGACCGGACTGTTATCGCGGTGATAGAGATAATGGGAAAGCTGCCCCATATGCGGACTTTCCGCGCGCAGTCTCTCCCAGATCTCCCGATCGTCCGTCACATATTTTTTTGTCTGCTCCGCAAGCACTTTCAGCCGGGCATACATGACCTTTGTGCCCGGCTGTGTAATGATCGTCGTATAAAAAACTGCTCCAAAGACAGGAAAGATTGCGATCGGGAACATCCAGGACAGCTTCATGTCGGGATTTCCACGCGTGTTGAAGATATGCAATACCGCAACTGCGCTGATCACCATAAACAATGCATAAAACCAGAAGCTGTACTTCCGCAGCCAGTAATATCCGACGATCAGTAACAGCAGCTGGGCAAGAAAGGCGAGCACCAGCATCGCCGTTCTGCCGTAGATGATCGTCTTGATATTGCCAAGCCTGTTTTTCTTTCCTGTCTTAATCTGATTCAGATCCTTCATGTTACCGTTTCTTCAGGACGCTCCTTTCCGCTAAAGCCTGTCATCCGCGTCTCAGATCTTAAACTGCTGCACGATCTCGCTGAGCTGTGCCGCAAACTTTGTGTTCTCCTCTGCCTTTACGCCGGTGTCCTCCGCATATCCGACCATGTCCGTCGCCTTGGAGGCAATGTCGTTGATGCTGATCGCCGCCTCATTTACGGTTGCGTTGATATCCTGTATGGATTTCGCAATATCGGATACACTCTCCTCCAGCTCCGTAATGGAATCGTTGATCGTGCGCATGCTTCCCGAAAATCCCTTCGCATCCGCGCTGTACTCCTCGCTGACCCTGATAAAGTTCTCGTAATCGCCGATGACCGTCTGCTCCATGAACTCCGTCATCTGGCGCAGACATTTCTCCATGCTCTCCGCCGCGTTTCTGACACCGGAAACAATACCCGTAATGCTGCCCGCCGTCTCCGTAGACTGCGCCGCGAGCTTTCCGATCTCACTCGCCACAACCGCAAAGCCTCTTCCCGCCTCGCCGGCTCTCGCCGCCTCAATGGACGCATTTAAGGAAAGCAGCTCCGTCTGGCTGGCGATCTCCGTGATCGCTTCCGTCAGAACATTGATCTGCTCAATATCCTTTGCCTTCGCGATCGCGATATCGGACTCCTGCTTCACGCGGGAATAGATCTCTCTGGTCTTCGTGTTTGCATCCTGACTGCTCTTCTTCAGATCCTCCGCCTTCGCGATAATGCCCTCCGCGTTCTGCTCGCCTTCCTTTGTCAGCACGCCGATCTTCTTCGTGTTTTCATCGATCGAGGACATCTTTTCATCAATGATCTGGGTCGTCGCAGAGGTTTCCTCCATGCTTGCCGCAAGCTCCTCGCTCGTCGCCGAGTTGTCGCAGGAATTGCTGTTCAGCTCCTCAACGATTACCTTCAGTCCGTTCGCATTGCCGTACAGGCTGTCCGCCGTATCGGAAAGCTGACGTACCATATTTACCAGATTCACGCGCATGTTGTCCAGCGAAGCGCTCATGACAGCCGTTTCGCCCTCGCCCTTAGAGAGCAGTCTGCATACCCTGTTCTCCGTGAAATCGAACGAGGCATTCTGATCCACGACCTCCGTCAGCATCTTAATCGGCTTCGCGATGCTCCTTGCCACCAGCGCGCCGCACGTTCCGACAACGATGATGATGAACAGCATGATAAAGATACACTGTCTGATAAATTCGGAAATTGCCTCCAGCGCCTCATGCTTATCCGCCGTCAGGACAACCATCGCCTCGCCGCTCTCTAAAACGGCATATCCGGCAAGCTTCGTCACGCCCTTATAATCATATTCCACAACGGTATCCTCGGGGATCGTTCCGCTCTTGATCCTGTTCACCGCCTCGGTCACAACCTCGTTCTCCACGGGCTGACCGATCTTTTCCGCCGTCGGGTGCATCAGCATCGTACCGTCTCCGCTCACGACGTAAATATAGCTCGACGGCATTCCCTCCATCTTAACGCTGCCGAACAGCTCCGTCAGCTCTGCGGCGCTCGGCACGCTTCCGCCGTTTAAGTTCGTCGCCATACGCAGATTCACCTCGTAAGCGCCCACCATCTTCAGCATATCGCCCTTGACACGCTCCGTCAGCGCATCCGTCGTCTTGCCGATCGCCGCCCATGCCATCAGCCCCATCGAGAGGAGCATGGTCATGAACAATGCGATCAGGATCCTTGTCCGGATCCCCTTGAACATGCCGACCTTCTTCTTTTCCACAGCTTTTTCGAGCATCTGCTCCGCTTTTTCTTCCAGCGCCTTTCTGTCAATATTCAGTTCCTTTTCCACTCTGTTTACCAATTCGTTCTGTTTTTTCACGCTCATTTCATCCTCCTGTAACACGGATTGTAAGTACCTATATTGTACCACATTTCTTCCATAATTCACATTCCTTTTTTCAAAAAATTTTCACAACGAATTTCATGAATATTTGTCTGTTTTTTGAAATTTTATCATTAAGCGTAAAGTTTTCCATTTTTTGCTTGTTTTTTGTCGAAACAGGCATATAATTATAGGTGGCGGAGTTCACGAAAAAGCGTTTTCTGACGACAGCGCGGAAATCGTTTTTTACTCGTGCCGCAATCCGGGGTACGGATCCGCAGCATGTCGGGGAGCATGTCGGAACCATAATAAAAACAGACAGGGGAAAACAGGATAGAAACGAGGCAGTTTATGAGCAAACGAAATACGCTTCCAAGCTTTGATACCTTCTGCGAGATCGCCAAGATTTTTGCGACCAGCATGAACGACTATCTCTATGTCATCGACCTGACGAACGATACCTATTTCATTACGGAGAACGTCTTAGAACGGCTTGCCTTTCCGAGCAATCTGTTCCACAATGTTCTGGATACCTTCCGTACCTTTATCTATCCGGAGGATGTCGAGATGGTAATAGAGGACATCCGTGCCATCCTCACGGGAAAGAAGGATGAGCATAACGTAAAGTACCGGATTATGGGCGTCAACGGATATCCGATCTGGATCAACTGCCGCGGGCATCTGTTCCGCACGGAGGGCGTCATCCCGCATCTTGTGGTCGGCTGTATCAACGAGATCGGAAACAGCACGCCCGTCGCCGACAATACCAGCGGACTGCTCGGGGAATCCTCCCTGCATGAACACATGAAGCGGCTTCTGCCCTCTTTACAGGATGCGATGTTCCTGCGGATCGGTATCGACGACTTTAAGATCGTAAACGAACGGCACGGCTCCTCCTACGGTGATTTCGTGCTCCGCAGCGTTGCGGACTGCATCCACCGCTCGTTAGGACCCATGCAGTATGTCTACCGGATCATTTCGGACGAATTTATGGTGCTGGATGTCTCCGGAGACGGCTATGACCATATGAACAGACTTTACCACCGTATCCGCTCCGAGGTGGACGCGCTTGTCGACCGCGAAAATTACAAGGCGGTATATACCATCTCCGCAGGGCTGATCCGGCTCGAGGATATCGACGGCAGGACAAGCGAATACACCACCTACAGCGAGGCGATGAAGCTTTCGGAGTTTGCCCTGTCCGAGGCGAAGAGCCACGGGAAGAACCAGCTGTATGTCTTTCAGCGGGAGGATTATTCCACCTTCCTCAGAAAGCGTTACTTAAACAGCTGTCTGCGTCAGGCGGTCACGGATAATTTTAGCGGCTTTGAGCTGAACTATCAGCCGATCATCGAAACGGACACGGAAACGCTTTATGCGGCGGAGGCGCTGCTGCGTTTCCGGCTTTCAAACGGCGAACTGATATCGCCCGCAGAATTTATTCCGCTGCTCGAGGAGAGCCGGCTGATCATCCCCGTCGGAAAGTGGGTGATCCGGAATGCGCTGATCGTATGCAGACAGATCCGTGAAACGCATCCCGATTTTAAGATGTCCATCAATCTCTCTTACATACAGCTGCTTAGGACACCGCTCTTTGAGGATGTCAGATGCGCGCTGGAGGAGCTGGGGCTGCCGCCCGAATGCCTGATCGTCGAGCTGACGGAAAGCGGACACCTTGAATTCAGCAGCTCCGTCGCCAACGTCTGGCGCAAGCTCCGGGAGCTCGGTGTCGGCATTGCGCTGGATGATTTCGGCACAGGATACTCCAATCTGCTCAACATCGGAAATCTGCATCCGAACTTTGTCAAGATCGACCGCAGCTTTACCGTAAAGGCGCTGCAGAACACCTATGAGTTCGATCTGCTCGTCCATGTCTTCAAGATGGTTCACAGTCTCGGACTGCATCTTGTCGTCGAGGGTATCGAGAGCCAGGAAGAGCTTGACCGCATCCTGCCGCTTAGTCCCGATTACATTCAGGGTTACTATTACAGCAGACCCTGCCCGCAGAAGGAATTTATGAAAAAATACCGATGCACTGAATGATGCACTGAATAAGGAAAAGCGCGGAACCGGCTAAGGCTTCCGCGCTTTCTTTTTCGTATCTTTGTTTTCGGATCTGCTTTAAGCGATGTCTTCCATCTGCGCCGTATAGAGATGATAATAATATCCCTTCTGCGCCATCAGTTCCTCATGCGTTCCGCACTCCATGATCCCGCCCTGATCCACATACATGATCTTGTCACAGTTCTTAATGGTAGAAAGTCTGTGGGCAATGATGAAGGAGGTACGTCCCTGCAGCATCGCATTTAAGCCCTGCTGAAGCGCTTTTTCTGTCTGTACGTCGATACTCGAGGTTGCCTCATCCAGCACAAGGATGGAAGGCTCCGACAGCAGCGTTCTCGCGAAGGAGATCAGCTGCTTCTGACCCTGCGAGAGCAGTGAGCCGCGCTCCTTTACCTCCGTCTGATAGCCGTCCTGGAATCTCCGGATAAATTCATCCGCACACACCGTTTCGCTCGCCCTGACGATCTCCTCCGCCGTCGCATCCAGCTTACCGTACCGGATGTTGTCCTCTATCGTTCCGGAGAAGATAAAGCTGTCCTGCAGCATGATGCCCATCTGGGAGCGCAGGGAATGCAGCGTTACCTTTGAGATATCCTGTCCGTCGATCAGCACGCGCCCTTCATTGACATTGTAAAATCTCGAGATCAGGTTGACGATCGTACTCTTTCCGGCTCCCGTCGGTCCGACCAGCGCGACGCTCTCGCCGGGCTTTACGGTAAAGGAAAGGTTCTTTAATACCGTCTTGTCCGCCTCATAGCCGAACGTTACGTTTTCAAAGGTCACTTCGCCCCGGATCTTCGGCATTTCGACCGCATCCGGCGCATCGTCCACAACGACCGGCTCATCCAGCGTCTCAAAGATACGCTCCAGATACGCGATATTGTTGATAAAGTTGTTGAAAATATTTCCAAGGTTCATGATCGGCTGCCAGAACCGGGAGGCGTAGGACGAGATCGCAACGATCACGCCGAGGCTCGTATTTCCCTGCCCGAACACGACAAGACCGAAAATAAAGATCGCCGCCCTGACCCAGACGGAAATATTATCAATTCCGGGCCATACAAGGTTGCTGTACTTTACCGCCTTCATCCATGCCCCGCGGCATCTGTCCGAGAGCACGCCGAAGGTCTCCGCATTTTCATCTTCTCTCGCAAAAATCTGCGTGATCTTCGCGCCGACGATATTTTCCTGTAAGTAGGCGTTTAAGTTCGAGTTCTTGTTCGACACCTGCTGCCATGCACGGCGCTGCTTATTCTTGATCCAGAACATAAATACCATCAGGATCGGAACGCCCGCCATCACGACAAGCGACAGCTTCACGTCCACGCAGAACATGAAAATGATGATAAAGATCAGGTTCAGGATCTCGAGCACGACATTGATCAGCCCGTTCGAGAGCATGTCCGAAACGGAGTTGACATAGTTGACGACACGGATCAGGATCTTTCCGTGCGGTCTGTCGTCATAATACTGAAAAGGAAGCTTCTGCAAATGTGCAAACAGATCCTTTCTAATGTCGTAAATGATATTCTGGCTCACATTGACCATGATGCGGGAGCGGATCGTCGTAAAGATCACGCTGACAACATACGTCGCGATCAGAATGCCGACCAGCAGCATCAGGCTGTCCGTGCGTCCCTGCGGAATCGCCTCATCCAAAGCCTTCTGCGTCAGCATCGGTCCGAACAGCGCGGCGATCCCGCCGATCGCGCTTAAGACAAACGCCAGAATCATACTGCCGAGGTACTTCTTAATATAGACGGAAGCGCGGAGCAGATGCCGAAAGTCAAAGGGCGTCTCCAGAACTTCGTCTTCCCGATAGGTATTTCTTCTTACCGCCATGTCTACTCCTCTCCCGTCTGCAGCTTTACCAGACTGTAATAATATCCTTTTTTCGCAACCAGCTCCTCATGCGTTCCGGCCTCCGTGATATGACCGTCCTGTAATACAAGGATCTTATCCGCAGATTTCGTCGTCGAGATCCGCTGGGCAATGATGATCTTGGTACAGGGGAAATCCAGCTCCTTTAAGCTGTGCTGGATCTGCTTCTCCGTCTCCATGTCCACCGCCGAAGTCGTATCGTCGAGTATCAGGATCGACGGCTTTACCGCAAGCGCACGCGCAAGGGAAATCCGCTGTTTCTGACCGCCCGAAAGCCCGACGCCGCGCTCGCCGACGATCGTATCATACCCTTCGGGCATCTTTGCGATAAAGTCGGACGCCGCGGAATATCTCGCGAATTTCACGACCTCCTCCTGCTTAATATGGCTGTCGCCGTAGGCAATGTTGCCGTCGATGGTATCGGAGTAAAGTAAAACGTCCTGCGTCGCCAGTCCGATATTTTTGCGCAGCTGCTGCAGCTTCATATCCCGTACATTAACGCCGTCAACGAGCACCTCGCCCGCCGTCGGCTCATAAAATCTCGGGATCAGCTGGATCAGCGAAGTCTTTCCGCAGCCTGTCTCGCCCATGATCGCGACCGTCTCGCCGGGCGCAGCCGTAAAGGAGACATTGTGCAGTACGGGAAGCTTCCCGTCCGCATACTGAAAGCTGACGTCCTTAAATTCCACCCTGCCCGTAAACCGTTCCGGCATATCGACCGCATCCGGCTTATCGACGATCACCGGCTCGGAATAATAAATCTCCATCACCTTGTCCGCCGCTGCGGAAAAACGCTGGAACTCGTTCATGATATTTCCAAGCTGCCGCATCGGGTTCGCGATCGCCCAGATCAGTCCGGAGAACGCGACATATTCGCCCATGGTGATCTGTCCGTTGATGATAAAAATACCGCCCACAGCCAGCAGCACGACCGGCATCAGGTTCGCAAACGACTCGACATACGGATAATAGGTCAGCCAGGTCATCGCCGTCTTCTTATTCGTCTGCGCATAATCCCGGTTGCACTGATCGAATCTTGCAATCTCGTAATCCTCCCGCGCGAACGCCTTGACGACACGGTTTCCCGAAATGTTCTCCTGCGCCGCCGTATTCATCTGTGCAAGCTTTTCGCGCAGCGCCTTATGTCTGGGCGCAACCTTATTCTTAAACAGAATGATGATGAGGAAGATAAACGGCGCGATCGCAAGCAGGCTTAACGCCAGTCTCCAGTCCATGTAAAAGAAATACACCGCCGTCGCCGTTACCAGCGCAAGGGATTCCACGATCGTCCGGATAACCCATGCGATCATATGTCTGACGGCATCCAGATCCCCCGTCAGTCTCGTCATCAGGTCTCCCGTCCGGAACGTGCTGTAAAAATTCATGTCCTGCCGCTCAATCTTATCAAAAAGATATGTCCGGATGCGGTACAGCGTCTTCTGTGAGACGTGCTCGACATCCATGCAGGTCAGATAGACGATCAGCGTCCTTAAAAATGTCAGCACGACCATCGCGGCGATCAGCTGATAAAACAGCGTCCGCTTCTCCGTCAGGTTCGCCGCCGCATTCTCTCCCGTCAGGAACAGATCGACAATCTTCTGCGTGACGACGGGAACCGTCAGCTGCATGACATTATAGACGACCGTTCCAAAAATTCCGAGCAGATATATCGCCCGGTAGCCCTTCATGTTTTCCCAGAGCCATTTCATTTTCGACCTTCGTTTGTTTTCCACTTCGCTCCTCCTGCTGATATTGACAGCTGAACTGTTATCAAAAATACACTCCGTTTTACGGCACGGTTCTTTTCCTCTCGGATAAGGTTATTCTAGCCCCGCGCCAACGGAGTGTAAATGTAGAAAATTGCAGTTTGAATGTTCTTTTTTGGTGACAGCCCCGCGAAGCGAAACCGTTATTTCCACCGTCAGTCAGCGTATTTCATCAGACCCGTGACAAGCTCCGGATACAGGAAATAGCCGCCTCTTCTGTAATACAGACCGAAGTTTTCGCCGTTTCCCGTAAACGCGTTATTGTCCCACCAGAAGCAGCTCATGCCCCTCGCACGCGCCGCCGCGATATAATACGTCGCGTGGTCGATACGCGCCTGCGTGTTCTGCTTCTTGTCGCGGGAACCGAATTCCCCGATTACGACCGGAACACCGTTCGCGACATATTTCTTATAGAGCTTATCCATAAAGCTGTCAATGTCCGCAGTAAATTTCGCCGTGTCGGAGTCAAAGGCGGAAATGCTCCCGCTCTCTCCGTCAGCCTGCAGGGCGAAATTATACGGCGTATACGCATGAACGGAAACAATCAGCTTATCCTGCACCCCTTCCGCATCCGTCGGCAGTACAAAGCCGCTGTTGAGCACGCCGTCTGCGGAAGCGTCATATCCGGGGATCATAAGATACCGCTCTGCATTGTTGCCGCCGCTTTCGCGGACAGTATCGACAAATGCCTGATTGATCCGGTTGATACATTCAATTGCATCCTTACACTCTTCCGAGCCGTTGATATACCATTCCCATGCCGTTCCGACCTGTCTCGGCTCGTTCATGCACTCGAAGATCATGTGCTCATCATAATCCGCAAAGCGCGCACTAAGCTGCTTCCAGATTGCCGTGACATAATTGACGGACTGCTCGAGATACTGTGTGGAAGGATACATGAACTGCTCGCTGTTATCGTGATGGATGTTCAATATGACATACATCCCGTTGTCATAGACATAATCCACAACCTCCTGTACGCGGTTCAGCCAAGCCTCCGAAATCTGATACTGCTCATCCACATGCGTATGCCAGGTCACGGGAATACGGACGGCGTTAAAGCCCGCCTCCTTTAAATCGTCGATCAGCTCCTTTGTCGTCGGAACGCCGACCCAGCAGGTCTCACTGTCCAGCTCATCCTTTAATCCGCTCTCCTGATACGCGTCAAAGGTATTTCCGAGATTCCAGCCGATCTTTAAATCGCGCACGAACGCAAAGGCCTCCGTATCCGGTACCTCGTATGCCGCGATCTCCACGTCAGGGATGTCAAAACGCGCTTCTTCCTGTGCGTCCGACGCTTCCCCGTTTTCCGCTTCCTGCGTACTCTCCGTTCCGGCTGTCTGCTCTTCCATGCTCTCCGCTCCTTCCGTCGTATT
>CAZVWN010000034.1:14428-17100 GCA_964631065.1 uncultured Acetatifactor sp.
TACTCTCCGTTCCGGCTGTCTGCTCTTCCATGCTCTCCGCTCCTTCCGTCGTATTCTCTCCGCATCCGGCAAGCATTCCGGTAAGCAGCGCGGTACTCAAAAACAATGCCGTCAGTTTTCTTCTCTTCATCTTTTCCTCCTGTCCGCTCTCCCCGTCTTTTCCCGGCACGGGACTGTCTTTTCCCTCTTTCACGGCAGCCCTGCCGCCGTTATCCCTCCAGCTTTGCCGCCGCAAAATCCTCAATGATCCGCGCCGTCTTCTCCACGCCCAGCTTTGAGCTGTTGACGCAGAGATCATACCCTCTGGAATCGCCCCAAGGCAGCTTCGTATAGGAATTGTGGTAGGATTTTCTCTTCAGATCGCCCCGCTTCATCTTTGCCGCCGCCTGTACCTCGTCCAGCTGAAACTTCTCCATGACATGCTTTAGCTTCGCGTCATAATCTCCGAGAACAAAGACGGATACCAGCGCCGGATTTTCCCGCAGCACATACTCAGAGCATCTGCCGACGACGACAAAGGACTCGCCCTTTTTTGCTTCCTTGCGGATAAAGTCAAACTGCATCTCCGCGACAGCCTCCTCGACGGAGTTGGAATATCCTTTCACGGTTCTCGACAGGAACACATTCTTATGCTTTTCGTCATGCTTCTCCAAAAACGCGATATCTACCTTTTTTTCCTCCGCCACCTTTTCCAGAAGTCTTCTGTCATACAGCGGCAGTCCGAGATCCTTTGCAATTTTTTCCGCAATCTCATGTCCGGCGCTGCCGTATTCGCGGCTGATTGAAATGATTGTCTGTTTCTGCATTTTACGCCTCCTTCATCACGTTATCAACAATACCTTGCAAAAATGATCAGCATGGAGATCCCGACGACAATGATCGTAGCCGGAGCTGCTGACTTACAATACTTTCCCCAGGAGATCGGATACCCGTTCTTCATGGCAACCGAGGTTCCGACAACGTTTGCCGACGCGCCGATCGGGGTCGCGCTTCCGCCGATATCCGTTCCGATCGACAGCGCCCACGCAAGCGTATCCACGCTGACGCCCTGCGTCGCCGCAAGACTCTTTACGATCGGCACCATCGTCGCCGCAAACGGAATGTTGTCGACAAAGGCGCTCGCCAGCGCAGAGAGCCAGAGAATGATCGCAACCATCAGCTTTAAGTTTCCGCCGCTGACTTTTCCGATAAACTCCGCGATCAGCTCCAGAATCCCCGTCTGCTCCAGACCGCCGACGACAACGAACAGTCCGACAAAGAACAGAAGCGTATTGTAATCCACTTTCTTTAAGATCTTTCCGCAGCTCTTCGCATTCGCCGCCAGCGTCACGATTGCGATAAACGTGCCGATTGTCGCAACCGTAAGTCCCGTAAAGGAATGGGTCACAAGCAGCACCACCGCGACAAGGAAAATCACGACGCTCATCGCGAAATCCCGCTTATTCGTGATCGCCGTCGCCGGATCGGGCATCTTCGCGATATCCTCTGCCGTCACCTTTTCTCCCGTCAGCTCCTTCCGGTAGACCAGGAAGAAATATACCACGATCACGACCAGCGCGATCAGACAGATCAGACCCGTATTTACCACAAAATCAAAGAAGGAATATCCGAGGGAGGTTCCGACGATGATGTTGGGCGGATCTCCGCACATTGTTGCCGCGCCGCCCAGATTCGCGCAGAACACCTCCGAGAGGATCATCGGAACCGGATTGAACTTCAAAAGCTGCGCCAGCTCGACCGTAACCGCCGCAAGGAACAGGATTACCGTGATGCTGTCGATAAACATGGCAAGGATTGCCGACATTACCATGAATACGATAAACAGAGAAATCGGGTTATACTTTACCAGCTTTGCCAGTCTCATGCAGAGCCAGCGGAAAAATCCCGCCTTTGCCATCCCCTCTACCATGATCATCATTCCCGCAAGGAAGACGATCGTTGACCAGTTGATACCGCTCGACGCTTCCTCTGCGCTTCCCGCCGCATACCAGAAGGAGGGTGTGATCACCGCCTTCAGATTCAGCGTATCCAGAATCGCCGCAGGACTGTGCATGCAGAGTCCGAACACGACCGTCAGCGTCAGGATGCCGCAGCCTATGGTTACATAATATTTTTCAATCTTATCCAGCACGACCAATATAAACATGACCAGAAAAATCAGCAGTGCCAGTATTTGTGCAAGTGTCATTTCCATCCTCATTTCCGCGCAAGCCTTCTGCGCCTGTATGCTGTGCAGCCCCGGCTGCACGCCTGTCCCCATTTTCCGTTATTCAGGACATACGCAATCCTTTTTCTCCGTCCGTATCCTCCATATAACGGACATGATAACAGATTCCCCTTACATGATAGATCCTGTCGCTGACCGCCCTTCTCCGGAGTATCTGACGGAAAAGCTCCACGCAGAACACGGCGCACCCCGCCGTCGGAAGGATTCCGCCGGACGGCATTCCCGCGCGCAGAAGTCTCCGCCAGCCGATAAACTCCACGTTCTCCTCTCGGGCGCCTTCGTTCTCCGTCTCCCGCAGTCCGTTCTGCGCAGTCTCTCTTTCCGCGCAGCCCGCAGCAGTCAGCTTCTGTACGCCGCGCAGCGCAAAATGCTCCGGAATCCGGGGCGGCAGAAGGACAACCGCCGTGAGCAGAACGGCTGTCATGAACAGATGTAATATGAAATT
>CAZVWN010000035.1:0-15618 GCA_964631065.1 uncultured Acetatifactor sp.
GCGCTTTGGCGGGAAGTCAAGAAGAAGGAAAAGGAGAGGCAGGAACGTTAAAGAAGGATAGTAAAATTCCGGATTTTGTGATATACTCTAAGTATGATGCCAGGGTCAAAAGGTCTGAAACCACATGAGCTCGCTCATAAGTGGTTGAAAGACCTTGCGACCCGCCCCCCGGTATGAGCCTAAAAGTGGGATGTTAATCCCACGATATGCGAATAGCGGGGCGGATTGTGGGAGTGCAAAGCACGGAACAATCCGTAGGCATCATTGTTGGGAACTTTTACCCAACATCCAGGTATCTGTCTGCGGATGCCCGTGGCGGAGCGAAAGCGGGCAAGCGGAAACGGCAGACGGAGAGCTGAAATTCCCTTTGGAATTTACGAAAGATCGCTCCGGAATGGAGAGTATTGTGAAAAAACTGGAATCGTTTAAGCGTCTGATCCTGCTTGCCATGTCGGCGGTATGTATGGGGGTTCAGATTTGGATTTATTCTTATTTCTGGTACAATCATTTTTTCCCGTATGTCAAGGGAAACCTGCCGTTCTGGGAGAAGGGGCATTATCTGATCATCTTCATATACGGTGTACTGATGCTTTTCTTCTACAATATGTACGGCGGGATGCGCGTCGGCTACAAGAAAAATGCGGAGGTTATTTTTTCGCAGATTTTTTCTACCGTCATTCTGGATGTGATTACTTATGCGCAGCTGTCCCTGATGATGATGCAGCTGTACAATGTAAAAATGTATCTTGCCATGATCTTTTTACAGTCGGTCTGGATCATGGTCTGGACGACGATTTCTGCCCTGATATATAAAAATATTTTTCCGCCGCGCAAGCTGCTTCTGGTACACGGAGACAGACCGATAGACGGCATATTGGAAAAGTTTTCCGGCAGGAAGGATAAATTTGAGATCAGTAAGTGCATGAATATCAGCGTCGGCGCGGATGCCGTGAAGGCGGAGGCGCTGGAGCGGTATGATGCGGTGGTTCTCTGGGATATCGGCATGGAAGACAGGAATCAGATCATGAAGTTCTGTTACGGGCAGTCCATCCGCATTTATATCATGCCGAAAATCTCGGATGTCATTATAAAGGGAGCGGAGGAGCTGCATCTGTTTGATACGCCGCTGTTTCTGACGCGGGAGTATGTGCTGACGATTGAACAGCGCTTTTTTAAGCGGTGTATTGACTTAATCTTTGCGCTGGTGCTGTTTGTCCTTGCTTCGCCGTTTATGCTGCTGACGGCGCTTATGGTAAAGCTGTATGACGGCGGACCCGTCCTGTACAGGCAGCGGCGCTGTACCATAGACGGCAGGGAGTTTTATATCCTGAAATTCCGGAGTATGCGTGTGGATGCGGAGAAGGACGGCGTGGCAAGGCTGGCGTCCAAGGGAGATTCGCGGATCACGCCGGTAGGGCGTTTTATCCGTAAGGTCAGACTGGACGAGCTGCCCCAGCTGATCAACATTATCCGCGGCGATATGTCCTTTATCGGGCCGAGACCGGAGCGGCCGGAAATCATCGCGCAGTACAAGGAAGAGATGCCGGAATTTGAATTTCGGATGAAGGTGAAGGCGGGGCTTGCCGGATACGCACAGGTATACGGAAAGTATAATACCACGCCTTACGACAAGCTGAGGCTGGATCTGGCATACATTGAAAATTATTCGGTCTGGCTGGATCTGAAGCTGATGCTGCTTACATTGAAGGTTCTTTTATGGCCGGACAGTACGGAGGGCATTGAAGCGGATCAGGTAACGGCGCAGAAGAAATAAGAGAGGAAAGCTTTTATGTGGGAATGGAATTATGCAAAAGAGCCCTTTGACATGAAGCTGCTTGTACTCCGGCTGATGAAAAAGGTATGGATACCGATAGCCGCCGCGCTTTTGGGGGCGGTTCTTGTCGGCGGCGGATACTTTCTGGTGAAAGAGATGTTTGGCGGTCCGGATACCTATGAAGTGACCGCCACGTATTATGTGGAGTATGGGAAGGATCCGGAAACCGGAAATGACTATACCTATATCAATTATGCGTCCTGGGATACCTGGATCAAAACGGATTATTTTGCGGACAATATCTGGGATGCCGCCATGGCGGAAGGCTTTGCGCCGGAGAGGTTCGGCGTGGAGAAAGCGGATCTGGAAGGCTTTCTTTCGGCGGATCTGCCGAGCGATCTGCGGATGCCCGTCAGCACGGTAAAGACGGAGGATGCAGAGCTTACCGGCATTCTTGCGCGGGCGGTGGAGAAGGCATTCGTAAGATTCGGCGAAGAGCAGCGGGAAATTGATGAGATCCGGGTGGTGGATACCACGGAAGTATCCCTGACGGATCGGGATGTCAGAACGTTTCGCGCCTGTATCCTGGGGGCAGTGCTCGCGGTTTTCTTTGCGCTTGTGGGGATGTTACTGTACTTTATCGCGGATGACGGCATTTACATTCCCCGTGTCTTTTCCTGCCGGTACGGCATTCCCGCGCTCGGGGCTGCCGCAGGAGAGTCCGAAGGACTTCATCTGCTGAAGGGAACGGCGGAAAATGTGAAGTATCGCTTTCGGGAGTGCCGTACCGTCGCCGTTACGGCAGTGGAAGCGGAAACGGATCTGAGGGCGGTTGCCGGTCTTTTGGAGAAGGCGCAGGAAAGGAAATATGTCTGCATCCCGAGTATTTTACAGATACCGGAGGCGGCGGAGAAGCTGCGGGAGACGGACGGCGTGCTGTTGCTGGTAAAGGCGGGCGTATGCAACGGAAAACAGATTGAAAAAGCGCTCCATGAGCTGAAGGTGCAGGACTGTGAGGTGAAGGGCGTGCTGCTTACGGATGCGGATGAGCGCCTGATCCGTCTTTATGAGCGGCAGGGATATCGGGAGAAGAGCAGATGAGGATGCAGTTGCTTGTAGCGGCAATGAATGCGGAGCCGCTTTCATTGGCGGAGGAAATGCACTTGGACAGTGATGCGGTCATTGTAAACCAGACAGACCGCTATGACTATGAAGAGCTGACATATAAGGGACATGCCGTGCGCTTTTTTTCCATGGCGGAACGGGGCGTAGGCTTAAGCAGAAATCATGCGCTGCTTCGCGCGGATGCGGAGATCAGCCTGTTTGCGGATGAGGATATCGTATATGTGCCCGGATATGAAAAAAAGGTGCTGGATGCCTTTGCAGAGCACCCGGACGCGGACATGCTTCTGTTCAACGTACAGGCAATGCCGGGGCGCGAAACATATCACATTGAAACGGTTTCCCGCGTACATCTCTATAACTGCGGCAGATATCCTACCTACAGCATGGCGGTACGGACAGCGGCGGTTCACAGACGGAATATCACGTTTTCCCTGCTGTTCGGCGGCGGTGCAAAATACAGCAACGGGGAAGACAGCCTGTTTATCCGGGAATGTATCAAAAAAGGGATGAAGGTGTACGCCGTTCCGATACGGATCGGGGCAGAGCGGGAGAGAGAGTCTACCTGGTTTAAGGGCTTTAATGAGAAATTTTTCTATGACAGGGGAGTGCTTTATTATTATCTGTACGGCAGTCTGAAAAAGCCGATGGCGCTTCGTTTCCTGCTGAAACATAAGGACAAGGCTTTTGGGGAAATTTCCATGAAGGAAGCATGGAAAATAATGTGCAGAGGCATGAAGGAGGCGGCGTGATGGCAGTTCCGATGTTCAGCATTATTGTGGTATCGTTGAATGCAGGGGAAAAGCTGCTCCGGACCATAGAGAGCATCCGTGCGCAGACATATACCGGTTATGAGGTGATCGTAAAGGACGGCGGTTCACGCGACGGGAGTGTGGAAGCGCTGCGGCGGAGTCTTCGGGAGCCGGAGCGGCAGGAGGCGCATATCCGGATTCTGGAAGAGAAGGACAGCAGTATTTATGACGCCATGAATCAGGCGGTAGAAAAGACAAACGGCAGATATCTTTATTTTTTAAACTGCGGAGATTATTTTTTCGATGCGCATGTATTGGAAGAGCTTGCCGGGCGGATAGAGGAGGATCGGACGGGCGCGCTGTTATTTTATGGGAATATTTATGATGCGCTCCGGGGAACCGTGGTCGCGTCCAACCCGAAGATCAACGGCTTTGCCTGTTATCGGAACGTGCCGTGCCATCAGGCGTGTATTTACGACAGAAAGCTTTTTGCAAAGCGCGGGTATGAGCCGAAATACCGGGTGCGTGCGGATTATGAGCATTTTCTGTACAGCTTTTATCGGGAGAATGCAAAGCCCTGTTATTTACCCGTGACGATTGCTTCTTATGAGGGCGGCGGTTTTTCGGAGACGAAGGAAAACCGGGCGAGATCCGCAAGGGAGCATAAGGAGATCACGGCGATGTATATGAGCGCGCCCGATCTGCTTTCGTATCGTCTGCTCCTGCTTCTGACGCTTGCGCCGCTTCGGACGAGGATGGCGGAAAGCCGGAGACTGGCAGGAATCTATAATCGGTTGAAGGATTTTTTGTATGGGAAAAAGTGAGCGGAGCGACAGAGTATGGCAGTGTATCTGATTCTGACGGCGCTGGTGGTTGCCCTCGGAATGGGCGCAGGAAAGTGCGATGATGTAAAACTGCATATGTTACCGCGGCAGGAGCAGTTTCTGCCGAAGCGGAGGATGACAAGGCAGCAGGCGTTTCGTATCGTGCTGATGGCGGCTGTGTTTTGTCTGCTTGCGGGTGTTTCCGCCTGTCGGATTGCGGTGGGAAACGATTACTGGGTGTATCGTTTTCAGTTCAATCTGATCATGCAGGGGCGGCATGTCTCCTATGAGCCGGGGTTTAATCTCGTTGTATGGGTGCTGCAGTCGCTGTTCGGGTATGACAATTATCTCGTCGTGTTCGGCTTTTTTTCCATTGCGACCTGCTTCTTTCTGGTAAAGGCGCTGTACGATCAGGCGGAAGTGCCGGCGGCGGGTATTTTTCTGCTGATGACGGGAGGATATTATTTTTCCAGTCTCAATTCCGTGCGGTACTATTTTGTGCTGGCAATCGCGCTGTACGCCATGAAATATGTCTTACAGAAGCGGTATCTGATTTTTATTGCATGGATCGTGTTTGCGGCGTTTTTTCATAAGTCGATTCTGGTTGTCATTCCGCTGTATCTGCTTGCGGCGTGGCTTTCCGAAAAGGAAATCAGAAAATGGATGTATGTGGCGGCGGGCATCTTTCTGATCAGTCTGATCGCATGCAGAAATGTGTACCGGGAGATCATCTTCTTTTTCTATCCCTTTTATGAAGGCTCCGCATTTGATAAGGTTGACATTTCTTACACCAACATTGCGAAATGCGCGGGAACGCTGTTTTTATGCTTTCTGTATTATAAAAGCGGGATAAAGGAGCATGCGCAGAACCGTTTTTACTTTTTTCTGAACCTGATGGGAACAGCGGTTTATACCTTCGGTTCGTTTATACCGGAGGTGTCGAGGATCGGGTTTTATCTGATCGTGACGCAGATTTTTCTGCTTCCGGGAGTTTTGTGCCGGATTGAGAATAAAAAATGGCGCGTCTTCTGGAGCGCGGGGGTGGCGCTTGCCTTTCTCGGATATTTTGCGCTGTTTCTGCGGTCGGCGTACAGTGTCGACATCAGACTGCTTCCCTATCGGAACTGGATCTTTAACTGACGGCTGCATTTGTGCAGCATTATCTGCGAAAAATGCGGTTTTCGCAATGGTTCGCTTATATTGATAACGGATGCGGGAGGAAATCGGATTGCAAAACCATGTAAAAAAAGAAACTATCATCCGGACGGTGGAAAATTTTTGTTTTCCGCTGCTGCTTTTTGTCTATCCCCTGATCCATGTGTGCTATGGCGTGGAATGGCGGGACACCGGATATAATTATGCAAATTTCGTCTATATTGACAGGATGGATCCCATGTGGAAATTCAGTACCTATCTGTCGAATGTGGTGGGAAATTTCCTGACCCGGCTGCCTTACGGAGACTGTATGTTGGGACTGAATATTTATACAGGACTTACGGTGTGCGTACTGGCGCTTTGGGGATATTTCTTTTTTACGAAAGAGGTAAGAATGCCGTCTCTTCCTGTCTTTGTCGGGGAGATCATCGCAATCGGACTCTGCTGGTGTCCGACGGCGCTTCTGTATAATTACCTGACGTATCTTTTACTGTTTGCGGCGGTATTCTGTCTTTACCATGCGCTATTGAGGGAGAAGAACGGCTGGTTTGTGGCGGCGGGGATCGCCGTGGGTCTCAATGTATTCGTGCGGTTTTCAAATCTTGCGCAGATTGCACTGATCGCGGGTGTCTGGGTATATGGAATCCTTCAGAAAAAGAAGGCGAAGAAAATTTTTTCTTGGACGCTTTGGTGTATCATGGGTTTCCTTTTGGGATTCGGCAGTATTTTCCTGACGATCTGCGTAAAATACGGGGCGGGGGAATATTTCTCCTCCATCAGCCGCCTGATGGGGATGAGCGCGGAAGCGGACAGCTATAGCGTGATGTCCATGGTCGAAATGCAGATCCGGAATTATCTGCAGAATTTTCTCTGGATGGCGCGGATGGTGCCATTCTGTCTGATCGGCGTCCTTGGGTTTGCGGTGTTGCCGAAGCGTCTGCTGAAGCTGAAGAAAGCGGGATATCTGTTCTGTATGGCACTGGTGTTTCATTGGCTGCGCAATCAGAATATGTTTAATTATACATATACGACGATCATGTCGGTATTTCAATGGGGAGTCTGTCTGCTCAGCATACTGCTTGTCGTAGGAATTTATACCGTTTTCAGTAAAAAGAGTACGGATCAGGAAAAGCTGCTCTGCGGTTTTTCCATTCTGATCGTGCTGCTGACGCCGCTTGGGAGCAATAATCATCTGTATTCTGCCATCAACAATCTGTTTTTTGCCGCGCCGGTCGTTCTTTGGATGCTCTTAAAGCTGTTGCGGCGGATTCCGGAGCGGAAGGTATGGAAAAGAAAGGGAAGGGAGTTTTTTCTTTACAGTTATCCGTTCAAGGGGCTTGTCGCCATGATTGTGGCGATGCTGCTTCTGCAAAGTCTGCTGTTCGGCTTTACCTTTGTCTTTGTAGAGAGTGACGGCGGAAAGAATCTTCATACGAAGGTGGAAAACAGTCGGGTTTTAAAAGGAATGTATACGGATGAATTTCATGGAAGGAATCTGGAAGAGCTTCTTTCTTATGTACAGGAGAACGGGCTGACCGGGGAGGAAGTGATCCTGTACGGAAATATTCCGTCCCTGTCTTATTATCTGGAGATGCCGTTTGCGATCAGTCCGTGGCCGGATCTGTCCTCCTATAATTACAGTGTCATGTGCGCCGACCTTGAAACGGTACGGGAGCGGATACAATCGGGCGAAAAGGCGCCTGTCATCCTTCTGGATGCCTCCTGCGGGGAGCGGATGCAGGAGGCTTTGGACGGAGAGGAGACGGAGGAGAAAAAGCTTGCCCTGATTGCGGGACTGATAGAGGACTTCGGTTATGAGTTGAAATTTGAAAACAGTAAATTTATGCTGTTTTCCGTCGGTTAGTTTTTAAAGAAGGCTGCGGCGATGGCGCCGGGACCTGCGTGTGTGCCGATGACGCTGCCGATCATGGTATAGCGGAACTGATCCATGCCGTTACTCCAGAGCGGGCGGCTGTCCTCGGCATATTTTAACAGCAGCGCGTCCGATAACCCCGTGTACCCCAGAAGGACGGGCTTCGTAAAATCAATGCCGCCCGCCTTTTCAATCTCCTGGATCAGGAGATTATTTCCCATCTTAGAACCGCGCGCCTTTCCGATCACGCGGATCTCTCCGTCAATCACGGAAACGACGGGCTTGATGTTTAAGACATTACCGGCGAATGCAGCCGTCTTCGAGATACGCCCGCCCTTTTTCAGATATTCCAAGGTATCTAACAGCGCGACGACCACGATTTTTGATTTTGCCTCCTCGAGCCTTTCGGCAATGGTCTTTGCGTCCAGTCCTTCCACGGCAAGCTTTACGGCGAGCTCTACAAGGATGCCGCCGCCGATGGCGACGCTGCCGCTGTCAACGACGTAGACATTTTCGTATTCCTGTGAGGCGATGACGGCGCTCTGCCAGGTTCCGGAGAGCTTCGACGACAGCGTGATGATCACGGCGCCGTCTCCGGCGGCTTTGACCGGTTCGAGAACGGACATAAAGTCGTTCGGACCTGCCTGGCTGGTGGTGGGAAGGGTATCGCATTCTACAAGCTTTTCATAAAAGGTTCTGTGATCGATCGTAACGCCGTCTAAAAATTCTTCCGTCCCGAAACGGACGGTCAGCGGAACGGTTACAACCTTCGCCCTGTACTGCGGCAGTAAATCTGCGGTGGAATCTGTAATAATCTGTGTCTTCATGATAAGTTCTCCTGTTTTGTTTTAGTTTTGTCTGCGTCTGCGATCATCTCTAAGCCGCTGCTGATGGCGTCAAGACTGTTGTAGAAAACAATGCGTTCCTCCTCGGTCAGTCCGGCACCGACGCTGCGCAGGACACTGTCTATCCGGTCCGAGATCTTTTTTGCAATTTCTCTTCCTGTTTCGGTAAGATGCAGCGCGCTCCTGTAACGTCTGGCGTTTCCGGATGCGCAGAACAGATAGCCGTTCTCCTCCAGATATTCCAGCGCGCGGGAAATGGTCGCCTTATCCTCCTCGCAGTGCTCGCAAAGCGCCGTCGCGGTCAGTCCGTCCGTGGCGTAGAGGTAGTAAAGGCAGGAAATGTGGGCGCTGCGCAGTCCGTATTCCGCCATTTCCTGATTCTTGATCCTGCGGATGTTGCGGCTGATCCTGTTGATCAGCACGGTAAAGGTTTCAAAGCGTTCTTCCATCGTGACACTCCTTTTGTTGAAACTTCAACAAGAATAGCACAAAGATGTTGAAATGTCAACAGGGAAAACGGAATCGGATTCACGAGAAAAAAGCCGGCTGCCGGAGAGCGATCCCGAAGAATCGGGAAGCTGTGAACCGGCAGTCGGCTTACATATTGTATGGAGTGACGGAAAAATCTGAAATTACAGATCAAATCCGAAGTAGTTCTTTGCGTTATAGTAGGAAATGTTCTTTACGATCTCAGCGAGCGTATCGTAGTCCTGCGGAAATTCCCCGTTTTCGACCCATCCGCCGAGCAGATTACATAAAATACGGCGGAAATATTCATGCCTTGTATAGGACAGGAAGCTGCGGGAATCCGTCAGCATGCCGACAAAGCCGGAAAGGTTTCCGAGGTTTGCAAGGGAGATGAGCTGGTCGGTCATGCCCGTTTTATGGTCATTGAACCACCATGCGCTTCCCTGCTGGATCTTTGCGACGGCTGTGGAATCCTGGAAACAGCCGAGGATGGTGCCGATGGACTGGTTGTCGTTCGGATTTAAGCTGTACAGGATGGTACGGGGCAGCTCGTCCGTGCTGTTTAAGGCGTTTAAGAAGTCTGCCATCTCAGAGGAGGGCGCGTAGTTGTTGATGCAGTCGTATCCGGTATCCGGACCGAGCTTTTCGTACATCAGCGTATTGTTGTCGCGCTTGCAGCCGTAATGGAGCTGCATCGCCCAGCCGAGCTTATGGTACTGTCTGCCGACAAAGAGCATGAACGCCGTCTTGAACTTTAATTCTTCTTCCTTTGTGGGAAGCATGCGGTTTAATCTCTTTAAGAAGATCTCCTCGATCTCGTCATCGCTTGCGGGGCAGTACATGACGTATTCCAGCGCGTGGTCGGAAACGCAGCAGCCCATGGAGGCAAAGAAGTCCATGCGCTTTGTCAAAGCTTCCTTCAGCGCCGCGAAGGTTGCGATTTCCGGTACGCCCGTGACAGCGGCAAGCTTATCGAGATAATCCGTATAATCGGGCTTTTCGATATTCATCGCCTTGTCGGGACGCCATGCGGGGAGCACCTTTGTCTCAAAGGAAGAATCCTCTGCGATCTTCCTGTGCCATTCGAGAGAGTCAACCGGATCATCCGTCGTACAGATCAGCGTGACGTTGCTCTGACGGATCAGGTTGCGCACGCTCATGGAAGGCTGCGCAAGCTTTTCGTTACAGAGCTTCCAGACCTCGTCGGCGGTATTTTTGTTCAGGACACCCGTGTATCCGAAGTAGCGCTGCAGCTCGAGGTGACTCCAGTGGAAGAGCGGATTTCCGATCGCTTTTCCGAGGCACTCCGCCCATTTGCAGAACTTTTCGTAGTCGGAAGCGTCTCCCGTAATGTATTTTTCGTCAACGCCGCAGGAACGCATAAAACGCCATTTGTAATGATCGCCGCCGAGCCAGACCTGCGTAATGTTTTCAAACTGTCTGTCCTCTGCGATCTCCTTGGGATTGATGTGGCAGTGGTAGTCGAGAACCGGAGTGTTTTCGGCGTAATCGTGGAAGAGCTTTTTCGCCGTTTCGGTCTCCAGAAGAAAATCCCTGTCCATAAATGCTTTCATAAATTACCTTCTTTCTGCCGTGCGAAGACGGCTGTATACTGTATTTTCATCAGCGTTTCCGGCTGCGCTGGGCAGGGAGCGGCTGTATGGAGTAACGAAAGTCGTTTTTAAGAAGCTGTCTTCCGTGTCGTTCCCCGTCCGATGATCTCGCCGGAAAAAATGGTTTTTTTCGGCATCTCGTTTCCGCCGAGCACGCCCATCAGGGTTGTGATCAGATGCTGACAGAGGGTTTCGAGCTTGTTGTCGATACTGGTCAGCTCCGGCTCACAGCAGTTGACCAGCATGGAATTATTATATCCGAGAATGCAGAATTCCTCCGGAATGGCGTAGTGCATCAGCTTGGCGTATTTTACGGCGGCAAGGGCGAGCGTGTCGTCTGAGGCGATGATGCCGTGGAACTTAAGACCCTTGTCGTGCAGCCGCTTTAAGTGTTCGGTCATCGCGGGGATGTCCTCATGGGAGCCGTGATAGAACTGTAAAAGGTTCGCGCCTGTCAGCAGCTTTTTTTCCTCCATGGCGGCGCGGAAGCCCGCGAGCTTTTTCTTTGCGCTGTAGGAGGTCGAATTATAAAAGTAGACAATGTCGGTAATCCCGCCGGCGATCATCTGCAGCGTGGCGTCATACATGGAATTAAAGTCGTCCGATACGATGCTGTAGACGTTCGGCGCATCCAGCGCCGCGTTGAGCAGCATGACGGGAACCTGCGCCGCGGCATCCAGAATGTAGAGATTATCGCTTTCCTGTTCATAGATGAAGTTGGAGCCGACGAGGACGATGCCGTCTACCTTCTTTGTAATCAGAAGGTTCATCGCCGCGACCTTTGCCTCCAGCTCATAGCCGGTACAGCAGAGGATGCTGTCATACCCGTTTGCCCGCAGCTTCTGTTCTATGTAGTAGATTGCCTTGGCGAGGTAGAGATCGGAGCTGTCGGCGCACATGATACCGATCGTTTTCATGGTATTTAAGCCTAACCCCCTTGCGAAAGCGTTCGGGGTGTATTCATATTGGTTGATGACGTCCAGTACCTTTTTCCTGGTCTTTTCGCTGACGCTGCTGCTGCCGTTTAAGACGCGTGACACGGTCGCGATGGAGACCCCGGCTTTTTCGGAAATATCGTAGATGGTCATAGCGGTAAAACCTTTCTGCAAAGTTGTAAGAACATGTGTGAAAGTAGTTTCATGAAAACCTAGTTATGATTATAGCGGAAGGGGGGCTTTTTTTCAAGATATATTTTTGCGGACTTTCGGGGGAAATTTGCAGAAAGTGTAAGAAGTTGCTTAAAACGGGAGATTTTTGGGTTGACGAAAAGCGGGAATGGAAGTAAAATGGACTATGTAAGCACTTACACGATTTTTTACCAAACAGACAGGATGGAAGGGAGAAGGTTTGAAGATGGAAGTATTGAATCGCAACATGACCGGGAAGAAGGAAAGACCCATAAAGGCAGTACAGTTCGGGGAGGGAAACTTCCTCAGGGCGTTCGTGGATTATATGATCGATATCGCGAATGAGGCGGGGACGTTCGACGGGGACGTCGTGCTGATCAAGCCGATCTCCTTCGGAAATCTTGACAGCTTTCACAGACAGGACTGTCAGTACACCGTATCCTTACGGGGAAACGTGGACGGCGAGGGAAAGATCCTCAACCGCATTGTGACAAGCGTTGCGGATGCCGTTGACGCCATCGGCGAGTATGAGAAATATGAGAAGCTTGCCGAGATTGACACGCTCCGCTTTGTCATCTCCAACACGACGGAGGCGGGCATTGTCTATGATGCTTCCGACCGCTTTGAACTGAATCCGCCCGCTACGTTTCCGGGAAAGCTGACGAAATTTTTATATCACAGATACGAAACCTTTCAGGGGGATAAGGACAAGGGACTTGTCATGCTTCCCGTTGAGCTGATCGACGATAACGGCATCATGCTGAAAAAGTGTGTGATGGAGCAGATCGCGAACTGGGGACTTTCGGACGGCTTTAAAAGCTGGGTGGAAGAGGCATGTATCTTTACCTCGACGCTGGTTGACCGTATCGTTACGGGATATCCGAGAGCGACGGAGCAGGAAGAGTGGGAGAAGCTGGGATATGAGGATCATATCATGGTAACGGGCGAGCCGTTTGCACTCTGGGTTATCGAGTCCGAAAAGGATATCAGCCGGGAATTTGATCTTCCGGGCGCGGGACTCCCCGTTATCTTTACGAAGGATCATCATCCGTATAAGCAGCGGAAGGTGCGTATCTTAAACGGCGCGCATACTTCCTTTGTGCTTGCATCCTGGCTGTGCGGCAACGATATTGTCAGACAGTCCATGGAGGATGCGGACATCCGGAACTTTATGAATAAAACGATCTTTGACGAGGTTATTCCGACGCTGACGCTTCCGGAAGAGGAGCTGAAGCAGTTTGCGGGAGAGGTTGTCAACCGCTTCAACAACCCTTATGTGGATCACGCGCTGTTGGCGATCTCCCTAAACTCCGTTTCCAAGTGGCGCGCGAGATGTCTGCCGAGCCTTCTGGGGTATGTGGAGAAATTCGGAAAGCTTCCGGCGCATCTGACCTTCTCCATCGCGGCGCTGATGGCGTTTTATCATGGAAGCGGGATCACGGACGGCGTATTGAAGGGAGAGCGGAACGGACAGCCGTATGACATCAAGGACGACGCGGCGGTACTGGAATTTTTCCGTGACCATTGTGCGGACGACAGCAGAAGTCTCACGGAAAGCTATCTGGGAAGGGAGGACTTCCACGGTCAGGACTTAAATCAGGTTCCGGGACTGACGGAGGCGGTCAGCAGCTATCTGGAAGACATCAGGACAAACGGTATGAGGGCGGCATTATGCAGAATTTCTTAAAAATCAATGACAATGACAATGTGATCGTCGCGCTGAACGCAATCCCCGCAGGGGAGACGCTTACCGTCGGCGGGGCGGAGGTTACGGCGCTTGAGGAAATCCCGGCAGGGCATAAAATGGCAGTCCGGGATATCCCTGCGGGCGGCGATGTGACCAAATACGGGTATCGCATCGGCAATGCGAAGGAAGACATCCGGGCGGGCGCATGGGTGCATACGCACAATGTAAAGACGGCGCTCGGCGATCTTCTGGAATATACCTATGAGCCGACGCCTGTGGACGAGAAGCGGACGGAGGATGTCACCTTTATGGGCTTTGCGCGTCCGGACGGCAGCGTCGGCGTGCGCAATGAGATCTGGATCATCCCGACGGTCGGCTGTGTCAACAATGTCGCGACGACGATCGCCCGTCAGGCGAATGCGTTCGTAAAGGGAACGGTAGAGGAGGTAATCGCGTTTCCGCATCCTTACGGCTGTTCCCAGATGGGAGACGATCAGGAGCATACAAGGCAGATCCTTGCAGACCTGATCCGGCATCCGAATGCGGGCGGGGTACTGGTGCTCGGACTCGGCTGTGAGAACAGCAACATTGACGTATTGAAGGGATATATCGGCGAATATGACGAGAAGCGCGTGCGGTTCCTTGTCGCACAGGAATGCGAGGACGAGATCGCGGAGGCGGTCGGCATGGTAAAGGAGCTGATCGACTATGCGGCGGGCTTTGAGCGGGAGCCGGTCAGCGTAAGCAGACTGGTGATCGGCATGAAGTGCGGCGGCAGCGACGGACTTTCCGGCATCACGGCGAATCCTCTGGTCGGCAGATTTTCCGATAAGCTGATCTCTAAGGGCGGCACGACAATCCTGACGGAGGTGCCGGAAATGTTCGGCGCGGAGACGATCCTGATGAACCGCTGTGCGGACAGGGCGCTCTTTGAGCAGACGGTGGATCTGATCAATGATTTTAAGAACTATTTTAAGAGCCATAACCAGACGATTTACGAGAATCCGTCGCCCGGGAACAAGAAGGGCGGTATCTCAACGCTGGAGGACAAGTCGCTGGGCTGTACGCAGAAATCCGGCAGTGCGCCGGTAAAGGGCGTGCTGAAATACGGTGAGACGGTAAAGACGGCGGGCTTAAATCTCTTGAGCGCGCCGGGGAACGATCTGGTCGCGGCGACGGCGCTGGCGGCGGCAGGGGCGCAGATCGTCCTCTTTACGACGGGCAGGGGAACGCCGTTCGCTTCCCCGGTTCCGACGGTTAAGATCGCGACAAATTCCGCGCTTGCCGGGAAAAAGAAAAACTGGATTGATTTTAATGCGGGCGTGCTCGTCGAGGATCGGACGATGGAAGAGGAAACAGAAAAGCTGTTTTCATATGTGATCGCGGTTGCATCCGGAAAAAAGGTGTGCAGCGAGGAAGCCGGCTTCCACGATATGGCGATCTTCAAGCAGGGTGTGACGCTGTAAAGGGAGAGCTTTTTGCCGGAATCCCGGGGCGGTCAGCGGACGAAAAAGGGTTCGGATGCGTGGAAATGCGACGGGAAACAGAAACGGGAAATAAAGAAACGTAAGCAGCCGGACCGCCGCTGACGCGGGAATTACGGTCAGACTGCCGTGAAAAAATTGCAGGAGACGGACAGATGGAACAGTTACGGGCGGAACAGATAAAGGAGCTGCCAAGACGCGCAGACGGACTTTTTATACTTGCGGACGGTTTCCGGACGGCGGCGGAGGTTTATCCGGCGTATGCCGTGTTTGAGACGGAACAGAACAAAAAGGAAGGATATCCGGACATTCTGGCGCAGATGCAGCTTTTGCGGGCAGAGCTTGTAAAGAACGATACGCCGGAGAATGTCGTGTTTTTCTTAAAGGCGCTTCTGGGAACGATTGACGGGATCAGCCCGCAGGTGTATGAGTATTACCACGGACTGACAGAGCTGTTTTGTGAGGTCTGGCGGGAACTGTATGCGCGCTATCGTGAGACGGGGCATTTTTTCCGGACGGAGACGGATGCCGCGCTTACGCAGATGCTCTGGAAGCTTTTTGCGCACGCGGCAGAGATTCCGATCCTTTTAGGAGAAAAATATCCGCCGCTTGGCGCGGACGGCGGGCAGAAAGCAGAGAACACAGCTCCGGACAGCTCCTGCGCGGAAATCGCCCCGGATACGGCTGACGGCATTTCGCAGGCGGGCGGCTTTCGGATTCGGCTTGTCTGGAAGACGGCGCGTGCCGCCGCTATTGAGATTGCGGACGGCGGAAAGTATTTTACGAAGAAGCCCTACCGCGTATGCGTCAACGGGCAGGAAACGCCTGTCACGGACAAGACGATCACCGCGCTCTATGGTCTGAAGCCGGAGAGCAGATATGAGGTTACGGTTT
>CAZVWN010000035.1:15718-17085 GCA_964631065.1 uncultured Acetatifactor sp.
CTGAAGCCGGAGAGCAGATATGAGGTTACGGTTTTTGACGGGGAAGCGGCGTGCGGCGCGGTTTCGTTCTGCACTGATTATGAATTTGTGACGCTGGATGTCAGACGCTTCGGCGCAAAGGGCGACGGCGTACAGGATGACACGCCGTTTATACAGGCGGCGATCCTCGCCTGTCCTGAGAACAGCCGCGTTCTGATCCCGGCGGGCGTTTACCGGATCAGCAGTCTGTTTTTAAAGAGTCATATACGCATGGAACTGGAAAAGGGGGCGGAGCTTCTTGCCTTTACGGAAAAGGAGCGTTTTCCGGTATTTCCCGGCATGATCGAAAGCTACGATGAGAAGGAGCAGTATAATCTGGGAAGCTGGGAGGGAAATCCCCTGCCCTCTTATACGGGGATTCTCTGCGGCGTGAATGCAGAGGACGTTGTGATCTACGGCGAGGGAACGGTCAACGGAAATGCGTCGCGCGCGGACTGGTGGAAGGATCCGAAGGGATATAAGGAAGCTTTCCGTCCGAGACTGTTCTTTGTCAATCATTGTAAAAACATTACCTTGCAGGGCGTGACATGTAAAAATTCGCCCGCCTGGACACTGCACCCGTATTTTTGCGAGAATCTGCATTTTATCGGCGTGACGGTCTTAAATCCTGCGGATTCTCCCAACACGGACGGCTGTGATCCGGAATCCTGTAAGAATGTGGAGATTCTTGGCGTGCGCTTTTCGCTGGGGGATGACTGCATCGCGGTAAAGAGCGGCAAAATCTACATGGGAAAGACCTACCGGACGCCCTCTGAAAATATCCGGATCCGGCAGTGTCTGATGGAGAACGGACACGGGGCGGTAACGATCGGCAGCGAGATGGCGGGCGGCGTGATCAATCTGACGGTGGAGGACTGCGTGTTCAGCCATACGGACAGGGGACTTCGGATCAAGACAAGGCGGGGACGCGGAAAAGATGCGGTGTTAGACAACATCGTATTCCGCAACCTGAAGCTGGATCATGTCATGACGCCGCTTGTCGTAAATGCGTTTTATTTCTGCGATCCCGACGGGAAGACGGCTTATGTACAGTCGAGGGAGCCGTATCCCGCAGACGAGAGGACGCCGGAGATTAAGAAGCTTGTGTTTGAAAATATGGAGTGTACGAACTGCCATGTGGCGGCAGCCTATTTTGAAGGACTGCCGGAGAAAAAGATTGAGGAGATCGTGATGCGCAACCTCTCCTTCCGGTATGCGCAGGAGGCAAAGCAGGGAGTTCCTGCGATGTCGGAGGGCGTGCCGGAGTGCAGCAGAAGGGGGCTGTACGCACGGAATGTCGCGAAGCTTGTCCTGGATCATGTCACGATCGAGGGACAGGACGGCGAGGC
>CAZVWN010000036.1:0-16979 GCA_964631065.1 uncultured Acetatifactor sp.
GCTGTCACGCCGCCGCAAGCGCCCTCTCCACCGCCTCATACCTTGCCCCGTCCAGCACCCGGCACAGGCTTTCATACGGATCCTTCTTCTCTTTATCGTCAGCAATCTTCATGGCATTCTGCGAAAAACCGGATAACAGACAGATCCCTTCCCCGTTGTCCACCATGGGAATCGTATCGCTCCGACCGCATACGTTCCAGAAGATCAGCCGCGGGATCCGATACCCGGCGCTCCGGTAACGCGCTCTGATCGTCTCAAACAGCGCCGGCGTAAATCTGTTCCAGTGGCTGCCGCGTTCCGACGCAGCGCCGTTCCACCGGCCGCTCCGGCTCTCCGGTGCGCTCGCCGCATCAAATTCCATGTCCGAAATGATAAGGAGCTGCTTCGGCAGTTCCTCTGCCGGTACTTTCCCGCTGACCGCCATATCCAGCAGCAGCTCAAAGACCGCTTCGATATTGGTATTTGCCACCTCATTATGCGCCAGCATGATTTCCAGCTTTTCCTTCAGATTTTTTCCCTGCCCCAGGTCAATGAACTGCGGGCGGGAGCTGAACGTAATTGCCTTATTACGAAAAACGCCTTTCAGCTGCTCTGCAAAATAAATTGCCAATGCATTACAGATTTCGATTGCCGTGACTCTCGAAGAACCGCCTGCCTTCGTATACATGCTCCCTGAGCCGTCCGCTACAACAATGCAGTCCGAAAGCCCCCATTCGTTCTGAAAGCCCTGCCTGGAAAGCTGCTGCCACATCAGCTCGGCGAGCAGATCGTCCTTTAATCCGCTGCCGTAGAAGTACTTCCCGCCAAGGAAGCGATGCACCGCCTCATACGGCATGATTCCCTTCCCGTTCAGCTTCGCGTCTCCCGCAAGTACCCCGGCGAGATATTCCGCACGCCGTTTCCCGTCATGTCTTGCAAACGCCGCATCGTATTTCAGGTTCGCCTTTGCGGGCACCTTTTCATACTCTATCGCTTCCCAATCCGAAGCCGACATTTTTACCTCAACGACATTGCCGTATGCCCTGAGTGCGGACAGGCTCTTACGGTACGCCCGCTCGCTCATGCAAAAGCCCTCCGCCAGAAGCCGCGCATATCTTCTCGTCTCCCGGGAGGAGGTATTGATGCCCGGAAGCCATTTTGCAAGCAGGGAGATCTGACCGCCTTCCTGCATGGAACGAAGATCCTGCTCCAGCTGCTTCTTAAAAAAGCCGCACACACTCTCACGCAGGGGTGTATCCAGAAATACAAGCAGATCGTCATATCTGCCGTATTCCGGAATCAGCTTCATCACCGCCTCTGCGATCTCTGTATGGGACTGCGCCAGATATTTCATACAGACACGGAAGGTCCTGCGCTCACCCAGCCCTTCCGAAATATCCCGCAGAAAGAACAGCCATTTTACCGCGTATTTCGGCGACGCATAATAAGCCTTGACAAATTGTTTTACAATAAATGCCTCCTCACGGTTTCTCAGCGAGGAAACCATGAAATTCAGATCTGCCAGCGGATGCTGTGTCGTGCGATATCCGATACCGCCGTTTTCCGTAACGGAAACATTCTGATACGTTTTCATATAGCTGATTGCTCTGCTGCCCTCGCAGACAGCATCCGTAAGCTGTCCGTTTACATCATACCGGAATGCTCTTTTCATGGTCTCCTCCTTTTTGTTAAGGTACTCCCGGAAGCTTCCAAAAGAAGCATTCCGGCGTACCTTTTACCAGACGCGCTCAGATCAGGCGGCGCTTCCGCCGCACTGAAAGCTTTTCCATAGTTATCAATTGTTTTTTCATTGCTGTATGCGCCTGAATCACTTGTAAGCCCACTATAGCAGTCCGTTCATGATCTGTCGAGCAACCGTCGGTTCACTACGCCGCGTATTTTTTCCGCAGAAAACAAAAAGAGGACGAACCGTCCTCTTCCACTAAAAGCTCCATGGGGTTTACCTGATACAATTTTGCCAGCGCCAGTAAATTGTCCGCCTGGGGATAACATTTCCCGGCTTCCCATTTATACACTGCCTGCGTCGATTCAAAACCCATGTACTCTACGACCTGCCTTACGGAAATCTTCCTTGCCTTGCGGATGCTCCGCATCCTCTGCCCGCTTAAAACGATATCAAACTGTGGACGATTCATACCCAAACGCTCCTTCCTCACCGCGAAAGCTTTCCCTTCGGACGGTGTGTGCTTACATTTACGGCTTCTGCATTTTCTCACAGGGGATATTATCATAACACACTTCACGCCAAAAGGGAATAAACCGGTGGTTAAAATTTTGAAATACTTTATCTTTCTCCCCCCGTCCTCAGCAGTCCGCTTCCGGCAATAATCCGCAGATTCAGCTTCCGCTCGGTATCGCCAAACCGGATGCTGACATTGTTCCCGTCCATCGCCGTGACAACGCCCTCTCCGAATTTCTTATGCACGACGATCAGTCCGATGCCCAGCTCGTCCACAAGCCTCCGGTACTTCTCTTCCGCGGCATCCCCTCCGGGAATCCGATAGCAGTTGACTTCCTGAAAACCCGCCGTTCTCCGGGTTTCCGGCGGCGTTGTCGTCTGCTGCTCTTTCCCGAGAAGCTCATCGCAGAACCTTGCCGGTTTCCCCATCGTAAACAGGATCAGCTGATTCTTCGCTCTTGTTACGCCGACATAAAACAGCCGCCGTTCCTCCTCATAAGCCGCAAGCTCCTCCGGAGACGCTTTTTTCAGATTTTTCAAAGGGTTCTCCGGCAGGATGCCGTCTATGGCATCCATCAGATAAACCGTATCATACTCAAGCCCTTTGCCGGCATGGATGGTCGAGAGCACGAACGGACAGTTTCGGTCGGATTCTTTTTCCCGGATCAGAAGCTTTAATTCCTCCAGTCTTTCCAAAAGACGCTGCGGCGATTCCTCCCTGCTGCCGATGGTCTTTAAAATCTCCAGTCTGCCGTCACTTATGCCGCTTCTCTCAAGATACTCATGGTATCCCATAAACCGTACAATCCGGTTTACCGCCCTGTCGCCGGATTCCGTCAGCATATTCTGCAGATGCGTCCGCACCGACTTTACACTGCCGAGCGTGCGGACGTTCAGCTCTCTGTAGTGCGCCGCCACATCCAGCACGGGCAGTCCCTTTTTCCGGCTGATCTCCGCAATCTTAAGCGCCTCCTGCTTCTTAAGATACGTTCCGATCTTATAATAGACCTGTAAAAATGCCTCCGTATCCCTCGGATCGACGGCAAGCTTCATAATATTGACAATGTCAAGCACCGTCCGATGTGTAAAAAAAGTCAGCTCCGCATTGCGCATCCGGTAGGGAATGCCGCTCCGCTCCAAAAGATCGATCAATGGTATCGCACACTCGTTATCCCGGTACAGCACTGCCGTCGGCTCCGTACAGTCCTGCGCCACCTTCGCCAGATAGGAATACTGCGCCCGTCTTGATTTCATGGAAACGATGCGTATCTTCGCCGTCTCCTCTCTTGTCGCCCGCATCTGCTTCTCATGCCGCAGGGTATTCTTCCGGATAAAGCGGTCTGCCGCACGGACAATCGCGGCGTCGGAACGGAAATTGTCCTCCATCAGTAAAACCTTCGCGCCCGGATGATGCTTTTCAAAGGACAAAAGAGCCTCCGGGTATGCCGCGCGGAAGCCGTAGATGCTCTGATCCTCATCCCCTACCATGAACAGATTCTCCGTCTTCGCCGCAAGCAGTGCAATGATCGCATGCTGGATCTTTGAGGTATCCTGCGCCTCATCCACACAGATATACGGATATCTGTCCTGAAAATCGGACAACAGCTCCGGAAATCTGCAAAGCAGCTGATAGGCATAAACCATCTGATCGTCATAATCCATAAGCTGCCGCTCCCTAAGCTGTCTGCAATATTCTCTGTAAATCTCCGAAATCCGCAGATCATTTTCCCTGTCAAGCCGTCGGATCTCATCCTCCTTCAGCATCATATTCTTGATATAGGTAATGAGCGTGCGGACATTTTTCAAATCGCTCTCCGTCGGATACTCTTCCTGCACCTTGCGGTAAACCGAGGAGAGTATTTCCGCCGTCACCTTCTCGTCCGTAACCAGTTCAAACGGCTTTTTCCCTGTGCGCTTTCCGAAATACTGCAAAATCCGGGCACAGATACCGTTGATCGTCCGAAATTCCAGCCGCTTCGCCGTTTCTTCCCCAAAATAGGACGCAAAGCGTCTGCTCATATCCTTTGTCGCCGCAACCGTGTACGTCACCGTCAGAATCTTTTCCGGCAGAATCCCTTTACAGTAAATCATATATCCGAGCCGCGTCACAAGAACCGTCGTTTTCCCCGATCCGGGTACGGCAAGAAGCAGTACCGGTCCGTCAACGCTCTGTACTGCTTCTCTTTGCCGGGCATTCAGTTTTATCGGAAAACTCCGCTCAAATTCCTTCCATTGCATGCAGCTTCCTCACGCTTCCCTCTCCATGCTCTCCAGATATCCTCTGTCCCACAGCAGGATCTTCAGCTTCTTCGCCGCCTCAACCGCCGGCTGTGTGAAATACTGGTTCGTCAGAACCGCACCCACCATACAGTCATAATAATCCCGTCCGGCATATGCCTCCTGCACCGCCCTGACGCCGACCGGCGCGGCATAACATTTACATTGAATGGCGTAGCTGATGCCGTCCTTTTCCGCGAGAATATCAATCCCGTAATCTCCGCTTCCTTTTGTGACCGCAACCTCCTGAAATCCGCGCTGTCTTAGAAGCTCCGCACAGTAATATTCAAAATCCCGCCCGTCCATCAGATCCATATCTGAGGGTCTGCGCCTTCTTCGGCGCAGAATCAGAACCGTACCTGCCAAAACAAAAAGAAGCGCCGCCCCTGCTATGATCCATAAATATTCATACCAATTTTCCATCATAAAATCATTATACGTTTCCATCCGGGGAATGGCAAGAGAGTGTCCGGAAAAATTACCGCGTATTGTAACGCTTCATCCTACAGCATCCGCATCGTCAAAAGCACGCTCGCAGCCGTTCCCGCAAGTGTTGCCAGTAACGCCCCGGTCAGGGTATACCTGGTTTTTGTCACCTTCGCCGCAAGGAAGTATACGCTCATCGTATAAAAAATTGTTTCCGTGCAGCTCATCAGAATCGACGTCAGAAGCCCGGCATAGGAATCCGGCCCCGCCGTCCGGAAGATATCGAGGACAAGCCCGGTCGCCGCTGAGGAAGAAAACATTTTCACGATCAACAGCGGCATCAGCTGCGCCGGAAGACCTACCCTTTCCGTCAAAGGTCCAAGAAAACTGCCCAAAAGTTCAAAAAAGCCGGACGCGCGCAGCATACCCACCGCGACGAGCAGTCCGATCAGAGTCGGTACAATGTCGAGTACGATCTTCAATCCGTCCCTTGCACCCGCCAGAAAGCTTTCGTAAACCTTAACCCCGGAAACCATGCCGTAGCCGACAATAAAGAAAATCAAAACCGGAATGATCAGATCGGAAACATGTAAAAGTACATTCATCCCCTGCATCCTCCCCTGTCCTTCCACTTGCAATAGACTATGGCGACAAAGGAGCTGAACAGCGTTGCAAGAATGGCGGGCGCAATGATCAGCGCCGGATTCGCGCTGCCATACTGACTTCTGTACGCGATCATGTTTACCGGAATCAATTGTAAAGAAGAAATATTCAGAATCAGAAAGGTACACATTTCATTACTTGCCGGACGCTCCTGCTTCGTGCCCTCCCCGACATCAGGCAGCGCTCCATATCCGAAGGTTCCTCGCGTTTCCTCGAGCTTTGCAAGCTCCTCCATTGCCCGTAAGCCGGCGGGCGTACATGCCCAGCCAAGTCCCAATACATTCGCGATCAGATTCGTCGCGATGTATTCCCGCGCCGGATGCTCTTTGGGAATCCGCGGGAAAAGAAACGTCAGAAACGGAGAAATCCCCCCCGTCAGCTTTTCGATCAGACCCGCCTTCTTTGCAATCTCCATCAGCCCCATCCAGAGTGCGACAACCCCCGCCATCGTCAGGCAGAGCGAAATTGCCTCTCCCGCACTGTCAAGCGCCGCATTCGTCACCTCGCTCATCCTGCCGGTAAAGGCTGCGTACACCACAGCGAGCAGAATCATCACCGCCCAGATCCTATTCAGCATAACAAATCCTTTCCATGCCGCATTTTGCGCACAGACATCGTTATCCCATCTTATTCTCCGGAAAGCATTTTCAGACCCGCGCTCCTAAATCTGGTGCCGGACCACCGCATACTCATCATCCAATCTGAAATACGGACATTCCCGCTGTGTTCCGGAAAGAAACCGGTACATCTCGTCCTCGTCCAGATTTACCATACAGCAATAACACTCATAATCCTCATCATATACATAATTGACACAAGCGTCACAATTTGATGCAGCCATACTTCCTCCCGTTGTGCAGCCGTTTTCCTGCTTCCGCCGCGTGTTTCCCATTTCCCCTGCTCTTTTTATTCCCGGATCCATGCCTCATACAACGCTTAGGATTTCTTGTTTATGACATCTCTGTCACATCACGGTTTAAACAGGCGTAAATCTCGCGTTTCCCGACTCCGCGATCCTTCGCGACCTGCTTCATCGCCGCTTTGCGATCCATCCCCTGCGCCTCGTAATATGCCATGTGTTCCTCCACTGTCATGCTCTCCCAGGCTGCAATCTCCTCGCGTCGTTTTTCCTCACGGCTCTTTCCCTCAAGGACAAGAACATATTCTCCCCTCGGCTCTTCCGTCTCAAAAAAGCGCAGCGCCCCTTCCAGCGTTGTCGGCAGAACCGTCTCAAACTTCTTCGTCAGTTCCCGGCACAGAGTAAGCTTCCGTTCGCCCAGCGTATCATGCAGCTCTTCCAGCGTGCGGACAAGATGATGCGGCGCTTCATAGAGGATCATCGTCCGGCTCTCTTCGGCAAGCTCCTCTAAGATCTCTTTCTTTTCTTTTTTGTCCGACGGAAGAAACCCCTCGAAACAGAAGCGTCTCGTCGAAAGCCCGGAAAGCGTCAGCGCCGTGATGCACGCCGCCGCGCCCGGCAGCGAGGTCACAGGGATATGGTTCTCATGGCACATCCGTACCAGAACCTCCCCGGGATCCGAGATTGCCGGCGTTCCCGCATCCGTGATCAATGCAATATTCTGCCCTGACTGCAGCTGCACGACCAGCTGTCTTGCTTTCTCGACCTTATTGTACTCATGATAGCTTGTCATCGGCGTATGGATATCGAAATGATTTAAAAGCTTTATGCTGTTGCGCGTATCCTCCGCCGCAATGACATCAACCGTCCGAAGCGTTTCCACAACCCGCGGCGTCATGTCCTGTAAATTTCCGATCGGCGTTGCACATAAAAACAAAGTACCTGACACAGTTGTCACCTCCACTTTCCGGCTCTTTTTCGCGTTCCCTGCGGTAACATAACTCCGCAGCAGCTCAGAACCCGTAAAGCTCCTGAATCTCCTGTCTGTAAACACCGGGGCTTTCAAACACAATCAGCGGCTTTTCCACCGTCATACGCGATCTGCCGCCCCGCACCGCCTCTAATAAAACCATATTCGGCTCCTTATCCACATAAGGATAAACCAGCTGCATCCGTTTCGGCTCGAGCTTATATTGCATCAGTGTTCCCATGATCTCTGCCAGTCTGAACGGTCTGTGTACCAGAAAAAAATGTCCGCCGGGCTTTAAAAGCTTTGCCGTCTGCCTTGCAACATCTTCAAACGTACAGAGAAGCTCATGCCGCGCAATCGCTTTCGGCGCGTCCGGATTGGTCAGTCCGTGTCTGCCGATCATATACGGCGGATTACAGGTAATACAATCAAAAGAAGCAGACTTAAAAATCCTGTCTGCCTCCCTGATATCTCCTGTCACAATCTCAATCCGCTCCGTCAGCCCGTTCAGCGCAACGCTTCGCGCCGCCATATCGGCGCTCTCCGGCTGAATCTCTAATCCGGTCAGATGCGCACAATGGTACTTCGCTTCCATCAGAATCGGAATGATCCCTGTTCCCGTTCCCAGATCCAGCAGTCTGTCTCTGCTTCCCGCGCGTGCAAAGCCTGTCAGCAGGACGGCATCCATCCCAAAACAGAACTTCTCAGGATTCTGTATGATCCGATAACCGTTCCGCTGCAGATCATCCAGCCGTTCATTGTCCTTCAGATCGATTGTCATTGCGCCTTGTCTGTCCTTCCTGATTTTCCTGTCTCTGACGATTGTGCCGGTTTCTGTAATGATTTCTGCCGCCCTGTCCGGCTTCTGCGTTCGCCTCATAACGCTGTTCGCCGTTCTGACGCTCCTGCCGCTGTTCAAAGCCCTGACGGTTCCGATAATCACGGCGCGGCTCAAAACCCTGCCCTTCATTCCGACGGTTCCGATACTCGCGGTGTGCGCCGTCCTGTCCGTCGCTCTGACGGCTTCGGTAGTCACGGCGCGGCGCACCGTCCTGTCCGTCATTCTGACGGTTCCGATATTCACGGCGCGGCGCACCGTCCTGTCCGTCACCCTGTCGGTTCCGATACTC
The DNA here is from genome assembly GCA_964631065.1 of uncultured Acetatifactor sp. GTDB lineage: Bacteria > Bacillota > Clostridia > Lachnospirales > Lachnospiraceae > Acetatifactor. The sequence continues at coordinate 8,505 of CAZVWN010000036.1, forward strand.
GCGGCGCACGCCGTCCTGTCCGCCGTTCTGACGGCTTCGGTATTCACGGCGCGGCTCCTCCTGTCCGTTCTGGCGCGTCCTGTTCCGATTATTCTGTCTTCCGGTTCCTTCCGTCTGCTCTGACGGCTCAGCAGTCTCCTGCTGCTCCTCTTCCTCAAGCTTTTCCAGCTCCTGCATCTCTTCCCTGGACAGATCTACCTTTTCCTTCTTTCCGTGTCTGCGCCTGAACTGAAGCTGCTCGACGGGATATTCCTTGATCTCCTTTTCGTCGCCTTCCTCGACAACTACCTTGACAAGCTGGCGCAGAACATTGACGCTCTGCACTTCGCCCCGCAGACCGTCCTCAGTCGTCACATAATCCCCAATGCCGGGAAGCTTCCGGTTCAACTCTTCATAAGTCTCTTCCTCATTCTTCAGACAGCACATCAGTCTGCCGCAGACTCCCGAAATCTTTGTCGGATTCAGGGAAAGATTCTGCTCCTTCGCCATCTTGATCGACACAGGCACAAAATCCGCAAGATAGCTGTGACAGCAGAGCGGCCGCCCGCAGATACCGATGCCGCCGACGATCTTTGTCTCATCCCTGACACCGATCTGCCGAAGCTCAATCCTTGTCTTAAAAACCCCCGCAAGATCCTTGACCAGCTCTCTGAAATCAATCCTGCCGTCCGCCGTAAAGTAAAAGAGAACCTTGTTATTGTCAAAGGTATATTCCGCATCGATCAGCTTCATCTCCAGACCGTGCTTCTGAATCTTCTCCAGACAGATTTTGAAAGCCTCACGTTCCTTCAGCTTATTGTTTGCTTCCTGTTCGACATCCCTTGCGTTGGCAAGCCGGATTACCGGTTTTAACGGCTGAACGACCCTGCCGTCCTCAACCTCCGTAACTCCCGTCATAACGGTGCCGAATTCAATCCCTCTTGCCGTCTCTACGATCACATGATCGCCACGCTTAATGTCCAGATTCAGCGGATCAAAAAAATAAATTTTTCCCGCCGTCCGAAATCTCACACCAATCACTTTTATCATCTATTCACCTCACAGGCGCTTCGCGCCTCATTCCTTCAGACTCTGCTTCCCTGCCGTCCTCTTTACCATCCACTGTCAGGACAGCCACTGCCATTTTAGCATATCTGCGCCGAAAAAGCTACTGTTAATCCCTGCCTGTCAGCTGTTCTCCTGTATCGTCAGCATCAGCAGCTCCATCGTAAGCTCAAATTTCACGTTGGCATCCAGACGCTTTTTCGCCGTATCAAGCGCCTTGATAATCGTCTCAATTCCCTCATAACTGCTGCACTGCGCCGCCCTTCTGATCGTCTGGATCTCCTCGCGGAACACCAGATGATTGACGTCATTCGTCGCTTTAAAAAGCAGCACGTCCCGATACCAGACGGAAAAAATGTCAAGATAATCATTGACGTCAAACTTATACTCCGTAATCCTTTTGATCGCCGCTATGATTTCATTGAGCTCCATATCCTTTATGTATTTCAAAAGGGAAAGCGCCTCTGATTTCAGATTTTCAAAATCCTCGCTGGCGGCAAGCGATTTTGCTTTTCCGATATTCCCCCGCGCAAAGGCGACACAGATCTCTGCCTTATAATCCGGAACCTGAAGCTGCTCCATCAGATATTTTTTCACCGCCTCATCCGCAACCGGCTTCATATTCAGGACAACACAGCGGCTTAGGATCGTCGGCAGGAGCGAATTGACATTTGCCGTCAGCAGAATGATAACGGCATATGCCGGCGGCTCCTCCAGTGTCTTCAGGATTGCATTCTGTGCCTGCGGCGTCATCTTCTCCGCCTCATTGAGAATATAAATTTTATATCTGCTGCTGTAGGGTCTGATCCCGACATCATTGTTGATCTGTGCGCGGATATCGTCTACACTGACTGTATTCGGCTTTTCGTGCGTCACATAAATAATATCGGGATGATTGTCCGACAACGCCTGCTTACAGGAATGGCACTCCTGACAGGGCTCCGTTTCTCCCTGCTCGCATTGCAGCGTCATGGCAAAGACACGCGCGATGAACTCCTTGCCGGAAGATTTCTCCCCATTTATGATATACGCATGGGAAACTTTCTTTGCCCTGATCGCATTCTGCAGATGCTCCTTGATCTGCTCCTGACCTATCACATCCCGAAATCCTGCCATCTTTCCAGCCCTTACCTTTCGTCCTCAAGTAAAAATGTCCAACAGTAAGCCCCTTATTTCGCCGATCTTATTCAGTATTGCAAGATTATCCTTTTCATCCTTCATCAGTTCCTGCGCCAGCTGATCGAGATTTTCATCCACAAGCCGGATAATGCCGTATACCCTGTGCCGTCCCCGCCTGTCGAGAAAATTCTCTCTCGAAAAAGAATGGGAGCGCGTTACCACCTCATTTAAAAATTCCTTGACCAGCCCGCGGTAATGCCGCATATCCTTTACATCCCGCCGCTTTGCCAGCTTCTCGCCCTCCATGGTGATCTCTTCCATGAGCGTCTGCAGCCTTGCCTGAAGCTCTGCCTCCTCTATGTGACTGGCAAGCATAAACTTAAAGGTGCCGTCCGTCGGCTGTACCGTCTGCGTCTGTTCCACCGGCGCCGCCCGGTTAAGCTGATTCACCTTGATATCCATATGCCGCCCTCCCTACATCATCCGACAGCTCTTTTAATATACGCCCGGATCTCATTCAGACACTGCTCCAGATCATTGTTGACAAAGGTTTCGGTAATCCCCGCCCTCTCCAGCTTCTCCGGCGCAAAATCCTCGCTGTCTGCAAGAAATCTGCGGCACATCTCCTCATACTTCGGATTTTCCTGTCTGCGCTCCCTGTCAAGAGCACGCTGCAGCCGTACACCGTCGTCCAGCTCTATCATGACCGGAACTACCCTGTCCGCGCCGAAATATTCCCGCAGACTGCAATACGCCTCAAGCGTGCCGATCATGATATAATTTCCCGTCTCCGTTATCTGCCCGTCGTCCACGGTGAAATAACGCCATAAGCCATGGAACGTATGATACTCCCTTGCCTCGATGATGCGTCCCCGGCTCTTCCATTCGTTATACCCGGCTTCATCCGTGAAAAAGTACTCCACGCCCTCGCGTTCGCCGTCTCTGATCGGTCTCGTCGTATAAGAGACGACCGTGCCCGGCTTCAGACTGTCATCCTCCCGCAGTCTTTGAAAGATCGTATCCTTTCCGGTGGAGCTTTTTCCCATCAGGCATATGATTTTTCCCATGCTGCTACTCTACCTCTACCACATGAACCATGTTTGTCGTTCCGGTCACGCCGAGCGGCACGCCCGCAGTGATCACGACAACATCCCCCGTCTTTACCAGACCCGCCTTTTTGGCAGCCGTAACCGCATTCGCAAACAGCTCCTCTGCCGTCTCTTCCTCCTCGATCAGCAGCGGACTGACACCCCAGAGAAGGTTCAGCTGGTTGCACACACGCTGTGTCACGGCACACCCGATGATCTGACAGCCCGGCTTATATCTGGATATCGCCTGCGCCGTATATCCGGACATCGTAACGGTAATGATCGCCGCCGCGTCCAGATCCATCGCCGCAGAGCACGTCGCATAAGCGATCGCATTCGTGATCTGGGACTTGTCTCCGTCATCGTTTCTGCGCATCCTGGAACGGTAGTCAATATCTTTTTCGGCTGCTTCCGCAATTTTCGCCATCGTTTTTACCGCTTCCACAGGATATTTTCCTGCCGCACTCTCTCCGGAAAGCATGATTGCCGTCGTTCCGTCATAAATTGCATTCGCGATATCGGTCGTCTCGGCTCTCGTCGGTCTGGGATGCGTAATCATGGATTCCAGCATCTGCGTTGCCGTAATGACATGCTTTCCCTGTGCATTCGCCATCTTGATCATCCTTTTCTGAAGGATGGGAACCTCCTCAAGCGGCACCTCCACGCCCATATCACCGCGCGCGACCATAACGCCGTCAGCCGCCTCGAGAATCTCCTCCAGATTTTCAATTCCCTGCATATTCTCAATCTTTGCAATGATCTTCATGTCACTGCCATGTTCGTCGAGAATTGCACGCAGTGCAAGAATATCCTCTCTGCTGCGGACAAAGGATGCCGCGATCAGCTCAAATCCCTGCTCAATTCCAAACAGAATGTCCGCTTTATCCGCCTCACTGATGTACGGCATGGAAAGCACTGCCCCCGGTACATTTACGCCCTTGTGATTCGAGACAAAGCCGCCGTTGATGATACGACAGACGATCTCTTCCCCTTTCATCTCCTCTACTACAAGCTCGATCAGACCGTCGTCAATCAGAAGCGTTGTTCCGACAGATATGTCATTTTTGAGATCCTTATAGGAAATTGCCGCTTTCTTCGCCGTTCCAAGAATCTCCTGTGTTGTCAGGATAAACTGCTCCCCCGTCTTCAGTTCAACCTTTCCCCCTTCAAAATCACGCAGACGGATTTCCGGCCCCTTCGTATCGAGAAGCGTTGCCACAGGCAGTCCAAGCTCCTCGCGAACCTTCAGCACACGCTCCAGCTTTCCCTTCTGCTCCTCATGCGTTCCATGGGAAAAATTGAATCTCGCCACGTTCATTCCGGCAAGCATCAGCTCGCGAAGCCGTTCCTCCGACTCACTCGCCGGTCCGATTGTGCAGACAATTTTTGTTTTTCTCATTTTCTGTTCCTCTTTCTTATACTATTTTGATAAAATAACGCCCCTCGTGTTCTGAAACCCCCTGCACGTCCATTCCCTGCTGCAGCCATAAGCTTATCTTTTGTTCGATTTCTGCCGTCATCCGCTCCCCGGGAACAAGAACCGGAATCCCGGGCGGGTACAGATTGACAAATTCACCGACACAGCTCCCGATACTCTGCGCCAGAGACACCTCTTTGGTCTCCCTGTCCCAGCCCTCCGCAAGCGGCAGCCCCGTCTGCGGACAGGAAAACAAAACCGCCTTCTCCTGCTCCCCGGTATCCTTCCGTGTCAGTCCTGTATCACATCGTTTCTGCGATTCTGCCTCCCCACGCGACAGCCCTGCATCAATCTCAAGAAGTGCGGCTGCCATCCTGTCATAGCCCTCCTGCCCGTCATTCACGGTAAACATTGCAAGGCCGAAGCTCTCTGCCGCCATCTCAAGCTGTATGTGATACCTCTGTAAAAGTATATCATACAATTGCTTCCCTGTGATAGTCGTATTCTTCACGGAAATGAAAAATTTTCCGATATCCTGACGCGCATCTTCGAGAGGCAAAAAACTCAGGCAATGACATCCCTTCAGTCTTTCATACAGCGCCTCATATCTTCTGCGAAATACGCAAAGCGCCTCTTCCGCATGCTCCTCCATATATTGCAGGGCATTGTCAATACTCGCCATCAGAAGGTAGGACGGACTGCTCGACTGATAGATCCGCAGGAAACGCCGCAGTCTGTCCCTGTCAATCAGAGAGCCGTTTACATGCAGCAGCGCCGTCTGTGTCAGGGCAGGAAGCGTCTTATGTACACTCTGGATCACGATATCCGCCCCCTGTCTGCAGCTGTTTTCCGCTACAGCGCTGCTCCATCCCAGATGCGCCCCATGCGCCTCGTCAACGATCAGAGGAATCCCCTTCGCATGAACCGTCTCCGCAATACGTCGGATCTCACTGATTCTGCCCTCATAAGTGGGCGACACGATCAGAACAGCCTGTATGCCGGGTTCCCGCTCTAACGCCGCTCTGACCTGTTCCGCCGTTATGGCATCAGAAATGTCATATCCCTGCATCACCTCCGGCAACAGATAGGTAATCTGCAGCTTCCGCAGATAGGCGGCATGATACGCGGACTTATGACAGTTTCTCGCCATAAGGATATGCCCGCCCTCCGGCAGCGCAGCGCTCACGGCGCTCAAAATCCCCCCTGTACTCCCGTTGATCAGATAAAAGCTCTCCTCAGCGCCGCAAAGCTCTGCCGCATGCCTTTGTAAATCCCTTAAGATCCCCTCCGGATGGTGCAGATTATCGAAGCCGTCTATCTCCGTAATGTCCGACCCGTAAAGCGCCGGCGGCAGATTTCCGCAGGACTGCCGCTTATGCCCCGGCATATGACAGGGATAAATGTCACTCCCGCCATATTCTGCCAGCTTTTCAAATAAATGTTCCACTCTCGTCCTCCTTCACCTTCAGGAGAACGGCGCCATGACCGCGGTGCATATGAAGCGTCTCCAGCAGCGAGCACCATTTGTCTGCCGTCGTAACGATCCATGCTTCCCTGCATTTCGGCGGCACGACCGTAAGCGGCCACATATGCTTTTCTATGATATCTCTTTCCCTGGCGCTCAGATTGTACTCCCTTGCTGCATTCCGGAGAGCCGTTCCCGGATGATAAAACCCATGCAGTCTGTGCGGATGCTCCCTGTCCGGTTTATGCCAGTCATATAAAAAGTAATCATGAAGAAGCGCCCCTCTGATCAGCGCCCGCCTGTTGCACTGTATATGGAGCAGCTCCGTCAGCGCAAGACTGCACCTTGCCACGCTCATCACATGATCGCAGACCGTAATATTCCCATGCTGAATAAACTGCTTCGTCTTACGGAAATTCCGGGAAGTCAGAATATCCGACGCATCCTCTCTGATCATCCTGTGAAAACGGCGGTACTGATTCCACTCTTTTTTCCATCTTTCCGCCTGACGTCCGGAACGAACCCTATGCTCTCCCATTCACTATCCTTCCTGATTGCTGTCCGTCTGCTCCTGCGACTGCGTGATTGTCGGCTCCTGCTCACTCTGAAGCTGTTCCGCCGTCAGCGCCTCCCCCTCTGTCGGAACCGCCGGAAGCGGATCGACTTCATAATAATAGCAGATTACCGGAAACCCTGTTGATACATATCCGTATATCGTTTTTGCGGAATCTAACGGCAGATTGATACAGCCGTGCGAACCGTTTTCCATATAGATTGTTCCGCCGAAATGGACACGCCACGTTGCATCATGCATTCCATAATTCCCGTAGAACGGCATCCAGTAGCTGACGGGCGATTCATATGTTGCCCCCCGCAAAATGGCATTTGTCGTTTTATAGGTCAGCCCGAAGATTCCCTGCGGCGTCACACACCCCGGGTCAGCGTTCATCTTCCCGGACACACAGTCCGTCTCAAACACCATTTCCCCGTCCTGATATACATAGACATGCTGATGCGTCAGATCTGCCTCTATATAAGAGGTTCCTACATCATTGCTCCCCTTTGCCTTTGCGCGCACACTGTATGCAGGCTCCTTAGACGCTTCTGCCCCCTGATAAATCTGTTCCAGAAGCGCCTCTGTCTCCGCTTCCCTGTCAGTTTTCCACCCGTAATTCGGACTATTCAGCGTCATCTCAATTCCAAGGGTTGTAACAAAATTTTTCTTTTTTCCATAAGTGTCATACTGCTTTGCCTGTTTTTTTACATAAGCCGCGACGGCGTCCTCGTCCAGAAACGGTTTCCCTTCCTCTATCGTAATCCACTCATGTAATGTCTCATGATCCAGAATCACCTCATTCCCGTTCCAGTCATAAGTAATCGCAGTACGCAGCCATTGATTTACCGTTTCTACGGTCTCCGTAAGCGCTTTGTCCGTCTGCTTTACCGCCGCCTCTTCGTAACAGTGTTTTTCCTCCAGATCCAGTTCCGTATTCTGCGCATACAGCTCAGCCTCAATATATTCCATCACAAGATCAGGCTTCAGGGTTGTCCCTTCTGTTTCCGGAATGATCTCATACCCCGGAAGCTCCTCACGGTACTCACTGATATACGCATCCGCAGGCGCGATCATATTTTCCTCGCGGCAGGCATCCCACCCCTTTACGACTCTCTCCAGAAGCTCTCTGTCAAATTGAACCCCCTGTGCTATATTGTAATATCTGTGACTGCCCATATATGCTGCCGGCCACATCCACTCATTCTGCGTCTCCAGCAGCTCCTGCACTGCCGCAGAGCAGTTTACATAAGACATCCCGATCTCCACGGGAACAAGCTCACCAATGACTGCACCGGATTCCCCTGTCCTAAAATCCCTTCCCGTCACCCGCAGGGCATATTTGTCTATCTGTGCCTCGAGCAGAACTGTCAGCTCCTGCTCTGTCATATTGTCGCATAAAATACCGTTTACGGAACTGTTCGGCAGAAAATGCGCCTCATAATACAGGGCAATTCCAATATAAGTTCCTAGGATGGCAACAGCCACAGCCGTTATCGCAATCATCCATTTTGCAGGTCTGCCCGTTTTTTTCTTCTCTTTTTCCGGTTTCTGAAGCTCTGTTTCTTCTTTTTTTGTCTCTTTCTCTTCCATCCGAACCGTACTCCATACTCTGTTCTTATTGTCGTTTTCGTTTTATTTTATCATAATTATTCCTAAAAAAATAGCATCAAAAGGCTTAAAATAAGACTTTCGATGCCGGATTTCACCTACAGACTGCATGAAAAAATGCCTAGAACCGGAATCGAACCAGTGACACGAGGATTTTCAGTCCTCTGCTCTACCAACT
>CAZVWN010000037.1:0-16630 GCA_964631065.1 uncultured Acetatifactor sp.
GGGAAACGGTTATCTGCTTGCAGTGGACGATATCTTTGCCGACGGCGGGGAGCTTGTCGAAAAGGCGGAGCCGGGGAATTGGTATGCGGCGGAAATTTCGGATCTTATTTACGAGGAGCTGGAACCGTATTTCGCCGGGCAGCGGTCGGCGGAGGAGGCGGCAAAAAATCTCGATAACCGCGTACAGCTTTATCTGGATGAACGAAAATAGGGAAATACAAAGGAGCAGCGATTTCATTTTCCGGAATCGTTGCTTTTTTTCCGGCTGTTCTGTATAATGAGAGGTGTTTCGTGCGAAAGGAGTGCGGCGGATGAGCGAAGTGTATGACAAGCTTTTAAAATGCTATGAATGTGTCAGGGAAAAAACGGATTTTGTACCGAAGGTTGCCATTGTGCTCGGCTCCGGGCTTGGAGAGTATGCGGAAAATATCCGCGTTGTGGGCGAGCTGCCTTATAAAGAGATAGAGGGCTTTCCGGTATCGACCGTCCCCGGACATGCGGGAAAGTTTATTTTCGGGTATGTCGGGGAGACCCGGGTTGTCTGCATGAAAGGGCGCGTACATTTTTATGAGGGATATCCGGTCAGCGATGTTGTGCTTCCCGTGCGGCTGATGCGGCAGATGGGCGCGGAGATTTTATTTCTGACGAATGCGGCGGGCGGGGTGAATACCTCGTTTCATGCGGGGGATCTCATGCTGATAAAGGATCAGATTTCCGTGTTTGCGCCGAATCCGCTGATCGGAGAAAATATAGAGGCGCTCGGTGTGCGGTTTCCGGATATGAGCCATGTATATGCGGAAGAATTACAGCAGATCATACGGCAGACGGCGAAGGAGAACGGAATCTTCTTACAGGAGGGCGTCTATACCCAGCTGACGGGACCGTCGTTTGAGTCTCCTGCGGAGATCCGTATGCTGCGCACGCTCGGCTGCGACGCGGTCGGCATGAGTACGGTCGTAGAGGCGATCGCCGCGAATCATATGGGCATGAAGATCTGCGGGATTTCCTGTATCTGTAATCTTGCGGCGGGAATGACGGCGCAGCCCTTAAGCCATGAAGAGGTACAGGCGGCGGCAGACGAAGCGGCGCCGCGGTTTACAAAGCTTCTGACGGAAGCGGTAAAGGAGATGGGCAGGGTATGCTGAAAGAGAAGGAGACGCTGATCCGTGCGGCGCTTGCAGCGCGGGAAAATGCGTATGTGCCGTATTCTCATTATGCGGTCGGGGCTGCGCTGCTTAGTGATGACGGAGAGATTATTTCGGGCTGTAATATCGAGAATGCAAGCTACGGCGCGACGGTCTGCGCGGAGCGGACGGCGTTTTTTTGTGCGGTCGGAAAAGGAAAGAGAAATTTTTCGGCAATCGCCATAGCGGGCGGCATGGCGGGAAAGCTGCCGGAGGATTACGCTTATCCCTGCGGCATCTGTCGTCAGGTGATGAAGGAATTCTGCGGGGACGACTTCCTGATCCTTGTCGCGAAAAGTGAGACGGCGTATGAGGAATACCGTCTGAAGGAGCTTCTGCCAAAAAGCTTCGGGGGAGGAACGATCAGGTGAATATCAGATTATATCATGCAAAGATACTGACAATGGAGAAGAACCGTCCGGTTTTTGACGGAGAGGTCTGGATCAAAAATGAAAAGATTGTCTGCGTTCCGGAACAGGCGGAGCTTGTAAACGGCTGGAACAGCGGGCTGCCGAAGATCAAATGGGATGTGGAGCTGGACTGTAAGGGGAATCTGCTGATGCCCGGCTTTAAGGATGCCCATACGCATTCCGCCATGACTTTCCTGCGCTCTTATGCGGATGATGTGCCGCTGCAGGAATGGCTGCAGGAGAAAGTGTTCCCTTTGGAGGAGAAGCTGACGGGGGAGGATATCTATGAGCTGACAAAGCTTGCCGTTTTAGAATATCTGACCTCCGGGATCACTTCGATCTTCGATATGTACTTAAAGCCGGATGCAGTTGCGGAAAGCTGTATTGATATGGGTATGCGCTGTGTGCTCACAAGCGGGCTGAACGATTTTACGTCCTCGGTCGAGGAGATGGAGGAGCAGTATCTGAAATGGAATAAGGCGGATCCGCTGATCAGCTATCAGCTCGGCTTTCACGCGGAGTATACGACCTCAAAGGAGCTGATCTACCGGATCGCCCAGCTTGCCCACAAATACCGTGCGCCGGTCTATACGCACCTTGCGGAGACGAAGCGCGAGGTGGAGCAGTGTAAGGAAAAGTATGGTATGACGCCGGCGATGTTCCTTGATATGATGGGGATTTTTGAATTTGGCGGCGGGGGATATCACTGTGTCCATATGACGGAAGGGGATATGGAGGTATTCCGCAGAAGACGTCTTTTTGTGATTACGAATCCTGCCTCGAACATGAAGCTTGCGAGCGGGATCGCGCCGCTTGCCGATTATGGAAAGCGGAAGATTCCCGTAGCCGTCGGTACGGACGGTGCGGCGAGCAATAACGCGCTCGATATGTTCCGGGAGATGTATCTGGCGGCGGGCTTAAGCAAGCTGCGGGAAAATGATCCCGCGGGTCTTGACGCAGAAAGGGTGCTGCGGATGGCGACGGTGAACGGCGCGAAGGCGATGCGGCTTCCGAAAGCGGATGTGCTGGCGAAGGGGAAGCTTGCGGATCTTGTACTGATCGATCTGCATCAGCCGAACATGCAGCCGGTTCACAATATCCGGAAAAATCTGGTCTACAGCGGAAGTAAGGCGAATGTGCTGATGACGATGATCAACGGAAAGATCCTGTACCGCGAGGGAGAGTTCAACGTCGGAGAGAATCCGGAGAAGATTTACGAGAAATGTGACAGGATTGTGAAGCGTATTTTAAGCGCTTGACATATTCCGCGAAATGCGGAAATCTCTAAACATTATACATAGGAGGGAGAAGAGAAAGAACATGTTAGAGAAAGTATTTAAGCTCAAGGAAAACAACACGACAGCGAAAACCGAAGTGATCGCCGGACTGACGACGTTCATGACGATGGCTTACATCATCGCCCTGAATCCGAATCTGCTGACGAATTTCGGCGCAGAGGGAAAGGAACTCTGGAACGGTGTTTTCCTGGCAACCTGTATTGCATCCGCAATCGGTATCTTTGTGATGGCATTTCTTGCAAACAAGCCGTTTGCAATGGCGCCCGGCATGGGACTGAACAGCTTCTTTGCCATTGTTGTCACAAACATTGTCGGTCTGACCGGCATGACGTATGTAGAGTCCTTTCAGGCGGCGCTCTGCATCATCCTGATCGAGGGTATCATTTTCCTGATCCTCTCGGTATTGAACATCCGGGAGAAGATCGTTGAGGCGATTCCGCTCGGCGTGCGCCATGGTATCGCACCGGCGATCGGTCTGATGCTCTTAAACATCGGACTCGGCTCGAATGCGGGCGTATATTCCGAGACGGGCGGTCCGTTCTATACGATGCGCGACTTCTTCGGCGCGCTGACGCCGAGTGTTGCAAAGACAAACATGGGAAGCGGTTATACGGCGATGATCCTCGGCGTTGTCACCATGTTTATCGGACTGTTTGTTATCATCATTCTTGCGCAGAGGGGTGTGAAGGCGGCAGTGCTGCTCGGCATGCTTGTCGCGAGCATCATCAACTGGGCGGGACAGGCAATCTTCCTGCACACAAATCCGTTTGCATCCTTAAAGGAGGCTTCTTTCCTTCCTCCTTTCGGCGACATGGTATCCACGACGCTGTTCAAATTTAACTTCAGCGGCTTTGCGCAGATCGGCTGGTTTACCGTAATTACGCTGATCGTCACCTTCTGTATCATTGATATGTTCGATACGATCGGAACGCTGGTCGGTACGGCGAGCCGTGCGGGTATGCTGGACAAGGACGGAAAGATGCCGAACATGAAGGAAGCGCTGATCGCGGATGCGGTCGGCACCGTTGCGGGCTCCATGACGGGAACTTCTACCGTTACCACGTTTGTTGAGTCTGCGTCCGGCGTGGAAGCGGGCGGACGGACGGGACTTACGGCGTTTACGACGGGACTTGCGTTCCTCGCCTGTATCTTCCTTGCGCCGGTTGCAGCGGTGATCCCTGCGGCGGCAACGTCTTCCGCGCTGATCTATGTCGGTATTCTGATGCTGACCGGACTGAAGAATGTCAACTTCGACGACATTACACAGTCTGCACCGGTTGCCCTGATGCTGATCGCCATGCCGATTTCCGGATCCATCGGACACGCCATCGGTATCGGTCTGATCGTTTACACCGTGATCAAGCTGTTTACGGGAAAGGCGAAGGAGGTTTCCGTCCTGACGTATGTGCTTTCTTTGATCTTTTTGGTAAAGTTCTTCCTTGCAGTATAAGGTTTTAACGTAAGGGTTCCCCTGTTCCGGAAAAGTGATATTCCGGAACAGGGGGTATTGTTTTGGATTCAGGGGAGTAAGGTATGGAATATCTGTTTATGGCGGCAGCGCTTGCCGTTTTTTGTATTGTGATTTTTACATTGGAAGCATACCGCGCGAAAAAAGCACAAAAGCGGTTTATCGCGAAACTGCACGACGGTTATTTACAGCTCGCGGACAGACCCTATGCGCCGGAGCGTTTTGAGAAAATAAAAAGCTATTATCTGCGCCACAGGGAAGACGGACAGATTGATGATATCACATGGAATGACCTCGGGATGGATGATATTTTTAAGCGGATGAATTATACGCTGTCAGCCTCGGGGGAAGAATATCTTTATTATAAGCTGCGGACGCTTTGGCAGGATGTCGGGAGCGCGGAGCGTTTTGAGCGGGCGGTAAATGCCTTTGGGGAACATCCGGATGAGCGGGTACGCTTTCAGTTTCGGATGAGTCAGCTTGGATATACAGGGAAATATTCCCTTTATGATTATATTGAGAATCTGGATTATTTAGGAGCGCGGAGCAGTCGGAAAGATATTTTCTGCGATCTGCTGTTCCTGCCGTTTATCGTGCTGCTTTGGATTCAGTTTCCGATCGGTGTCGCAGGTATTGTCGGACTGATGGTTTACAACATTGTTTCGTATTTTAAGGAAAAGGGAGAGATTGATCCCTATATTACGAGCTTTGCCTACATCATCCGGCTGTTAAACGTCTGCGGGGAGCTGGAAAAGCTGCAGCTGGCGGACTGTGCGGAGGAGCTTGCCGAGATCAGAAGGACAGGGCGTATCTTACGTCCGCTCCGGAAAAATTCGTTCTGGGTCATGAGTGCGGGAAACAGCCGCGCGGGAGCGGCATCCGGAGATATCCTGTCCGTGATTCTGGATTATATCCGGATGGTTTTCCATGTGGATCTGATCCGGTTTAACGGTATGCTGCATTTTCTGCGGGAGCATATCGGGGATGCGGACAGACTGATCTCCAACGTCGGATATCTGGAGACGGCTGTGGCGGTCTGGATTTTCAGACAGTCGCTGAAAAACGGCTGGTGTAACCCCGTGTTTGACCGGGAGGAGAAGATTTCGCTTGCGGGCGCGTATCATCCGCTGCTGGAGCAGCCGGTTAAAAACAGTGTCACGGCAGAAAGAGGTATCCTGATCACGGGCTCCAACGCCTCCGGAAAGTCTACGTTTTTAAAGACCGTTGCGATCAATGCGATCCTCGCACAGACGATTCATACCTGTACGGCAGAAGGGTATCATGCGTCCTTTTTCCATGTGTATTCCTCTATGGCGCTTCGGGATGACATCGGCAGCGGCGAGAGCTATTATATCGTAGAGATCAAGGCGCTGAAGCGTATCCTTGACGCGGCGGTATCCGGGGAGCGTCCGGTGCTCTGCTTTGTCGATGAGGTGCTTCGCGGAACGAATACGGTCGAGCGGATCGCCGCCTCCACGCAGATCTTAAAATCCCTCGGCGGGTCGGGAATCCTGTGCTTCGCGGCGACGCATGATATTGAGCTGACGGCGCTTTTAAAGGATGTGTACGACAATTATCACTTCGAGGAAGAGATAAAGGACGGGGATATCAGCTTCCCGTATACGCTACAGAAGGGGAAGGCGACGACGCGCAATGCCATTAAGCTTTTAGAGCTGATGGGATACGACGACAGGATCATCCGCAGGGCGTTTGTACAGGCGGAAAGGTTTCTGGAAAGCGGGAAGTGGGAAGCGGTCACGGATGCTTGACGGGAAACGGCAGGGTTGTTATACTGGAAATAAGAATGACTCGGACAGGGAGGAGCGGAAATGGACAGGCTGATTGAGTTTGGAAGAATGTTTTTGTCTTACGGCGTGCTGTTTCTGATCTTTGTCGCCGTGATCGCCGTTGGAGTTTTCATCGGTATCACGCTGGCGAAGAGAAAGCAGAAGAAAAATGCGGCGCAGACGGCAGAGACGGGAGAGGAAACGACGTAAGCGGAGGCGGGTATGGCAAAGTCGGCGGGGCAGAAACTGAAGCTTTTGTATATCATAAAGCTTTTATCCGAGAGCACGGATGAGACCCATCCGGCGTCTACGGCAGATATTATCGCGTATCTGGAGGCGAACGGGATCCATTCCGAGCGCAAGAGCATTTATGACGATATTGCGAAGCTTTGTGATTTCGGATATGATATCGTACAGCTGCACAGCAGACAGGGCGGCGGGTATTATATGGCGAGCCGTGAATTTGAGCTTGCCGAGCTGAAGCTGCTTGTGGATGCCGTACAGTCCTCGCGTTTTATCACCTCGCGAAAATCCAGAAGCCTGATAAAGAAGCTGGAAACGCTTGCGGGAAAACAGGATGCGGGAAAGCTGCAGCGTCAGGTCTATGTCGTCGGACGGATCAAGACGGAAAACGAGAGCATTTATTATAATATCGACAATATCCACCGGGCGATACAGGAAAACAGGCAGATCAGCTTTGCGTATCTTGACTGGAATCTGAAAAAGGAGCTGGTTCCCCGCGCGGGGGGAGAAAGAACGGTCAGCCCGTGGGCGCTGATCTGGCGGGATGAGAATTATTATCTGGCGGCTTATGATGCGGCGGATGATATCATGAAGCATTACCGCGTCGATAAGATGGGAGAGGTTACGGTGCTTGCGGAGGCGCGGGAGGGGATGGAGCTCTTTGCAAAGACGGATCCTGCCGCATATTCAAATCTGACCTTCGGGATGTTCGGCGGGGAAGAGGAGACGGTGACGCTACAGTTTCCGAACCGTCTGGCGGGGGTCGTTCTTGACCGCTTCGGCAGAGAGGCTGAGATCCGTCCCATGACGGACAGAGTGTTTCGCGTCAGGGTCAGGGTTGCCGTCAGCGGACAGTTTTTCGGCTGGCTTGCGGGGATCGGCAGGGAGGCCGTGATCATCAGTCCTGCCGGGGTGAAGAAGCAGTATCAGGAACGGCTTGCGGATATCGTCAGGACGATGGAGCTTGCGGACGGATTACAGGGATGAATTTGAGGGAACTGAAATTATCCTAAAATTCGGTTCCCTTTTTTGTACAATTTTTTTCCGGCGTGTTCGTTGACAAGCGTATCGCTGTCTTTTATACTGGTAGGTATCGGATACAAGATATAGTGAACAGAGAAAAAAGAAAACCCATATTTAGTAAAATGGCAATTCTGCGGAAGATATGAGGTTTTTGCAGATTTATGTGGAGAGGAATGAGCTTATGAGCAGCAACTTTGAACAGGCGAAAACGAATGATGTGGATTACGGTCAGGCGTTTCAGCCGGAAAAATGTGTGTATGTCATCAAGAAGGACGGCAGCAGAGAAGCCTTTAATGTACAGAAGGTGATCAATGCGGTCGGAAAGAGCGCATACAGGGCATTGACGAAATTCACCCGCGAGGAGGAAGAGCACATCTGTAAATATGTGATCGAAAAGGTGAATGAGCTGGAGGCTGATGAGATTCCGATCCCCATCATGCATAACATTGTCGAGAGCGCGCTGGAGCAGGTAAAGCCGCTTGTCGCGAAGAGCTACCGGGATTACCGGAATTATAAGCAGGATTTTGTCCGTATGCTGGATGATGTCTATAAAAAGAGCCAGTCGATCATGTATATCGGCGATAAGGAAAATGCCAACACGGATTCCGCACTCGTTGCGACAAAGAGAAGTCTGATCTTTAATCAGCTCAACAAGGAGCTGTATCAGAAATTCTTTATGACGACGGAAGAGATTCAGGCATGCCGCGACGGCTATATTTATGTCCATGACATGTCTGCGAGAAGGGATACGATGAACTGCTGTCTCTTCGATGTACAGAATGTCTTAAGCGGCGGCTTTGAGATGGGAAATGTCTGGTATAACGAGCCGAAGTCGCTGGATGTTGCGTTTGACGTGATCGGGGATATCGTCTTGAGCGCGGCGAGCCAGCAGTACGGCGGCTTTACCGTACCGAGCGTCGATCTGATCTTAGAGCCTTACGCGGAGAAATCCTATAACAGATATATTGAGAAATATCTCAGGCTCGGCATTGATAAAGACACGGCGGAGGCAGAGGCTTATGCGGATGTCGTGCGCGAGTATGAGCAGGGCTTTCAGGGCTGGGAATATAAATTCAACACGGTCGGAAGCAGCCGCGGGGATTATCCGTTTATTACGGTGACGGCGGGAACGGGAACCGGGCGTTTTGCAAAGCTGGCGACCATTACGATGTTAAATGTCAGAAGACGCGGGCAGGGAAAGAAGGAATGTAAAAAGCCGGTGCTTTTCCCGAAGATCGTATTTCTTTACGACGAGAACCTTCACGGACCGGGAAAGCCGCTCGAGGATGTCTTTGAGGCGGGCGTGGCATGCTCCGCGAAGACCATGTATCCCGACTGGCTGAGTCTTACCGGAAAAGGGTATGTCGCGAGTATGTATAAGCAGTACGGCAGGATTGTCTCCCCGATGGGATGTCGGGCGTTTCTCTCTCCCTGGTACGAGAGAGGCGGCATGCATCCGGCAGATGAGGAGGATAAGCCGGTATTTGTCGGCAGATTCAATATCGGAGCGGTATCGCTTCATCTGCCGATGATCCTTGCGAAGGCGAGGAAGGAGAGCCGGGATTTTTATGAGGTGCTGGATTATTACCTGAATCTGATCCGTCAGCTGCATATCCGTACCTACGCTTATCTCGGCGAGATGCGTGCATCCACAAACCCGCTTGCCTACTGTGAGGGCGGATTCCTTGGCGGTCATCTTCAGCTCCACGATAAGATCAAGCCGCTGTTAAAATCCGCGACGGCGAGCTTCGGCATTACGGCGCTGAACGAGCTACAGGAGCTTTATAACGGGAAATCGCTTGTCGAGGACGGACAGTTTGCGGTGGAGGTCATGGAATATATCAACGCGCGTGTCAACGAGTTCAAGGAAGCGGACGGGAATCTGTATGCGATTTACGGAACGCCCGCGGAGAATCTCTGCGGCGTACAGGTAAAGCAGTTTCGGAAGAAATACGGAATCGTCGAGGGCGTTTCCGACAGGGAGTATGTCAGCAACAGCTTCCACTGCCATGTTTCGGAGGATATCACGCCGATCGAGAAGCAGGATAAGGAAGACCGGTTCTGGAATCTCTGCAACGGCGGCAAGATCCAGTATGTGAAATATCCGATCGACTACAACATCGAGGCGATTAAGACCCTGATCCACCGTGCGATGGATATGGGATTTTATGAGGGGGTCAATCTTTCTCTCGCTTATTGTGACGACTGCGGGCATCAGGAGCTGGAGATGGATGTCTGCCCGAAGTGCGGCAGCCGCAATCTGACGAAGATCGACCGCATGAACGGCTATCTGTCCTATTCCCGTGTACATGGGGATACCAGACTCAACGACGCCAAGATGGCGGAGATCGCGGAAAGGAAAAGTATGTAGGGACATGAGATATCACAATATAACGAAGGACGATATGCGCAACGGTGACGGACTGCGCGTGGTGCTCTGGGTCGCGGGCTGCAGCCACTGCTGTAAAAACTGCCAGAATCCGGTTACATGGGATCCGGACGGCGGACTTGCGTTTGATGATGCCGCAAAGGCGGAGATTTTTGAACAGCTTGACAAAAGTTACATTTCGGGGATCACGTTTTCGGGCGGCGATCCGCTGCATCCGGCAAACCGGTCCGGTGTACGCGCGCTGATGGAAGAGATCCGGGAAAACTATCCGCAGAAGACGATCTGGCTCTATACGGGGGATCTTTGGGAAAACATTCTGTATTATCCGCTGATGAAATATGTCGATGTCCTTGTGGACGGCGAGTTTCATGAGGAAGAAAAGGATGTAAAGCTTCTCTGGAAGGGCAGCGCGAACCAGCGTGTGATCGATGTCCGGAAGACGCTTGCGCAGCCGGATCCGACCGTTCCGGTACTGCACTGCGGAGATTATGCGGACGCGTATGAGGTCACGAAAAAACCGGAAAATATCTGTAGCTGCTGTGACTGAGAGCGACGTATGAAGAATGCGGAAACGGACGACAGATCTGTCCGATTTGATGATGATTGGGAGAATTTATGAAAAAGATAGCGCAGTTTTTTAAGGTAAGCCCTGAAAATTTTCTGAATGCCATGCGGGAGGAGTTTCCGCAGTATACGGAGACGGACATCCGGGATATGTATGAAACGCTGTCCCTGCCGAAGCGTGCGACACGCGGCAGCGCCGGGTATGATTTTTTTGCACCGTTTTCCTTTTCCCTGCCGCCTGCGGCGACGATCAAAATTCCGACGGGAATCCGCGTAAAGATGGAAGAGGACTGGGTGCTCAAGATTTATCCGAGGAGCGGTCTCGGGTTTAAGTACCGGCTTCAGATGAACAATACGGTCGGTATCATCGACAGCGATTACTTTGACTCGGACAATGAAGGACATATTTTTATCAAGATGACGAATGATTCCAACGAGGGAAAGACCGTGGAGGTCGTTCAGGGAACGGGATTTGCACAGGGAATTTTCCTCGAATACGGCATCACGGTGGATGATGAGGCGGACGGTGTCCGAAACGGCGGGCTCGGCAGTACGACAAAGGTATAAAATACCCCTCTTTCGGTAATCCTGTTACAGATTATGTTGTGACAGGATTGGCGGAAGGGGAGTTTTGTTTTGAGAAGAGAAGTGATTTCCGGGAATCTGCGGGAGAATATGCGAAAGCTGGATCAGGAGCTGGGATTGGAGAATAATTTTGATCTGATCTGCCGGATGATCCGGATCGGCGGGAAAGATGCGTGCATGTATCTTGTGGACGGCTTCTGCAAGGATGAGCTGCTTCAGAAGCTTTTGCAATATCTGATGGACAGAAAACCGGAGGATATGCCGGGGGATATGGAGGGCATGTCCAGGCAGTTCACGCCGTATGTGGAAGTCTCGGTAGAGCTGCGGATGGAAAATATGATCCGGGCGCTGCTCTCCGGAATGTTTATCCTGCTGATCGAAGGATACGAGGGCGCGCTGTTAATCGATTCCAGAACCTATCCCGCGCGCGGGGTCGAGGAGCCGGACAAGGATAAGGTTCTGCGCGGTTCCAAGGACGGCTTTGTCGAGACGATCGTTTTCAACACGGCGATGATCCGGCGCAGGATCCGCAATACGGCGCTTCGCATGGAAATGATGAGCGCGGGGGAAAGCTCGAAGACGGATATCGTGCTCTGCTATATGCAGGGACGGGTTGACGAAAAGCTCTTAGCAGAGATCCGTCGGAAGATCCGGGACATCCGTGTCGATGCGCTGACGATGAATCAGGAGTCGCTCGCGGAATGCCTGTACCGGAAAAAATGGTACAATCCCTTTCCGAAGTTTAAATATACGGAGCGTCCGGATACGGCGGCAGCGCAGGTATTGGAGGGAAATCTTGTCATTCTTGTGGACAATTCCCCGTCCGCGATGATTCTGCCGACCTCGGTGTTCGATGTCATGGAGGAAGCGGACGATTACTATTTTCCGCCGATTACGGGGTCGTACCTTCGCCTGACGAGACTGCTGACAACCCTGCTTACCTTCTTTCTGACGCCGACCTTCCTGCTGCTGATGAATCACAGGGAGCTGGTCCCGGAGAGCTTTTCGTTTATTCTGCTGCGGGAAGAGCCGAATATTCCGCTGATCTGGCAGTTCCTGATCCTTGAGATCGCGATCGACGGGCTGAAGCTCGCGGCGGTCAATACGCCGAATATGCTGAGTACGCCCTTAAGCGTGCTCGCTGCGCTTGTGCTGGGGGAATTTTCCGTAAACAGCGGCTGGTTTAATGCGGAGGTTATGCTGTATATGGCGTTTGTCGCCCTCGGAAATTATACGCAGGCGAGCTATGAGCTGGGCTATGCCCTGAAATTTCTGCGGATCCTGCAGCTGATCCTGACACAGCTTTTCGGTTTGTGGGGGTATATCGGCGGCGTTACTTTTGCCTTTCTCGCACTTTGCAGCAACCGGACGATATCGGGCAGAGGGTATCTGTATCCCCTGATCCCCTTCGACGGGAAAGCCTTAAAAAGGCGCATACTCAGAGGAAGACTGCCGGGCGCGGTGAAAGAGCAGGAAAACGGATGAGCAAAGACAGCTGCGAGACAGCAGAAAAAGCGCTGAAAGCGCGGCTTTGCGAATGGTGCGGGTGCAAACGGTAACAATGGATGATTACGAAAAGAGGAAAAATCCGGATAAAAGGTTTGTAAAACGGTTTACGATGTGATACAATGTGGTTTGGAAAACTACGAAATACGTTGGCGGCAAAAGCTGCCGCTTGAGATATCTGAGACGGACTGGAGGTACGGAGTATGTTTAAAATTGTAACGGACAATATGGCGGATCTGCCGAAGGAGTATATGCAGGAGCATGACATTGATTTCATGTCCTTAAGCTACTTTCTGGACGGCGAGACTTATGGGAAAGACAGAGAGCTGGACTGTAAGGAGTTTTACCGGCTGATGCGGGAAGGAAAGATGCCGACAACCTCACAGATCAATCCTGAGACGGCAAAGAAATTTTTTGAGGAGTGTATACAGAAGAATAAGGAAATCCTGTATATTGCCTTTTCTTCCGGCTTAAGCGGAACATACAACAGCGGACGCGTTGCTGCGGAGGAAGTGATGGAGCAGCATCCGGACGTCAGAATCGTTGTGATCGACAGTCTCTGCGCCTCTCTGGGCGAGGGACTTCTCCTACATAAGGCGATCCGGCTGCGCGACGCGGGAAAGAGCCTTGATGAGACTGCGGCGTGGGTAGAGGCGCATAAGCTGAATCTGGTTCACGCGTTTACCGTGGATGATCTTTTCCACCTCTACAGGGGCGGACGCGTCAGCAAAACGGCAGCCGTACTCGGTACGCTGGTTGCGATCAAGCCGAAGCTGCATGTGGACAACGAAGGGCATCTGATCCTGATCGGCAAGGTCAGGGGAAGAAAGAAGTCCTTAAATGCGCTGGTGGATTATATGGAAGAGAAAATGGGCTCTTATGCGCAGGAGAATAAGGACGATTACGTCTTTATCAGCCATGGGGATGCATTGGAGGATGCGGAATATGTCCGCGATCAGGTACGGGAGCGTTTCGGCGTGCAGCACTTTATCATCAACAATGTCGGACCGACGATCGGCGCGCACTCCGGACCGGGTACCATTGCGCTGTTCTTTATGGGAGAGGAAAGATAACAGATACTGATATACTGCTCACCGTAAGTGGCTGTCTGCCTACGGTGGGCAGTTTTTCGTAGCGGGGTTCGTATCGGGATTATCCTCCGTGCGATTGACAAAGCAGGGTCTGTTGTTTATACTTAAAACAGATGTTGCATCATAAGCCTAAAGTCTGCGGCTTTTTCCGCATTGTATCCCTTAAGGCAATGCGGAAGAACGCGGCGCAGGACATGATGCGCTATCGGATGCGTGGGAAGAAGTGAAAGAGGAGAGAACCGGATGGAAAAAGAACTGGAAGTAAACGGAAAAACCTATCAAATCATCAGACTGCTTGGGAAGGGAAAGGGCGGATATTCTTATCTGGCAGACGACGGGAAAAAACGTTGTGTTTTAAAACAGATACACCATGAGCCGTGCGCCTATTATCAGTTTGGCAATAAAATCGAGGCGGAACTCAGGGATTATGACAGGCTGAAGGCTGTCGGGATCAGAATGCCCGCCATGCTGGATGTGGATGTGGAAAACGAGCGCATTGTAAAAGAGTTTATCGACGGCGATACCATTTACGAGCTGGTTTTGCAGGATAAAATGAAGCCTGTTTTTCTGGAGCAGATTAAAAAGATGTGTGACGTGCTGTATGCCGCGCGGCTGAATATTGACTATTTTCCGACGAATTTCGTGGTACATGACGATAAGATTTACTATGTGGATTTTGAATGCAATGAATATATGGAAGAATGGAATTTTGAAAACTGGGGCGTCAAATACTGGTCAAAGACGCCGGAGTTTCTGCAATATGTGCGTGAGCATAAATAGGCGGCGAAAAGCCGGTGCCCTCACGGCAGATAAGAGAAAAACGACTTCATTCCATTTGTGACGGAGGATCCATGCAGGAAAGCAGACTGTTCAAAATCGTATATTATCTGCTTGATAAAGGGCGGGCGACGGCACCGGAGCTGGCAAAGTATTTTGAGGTGTCGGTTCGGACAATCTATCGGGATGTGGATGCGCTAAGCGAAGCCGGCATTCCGATCTATGCAGAAACCGGCAGGGGCGGCGGGATATACCTGATGAAGGATTTTGTTTTGGATAAAGCCGTGCTGTCTGAAACGGAAAAGCAGGAAATCCTTCTGGCGCTTCAAAGTATGCGTATCGCGCAGAATAATGATGAGATCATGCGGAAGCTTTCTGCGATATTCCGGCTGCATGCGGATAACTGGCTGGAGATTGATTTTTCAAGATGGGGTCCGCACGGCGATGCGAAAAAGTTTGAACAGTTAAAAGCTGCGATCATTCATCAGAAATGCGTGAAAATTACCTATGCAGGCGCTTATAAGGAGATTAGCGAAAGGATGATACAGCCGTTAAAGCTGCTTTACAAGTCCAGAGCGTGGTATCTGAAAGCGTATTGTATGCTGAAACAGGATTATCGGATTTTCAAGCTGACGCGGATTATAGATATCGAAGTGCAGACGGAGGGATTTTCAGATAAAAAATTTCCGGAGTCGGAGAGCAGTCCCGGGCAGAGCCTTGAAAAAATCGTGCTGCGGTTTCCGAAAGAAGCAGCCTATCGCGTGTATGATGAATTTGACATCACGGAGGTTGCGATACAGGAAAACGGAGAGTTCCTGGTTACGACAAAAATGCCGTCTGATGACTGGCTGATCGGGTAT
Source organism: uncultured Acetatifactor sp. (assembly GCA_964631065.1). GTDB lineage: Bacteria > Bacillota > Clostridia > Lachnospirales > Lachnospiraceae > Acetatifactor. The sequence goes on from CAZVWN010000037.1 coordinate 15,186, forward strand.
CTGTTATCCTTCGGAACGCAGGTGGAGATTATCGAGCCGGTCTGCCTGAAAGGTATTCTGGCTGAACAGGCAAAAGAAATATACGAAAAAAATATACGAAAAAAGTAAACCCTGACATAGGGTGTCAGTATTGTTGTGGTATGCTTATCACAGAGCTTGGGCGATTGCGAAACCTAAGAGGGGATTTGTAATCGGTCCGCAGACGGTATATTTGTCAGGGAGGAAAGAAACGATTATGGGAAGACCAACAACAAAACAGGATCTTATGGAAGCCGCGGCAGCAAATTATGAAAAACTGAATGCACTGATTTCGGGGCTGACAGAGCAGGAATTAGCGACACCGTTTGACTTTTCGGGTGACGAAAAGAAAAAGGAGGCACACTGGAAACGGGATAAGAATTTACGGGACATTCTGATCCATCTTTATGAGTGGCATCAGTTATTGCTGAACTGGGTGCGCTCAAACAGGGAAGGCAGCCGTGTCTCTTTTATTCCGGAACCGTACAATTGGAAAACCTATGGGAAACTGAATGAAGCGTTTTGGAAGAAGCATCAGGAAACCACGGCGGAAGAGGCAGAAAGTATGCTTCAGGCATCACATGACGAGGTGATGCGGCTTGCAGAACAGTTCTCAAATGAGGAGCTGTTTTCTAAGGGCGTGTATGAATGGGTCGGCGGAAGCACGTTGGGTTCTTATTTTGTCAGTAATACGGCGAGTCATTATGACTGGGCGATGAAAAAGCTGAAGGCACACAGAAAAAATTGTGCCGCGAAATAGCAGATCGGGAGGAGGGAAAATTCCGTTTTTTGCAATTGGCAGATTGACTTTAGGAAATGCATGCGCTACAATAGCTAATGAAATTAGCTAAAATAAAGAAAAGAGTAGCCAAATGAAAGCAGGATTAGACAAAAAAACAATGATTGAAGCGGCGGCTGCCATGGCGGATGAGAGGGGAATTGCGAGTGTAACCCTGAAAGCGCTGGCAGATGAGCTGGGGGTAAAATCCCCGTCGCTGTATAAACACTTCAGCGGCGGACTGGACGAGCTGAACAGGGAGCTTATGCTTTACGGCTGGCGTTGTCTGGAAGGTGAAATCACAAAAGCCGCCATCGGGAAAGCGAAGGACGACGCGATCACGGCGGTCTGCCATGCATACCGGAATTTTGTCAGTCGCCGCAAGGGCTTGTTTGAAGCGATGCAGTGGTACAATATGTATCAGTCGGCGGAACATTTACAGGCAACGCAGGGAACCATAGAGGTTCTGTTTCGGGTGCTTGAAGCCTATGGGCTGACGGAGGAACAGAAAGTACACTGTGTCCGTATGCTTCGGGGGTTTTTACAGGGCTTTTGTGCGATTGAAAATCACGGCGGATTCGGAAATCCGGCCACGACGGAGGATACGTTTGAGTTTGCATTAAAAACGATGCTGAACGGTATTTGCAGT
>CAZVWN010000038.1:0-16489 GCA_964631065.1 uncultured Acetatifactor sp.
CTTCATCAGCTGCTCTCCCGGACGATCAGCTCCGGCTCGATCAGGGTGCTGGCGGGCTTTCCGCCGTTTAAGCGGAGCATGATCATCTGAAACAGCGTGTTTCCCAGCATCTGATAGTTATTTGACACCGTTGTCAGCTTCGGCTTGACGATCCGGGAAATCGTGACATTATCCCGCCCGGTAAACGCGATATCCTCCGGTATCCTAAAGCCTGCCTCCAGCGCCACCGACATCGCGCCCGCCGCAACATAATCATTGATACAGCAGACGGCGCGGGGAAGCCTTTTCTCCCGCAGCAGCTCCCGCATTGCCTCTTCGCCGTCCTCATAATTATACGAAATGCCGTGCATCCACTCGTTGCGGGTCTCAATTTCCGCTGCCTCCGCATATTCCCGCAGATGCTGCTTAAAGACAAGCGACTGAAAGGTCGTGGGCGAACCGCCGAGGATCCCCAAAGAATCATAACCGCGTTCGCGCAGATGCGCCGCCAGAAGCTCCGTCGCCTTTACCGTATTCATGTGCGTGCCGACACAGCCGAGCTTATGCGCCTGATCGTTGCATATGATACACGGAATACGGTCATTCAGCTTTCTGACCGCCTCCCGATACGCCGGATCCAGCTCATTCGCATCCGCGCCGCCGCCCATGATTACAACGCCCTCTACCCGTGCTTCCAGAAAGACATCCAGAATTCTCAGCTCCGTTCCGAGATCGCTTTTTCCGTTGTAAACAATCGTCATGTATCCGTTCTCGGACGCATGCTTCTCAAATTCATAATAGACATTGGAGAAATATTCATTTCCGATGTGCGGAATCATAAATCCGATCATCTTGGTACGGTTTTTCTGTAAGCTTCTCGCCATCGCATTCGGTCTGAAATCATATTTATCGATCACAGCCTGGATTCTCTCGCGCGTCTTCTCTCCGACAGATCCCTTTCCCGAAAGCACCCTCGAAACCATCGAGGGAGAAACGCCTACTTCCTTTGCTATGTCATAAATTGTAATATTTTTCTTCTCTTCCATTCGTTCAAACTCTTCCTTCGGGTATCCTTCTCCCTGTATCTTACTTTAAGGCGACCGGGATTGCAAGCCTTTACGGCAGGAATCAGAGGGCAAATCCCCTCTGCATCATAAAAGCGGCAGACACCGGACGCTGACGACAGTGAAAGGGGGAACAGCTGCCTGTTCCCCCCTGTCAAAATCCATGAATACCGCTTACTCGGTCTGTCCCTCTTCCTGCTGTGCAGTTTCGTAGTCAGCCGCCTGCTGCTGCATATCTGCCGCATAGTCATGGGTCTGAATATCCGCGATCGCGGCATCCAGCGCAGATTTGTTTGCCTCCAGCGCGGTCTGCGGCGTCTGCTCGCCGTTCTCGATGCTCTTGAGCATATCGTTTACCAGCGTATTCAGATCGTTAAAGCCCATCAGCGGAGAAATCTGTACCTTGGACATCAGGCTCGTCGCGATCTCTACTGCCTTCGCGTCATTCGCCTCCGCCTCAAACTTCGCCTCGATCGCATCATTCCATGCGTCCTCGTCGTCAAAGCTCTGGTAGATCAGACTGATAATGGTCGCTACCTCCTCCGGATTCTCAATGCCGTTGAGCATCATCAGAGGCGCCTGCTCCTTGCCGTAGGATACATATTCCTTTCCGCTGGGTCCTAACGGGAAGGGAACAAAGCCCCAGTCATCCTCCATCTCGCCGAGATAACCGTAGGAAATCCACCATGCCTCATAACACATACAGGAATTGCCGTCCCTGAAATCCCAGATCTCGCTCTGCCAGTCTCCCAGCCAGCCGGAAAGGGTCGGAACATTCTGCAGGAAATCCGCATATGCCTCCATCGCTTCCATCGCCTCGGGCGTATCCAGTGCAAGCTCAACTCCGGCATCCGTCTTCTTTACCGCGTCCGCACCGTTGGATGCCATGTAAGACCAGATCAGATTCTCTCTCCAGTTAAAGCCGTGGATGTCATACTCTCCGTCACCGTCGAGATCCTGATTCCCCGCAAGTGCGATCTCCTTGAACTTATCCCATGTCCACTCGCCCTTGTCATACAGCTCGTACAGATCCGGCAGATTATAGCGCTCAAACAGGGTCTTGTTATAGAAGATACCGTACTGACAGTCAGCCGTCGTCTGACCCATCGCATAGATCTTTCCCTTATAGGTGCAGGCATCCGTTGCCGCCTTGCTGAACTGCGGCTCATTAAAATCAACCACACCGAGATCGCTGATCGGATAAGCGATACCGCCCTCGATCAGAGAAGGGAGCAGCTTATAGCTTAAAATGTAACCGACGTCACAGACGGGATCCCCCGCAAGTACGGATGTGACATACGCGCCGACATAATCGCCGCCGACATTTACAAACTCAATCTTACAGTTGTAGTTCTCCTCAACGAATTTGATTCTCTCCGCATACGCCTGCTGGAACTCGTTGCCCTCCGGGTCGGGTGTCATATCGTAATAAGAACCGATCCTTACGACCCTTCCTCCGAAATCATACGCAGGACCTGCCGGCTCTTCCTCGGATGAGGATTCTTCTGCACTTTCCTCTCCCGCCGCGCTTCCCGACTCTTCCGACTGTACACCGGAATCGCCTGTCGGTGTTTCCTGTCCGCATCCTGCCGCAGTCAGCGTCATCGCCGCAGCAAGCAGTAAAGCCAAACCTTTCTTTTTCATAACACTTTTTCCTTCCTTTCTCTCACAAGAATTTGTTATCTATGATAAAGGCATATGCCTTATCATCTGAGCATCCATCCGGTTATCCGACGATACCGGATCTCTCAATTCCTTCCACAAAATATTTCTGACAGAACAGATACAGGATGATGAGCGGCAGGATCACCATCAGGCTTCCCGTATTATTTACCATGGAGGCAAAGCCGGGGCTGACGAAATTCATGGAACCGCCGTTGTTCTCGTACTGATTCCCCAGAACCGTCGCAAGCGCGCTGAGCTTATTGGAAAACAGCGCCGCCTTCGGCAGATACATTCCCGTATAAAAGGAATCCGTCCACTGCCATACGAAGCCGAACAGGAAAACCGTCACCATCATGGGCACACTGCTCGGCACCATGATCTGTAAGAATGTGCGCAGTCTTCCGCAGCCGTCCACAAAAGCCGCCTCTTCAAGCTCCTTCGGCAGACCCTTAAAGAACTGCCGCAGCATATAGATATACAGACCGTTTTTAAACCCGGTACACGTAATCGCCTGTATCAGCATGGGCCATGGCGTATCGATCAGATTCACCGTCATACCGAACAGGGAGAAGAACCGAAAGTGCATGAACATCGGCAGCATGATGATCTGCGGCGGCACGATCAGCGTAAAAATGACACAGCCGAACAGGAGATTCTTCCCCGGAAACCGGAATCTCGCAAAGCCGTAAGCAGTCAGCATACAGGCGATCAGCTGACAGAGGGAAACACCGGCGGAGAGCAGCGCCGTACCAAGAAAGCTCTTCCCGTATTCCAGTCCCGACAGCACCATCTTATAATTGTGGAGCGTAAAATGCTTCGGCACATACTTAACCGTCGCATCATATAAATCCTTCTCATCCATCAGCGAAACGCTGAGCTTTAAATAAATCGGATAGAGAATCACAAAGCAGATACCGAAAACAATGACACCTCTGACGACCGAAAGCGCCAGTCTGCCAAGCCTTGCGGGCGTCAGTTTTTTCCCCGTTCTCCTTACTTTCATCCGTCCGTCCTCCTAATCCATATAGAATACGCGCTTTGCAATGATGCCGCCGACGATGCTGATGACAACTGCTATCACAAGGAAATAGATCCATGCCATCGCGGAACCGTACCCGTATCGGACATCATTAAAAATGGTCTGCCGGATCAGCGTCATCAGCTCATTGTTCGCACTGGTAAAGGAATCAATAATGGTGTAGATCGCATTTACCAGAATCAGCGGACTGATCATCGGAAACGTGATCTTCCAGAAATTCTCCCATGCCGTCGCTCCCTCCATATTGGAAGCCTCGTAAAGGCTCGGCGAAATTCCCTGCAGCCCGGCAAGAAAGATCAGGATCTGTACGCCGGAGGCAATGACGATATCATAAATCCCAAGCACCGCTCCGGAGAGATATTCCACGATCCCTGCCGGAAGATTCGTATATTTCAGCAGAAACGTCGCTACGTTAAACACGGTACTCGCATCATCCGAGGAGAGCATTCCCTCGGGTCCGAGCGTTGTCTGCAGCAGATCGGAGGATTCAATCCCCAGCACGATCCCGGAGGTCAGGATGACCGGGAAGAAAAAGATACTTCTCGCCACACCCCTGCCGTGGAATTTCTGATTCAGCAGATTCGCCGCAAAAAAGCTGAAGATCAGGACAAGCGGCACGTTGACCGCCATATCCTTTACCGCGCTGAGCAGCTGTAAATTATACTTCGGGTCAATGGTAAGCGCCCTGATATAATGCTCCAGCCCGCCGTTTGCCGCCTTTTCCAGCACATATCCGCCTTTTTCGACCGTCATATTGCTGAAGCTGAAGCATACGGATTTCAGCAGCATCGGCAGAAACAGTCCGAAAAAACCTATCAGGAAGGGAATCAGAAACAGATATCCCGCTATGGCGTCTTTTCCCTGCAATGTCAGCTTCCGTTTCCCGTTTACCTTGCGAAGCAGTTTCATTTTCATATCCTTGCCTTTCCGTATCCCGCTGACGTCCATCGGAAGCAGCGGGCACTTTCTTACTCCTCTGCCACAAGAAAATCCTGTGCGGCAATCGTTTTTCCCTCATACGCTACGGCGTTCCGGTTATAATTCACGACGATCTGCGTACCGTCCTCGAAGGTCGTCCGGTATACGCCGTCCTCCAGCTTCTCATGCCGCAGGATCAGCTGCCCGCGCAGAGAGCCTGTCGCATCGTTGACCTTCTCCCAGATTTCCACCGCTTTGTCCTTCCAGACATCAAAGCTGACGGAATAAAGCGAATCAAAATCCGTATCCTTTAAAAGCGAATTATCCCCACAGATCCATTGAAAGGAAATACCCGAGCCGCACTCCACGCTTTTTAAGAGCAGCGTCGTAATGTCGTCCGACAGATTCATCGCTTCCCCGCAAAAATCCCGGTAGCCGTGAAGCACCATGGCATAAAACGGGACAACCTCGTCAACGATCTGCGCCCGGTTGCCATCGAGCGGCGTCTCCGTAATGTCCGAGAGATATTTCCATGCGTAGACATTTGCATTGCTTCCCATCATCGCACCGGCGTACCCGGAGGCAAGCTTCTCCATCGCCGCACAGTTCTTTTCCTCCGCCATCTGTCTGTCCGTATACCGCTTCTCGTAAAAATCGCTAAAAAGCGTTCCCGACAGGGTATCGACATCAATTCCCGACAGCCCGTATTCTGCTGCCTTTTCCAGCGCCGTATCCGCCATCTCTTCCACAAAATACGGGCTGATCAGCTGCGTCACGCCGTTTTTCGCCGTCCATTTTCCGTTCGGGATCAGATATTCCTTCGCCGTAGCAATCGTTTTGTCATAATATCTGGGCGCTTTGCTCTCAGGACTGTAGCCGTCTCCGACCGTCTCCTTATAGACATATTGCAGCTGTATCGTATGGAAAACCGGAATCTCCTTTTCCTTCATCTGCGCCAGAAAACCTTCCAGCTTCAGTCCGGACGTATTCAGACAGCTCAGCGCACGGATTCCCGCCGGCGCCGTTCCGTGAAGACCGCCCGTGCTCCAGCCGCTGTACGCTACCTTCAGTCCGCTGACTCCCGCCGCCTCCAGCTCTGATACGGCATCAGCCGCCTGTTCATAGGTCGTCAGCTCCTGTGTCGCCTTATGCTTGATCCCCATAAAGGAATCCCATTTCTGAACCGCGCCGATAAAATCGACATAAAACGGTGTCACTTCTCCCGAGACCCTTTCACCAAAAACGCCCTGCCTACACAGATATTCCCTGTAATATGCCGCCATCCCGGAATAATCCGCCGCGTCCCCGCTTAAAAAGGCATAACGGACGGTAAAATCCTCCGTAAACTGCGGCTCGGAATACATCTGAAAGCTGTGCGCCCCGACGACCTCTCCCATGGAAATACTCCCGTAGCTCAAATAGCCAAAGCCCGCATAAGCCCTGTTGTAGCTGTCCGTTTTCCCGGAAATGTCCGCATTGATATCCGCGTTTGCCTCTCCGCTCTCAATGATGGCGAAGAGCGCCTGATCTCCCTGCTTAATTCCGAATACCGGAAGCTTTACGGTCACGGACTGGTCGATCTCCGTTTTCTTTTCCGTGTTGACCAGATTTGTCTTATCCTCGCCGTAGCAGTACCCCGTATAAGCCGCCGACGACGTTTTTCCGTTGTCAAATGAGATCAGCGCGCCGCTTCCGTCGGGAACAAAGAGATATCCCTCTTCTCCCGCCTCTGCCGCGCCGAAATACTGCAGCAGACTGATATGTACCAAAGAATACCTTTCCGTATCATACTCGACCCTGCGCGGATCCAGCGAGGCGACCAGATTTTCTCCATCCAGCCGGTAGTCCAGCGTTACGTTGAACCATGCCTTTTCGTTCGCCGCTTCAAATCCGTTCGCTTCGTTATCCGCATACATATCCTCCGCCGTATACCCGACTGCGGCAAAGGCTTCCATGACCTCTTCCTTCTTGTAATCCTTCGTTCCTTCCTTCAGGACATAGATCGTTCCGTTTTCGAGGGCGGGATACTTTTCCATATATTCCTTCAGTTCAGCCGTCTTCATCCCGTCCGGATCCAGACAGGTATAATTTCTTCCCACCTTCTTCGCAACGTCCTTCTCCATTCCGGAAACATACGTCTCATACCGCTGCGCACTGATGATCTGCGGAAGGATATATCTGTCAGCCGTCTCTCCCATGTTATAGGTAACACTGACGCCGTCATCCGTATACGCAAAGGAAAACTGCCCGTCCGCGATCGCATCATTATAATTATCCATTTCCGATGCCTGAACACTCTCGTTGTAATAGCGGAGGGAGATCTGCGACTTCATCAGATTTTTATAATAGCTTCCCGCAAGCGCATCCTCATCCGCCGCCTGCGGATTACTGAACCAGACATCTCCCGTCTCCTTTACCCTGACCGCAATGTCCGTCCGCTCCTCGTCGAAATACAGCGCAAGCTTTTCATTCTCCGCAATCTGCTTCATCCGCCCGGGAAGCTCTGCGCTCTCCGCCGCATAGACAGCTTCCCCATGCAGCGCCGTCGGAACGGGCAGCATGACAATTCCCAGTATGACAGTCAGGACTTTTTTCCAAACATTTTTCTTCATCTCTACACCCCATGACCGCTTCAGCGGATACTAATCTGAAACCTTTTTTACCCTTTTCCCTCAGCGGTACCGGATTTCCTTATACACCGTTACGGCAAAGGTGACAATCTGCTGGATCACACTGAAAAACAACAGCCCGATAAAGGTAATGATCGCCATTCCCAGCAGCGTCAGCACGGTTGTAAGAATCGTCTTTTTCATGCTGTACTGATGTGTCTCCATCATCCCGAACAGAAGCAGCGCCGCCGTCCAGAGATAACTGATCACCGTAAAGACATAATAAAAGGTTCCTTCCTCCGTTGTGATGACATGGCTCACTGCGACGAGCGGAAACTGAATCAGCAGAAGCGGAAGCAGCGAATAGCCCGTAAAAATCGCTATGTCGCGCATCTTTCCCTCTCCGTCCATCAGCGAGGTAAGACACCAGTTTGACACACACCACAGTACAAACAGCAGTCCGACCGTGATAATGTCCACAAGCACATCAATTTCCTCCAGCCGGTTCGTATTGAACAGAAACGCCGTATTCTGCTTCTGAATGACGAGCATCAGCACGGTCAGCACCACAAAGGTCAGCGCGCCCGACAGCGTTCCGCGCTTTTCGCGCTTCAGATCCCAGAAGCCGTCGAAGGGATGCGTCATCACATAAAAGCCGTATTTCAGCGAACTTACATATCTCTGCATTTTACTTCACCTGCCCATCTCCTGAGTTTTCTGACCGCCGGAACCAGAAGCCGGATCGCGATCAGGACGATCGCAATGCCCATATATTTTGCAAAGCTGCCCTGCATCAGCTCCTTGCGGTAGAACTGAAATGCCTTTGTATAATACTTTCTGCTGTTGCCGAGCCGGAAATATTCCATCGCCTGTCTGTATTCGCCGTTTTTCAGACAGCTCTTTCCCATGCCGATATAAGCGACCTCGCTGTTGGCATTCCGCCTTAAGACCTCCTGCCAGAGATTGTCGGCTTTTTTGGAATCTCCCTCAAAATGTGCCCGCATCGCCCCGAGCAGACAGCTGCCGTACTCCGTAATGTCGTATGCCAGAACGCTTCCGAGCTGGGAGTCCAGAATGTAAATCCTCGACTGATCTTCGTTTACGGCGATCGAAACAGGGTTGCGCGTCATGCCGCTCCTGCTGCCCTTCCCGCCGAAGATAAACAGAGAGTTTCCGTCGTAGTCATAACAGAATACTTTTCCGCCCGCATTGTCCAGAATGAAATAGCAGCCGTAGTCCGTCGCCGCAACATCCGTAAACATCGACCATGCCGCCTCGTCCGAGGTCTGATAAAGATCGCCGATGATCGGGTAATTTCCCAGTCGCCGCAGGACATCCGTTCCCGTCGGATTCAGCCGCCTGATCGCATCCGCCCCGTTTAAATGGTCTTCATCGGAAAGGTTGCTGATCGTCGCATAGACGAAATCCGAGCTGTCCACAAAGAGATTGCTGTACTCCGTCGGAATGATCGTCTCCATGCGCTCCTTCTGCGCCTTTGTCGAAAAATAATTCTTCCAGATATATTCAAACGGGGAAACGCTTACCTCCGTTGCTCCCATAAATCCCTGAAATTCGCCCTGTGCATTAAATTCCACAAGACCCATGTTGATTCCGTAGGCAATGACGTAAATCCGCCCCGCACCGTCTACCACTACCTTTGTCGGCGTATATTTCCTGCCGTCCTCGATCAGCTCCGTCTCCGGTCTTCCGATCTCCCGGACAAATCCGCCGTTTTCATCAAACTCCACAACTCTTCCGTTTCCGGAATCCGCTACATAGACATGATCCTCTTCGGTGACAAAAACGCCCTGCGGCGCCGAAAGCCCTTCGGTCAGCTCCCCGCAATACGCGCCTTCCTCCGTAAGAATCAGAATCCTGTCCTGTCCCGTATCCGCGATGTAAAGCTTTCCGTCCTTTTCAAAGAGATCCTGCGGATTTTTTAAGTCTGTTCCATCCTTCTGCGAAGGGAACGCTTCCGTATACAGATAAGCATGCGGCTGCAGCACATCCTCTCCCCACCAGTCATAGCTGTAGGTGTCATACGGCATGACGGAAGCCTCCGCCGTCGTCCCCGGAAGTACGGCAAAGACTGCCGCAAGCAGAAGCGCGCCCGCCCCTCTTTCAAATCCCAACTTCCTCTTCATCCTCTTCCCTCCTCTATTCCTTGATACCCGAGGATGCCATGGTTTCAACGATACTGCTCTGATTGATGACAAAGATCGTGATCGGCACGATCATCATAATCACCGTTACCGCTGCCGTAGCGCCCGCTCTGGAAATACCGCCCGCCGCAATCTGGGAAAGCGCGTAGGGCAGGGTCTTGAGATCCTCGCTGTAGATAAAATTGGAACCCTGCATATTCCAGAGATCCTGAAAGGAAAATATGATCAGCGTCAGCCATGCCGGCTTTACCTGCGGCATCGCGATCCTGAAAAAGGTAGTAAATTCATTCGAGCCGTCAATTCTCGCGGCTTCCAGAAGACTGTCCGGAATCTGCTCCATGAACTGCTTCATCAGAAACAGTCCCATCGGCTTTCCGATCGCCGGAATAACCAGCGCCATATAGGAATCCAGCCAGCCGAGTCTGCTCATGATCAGGTAATTCGGGATCGCCGTCACCTGCCCCGCAAACATCAGCGCCGTTACGATCACGCCGAAGATCAGATTTCTTCCGGGAAACTTATGCTTTGCCAGCGCATACGCGCACAGGCTGGCAATGATCAGATGCCCCAGCGTTCCGACAACCGTGATCAGAACCGTGTTGAAGAGGTATCTGCTGAAGGGAACCCAGGATTCCGACATCAATACAAACACGTCATGAAAGTTTTTCAGCGTCGGATTTCTCACAAAAAGCCTCGGCGGGAAGACAAACAGCTCTTCCAGCGGCTTCAGGGAATTGCTGATCGAAAGCACCAGCGGCACGACCATGAAAAGTCCCATCAGCACCAGCAGAAACATGTTAAAGAAATTGCCCGCCCGGGAATGACTCGGCTTGATGCCCTTGCGCTTCTTTTTCAACCTTGCCATATCAGTTCCCTACCTTTCTTAACAGCTTCTGTACCAGCTTATTACAAAGCACCATAACCATGAAGAGCAGCGTCGCGATCGCGGACGCATATCCCATCTCGAAACGGATCGTTCCGTAATCGACAAGATGCGATACCACCGTATGCGCCTGATAATCCACACTCGGGAAGCCTGCCAGCGCCGCGAGCTGATCGTGAATGGCAAAGGAGCTTGTGATCGTCATAACCGCTCCGAACATCAGCTGCGGCTTCATGGACGGAAGCGTAATATACCAAAGCTCCTGAAATCTGTTCCTTACGCCGTCCATATATCCCGCCTCGTACAGGCTCTGATCGACATTCTGCAGACCCGCGATAAAGGAGAGGAAGCCGGTTCCCATGCTCATCCACAGTACGACAACGATCAGGATCGGCTGGATATAGGCGCTGTCCTCGAACCAGAGAATCGGACTGTAGGTAATCCCCAGCTTCATCAGCCAGCCGTTCGCCAGACCGTAGCTGTCGCTGGAAAAGATGAATTTCCAGATAAAGTACGCCTGCCCGGAAATCGTCGGCGCATAGAAAACCAGTGTCATAAACGCTCTGAGAAAGCGGTTTTTGATCTCATTGATCATCCATGCGATCACCAACGCCGCAAAATAGCCGACGGGTCCCGTCACAACAGCGAACAGAAACGTGTTTTTTACCGCCGTCAGAAATACGTCATCCGCGAAAAACAGATTGATATAATTCTGCCATCCGATGAAGCGCGGTGTCTCCAGAACATTGTAATAAGTAAAGCTCAGACCGATGGAGGTCGCCACCGGGACCAGATAAAACAATAAAAATATCAGACAGAAGGGCGCTATAAACAGATAGGAAATTTTCGATTTTTTCATCTGATGTCCCACATTACGGACTCTTCTTCTGATATCGTTCCACAAAAGCCCGGGTAAACTTTTCTTCATACTCTCACTCTCCGCACTCATCATCCAGACCAAACTCAATCCGCTTGTTTGTTATCTCATTGTTGATCGTCTTCACATAATCCTCCAGCGTCTCCCGCGGATCCTCCTTGCTGTTGTAAACCGCGTAGAACGCATTCTTTACATGGCGCTCCGTAAAATATCCTCCCGGAATCTCCGGTACGACACAGACCTCTGCAATCTGCGCCTGCAGCTGCTTTAAATCCCCGGACGACCAGGAAAGCTTTTCCAGCGCCGCCATATTCGCCGTTGCGACACGGCCGGCAACACCGAGGATATTCTCAACCTCTGTTCCGTAATTCGTCTGCGTTTCCTCGTCCGTCCACCACTTCAGAAATTCCCATGCCTCTTCCTTATGCTCCGAGGTATTTAAGATCAGGGATGCCGTCTGCCCGGCGATCACGGAATGATTGACGTTGCCGTTCTCATCCTCGTATCCGGGAACCACGGTAAAGCCCCAGAGTCCCTTGATTTCCGGTGCGAACACGGAAAGGTAGCTGTATTGCGTATAATCCGCGATGGCGAGAGGCATTTCGCCTGTACGGAAGCGGTTCGCAAAGTCATAGCTCACAGGCATCCGGTAATCCGCATAATTTCCCGTCCACTGTGTAAAGGCGCCGACCGCCGCCTCGGAATCCATGCCGCTCGCCGTACCGTCCTCCTTGTAATATGCGCCGCCGTACTGGTAAAGGAGCATGCCGTAGGAGGTATAATCCGGAACCATGCCGATATTCATGTTATTCTTCTGGATCACGGCAAGGCACTCATAAAATTCATCCCAGGTCTTCGGGATCTCCAGCCCAAGCTCCTGTAGGATATCCGCCCGGTAGAACAGCATCTGGAAGGAGGTCGTCTGCGGCAGGGCATAAACCCCGCCGTCAAAACGGAACATATCCAGCGCATTGTCCATAAATCTGTCCGCGATCCCTTCAAAATCATCAAACTGCGTCAGATCCGCCGCCGCATTCCGCAGGGCGTAATTGACAGGCTCCTTCCCCGCCACGCCGAGCGCAATGTCCGGACCTTCCCCGGAGAGCGTCGCCGAAAGCAGATTATCCCGGTTTACCAGCTTTACGTTGACCGGAATCCCGGTCTGCTGTACGAAATAATTGTCCACAAGATTCTTCAGCACGGTTGCCTGATCCCGCCCGCTGCCCGATGCGTTGGACACGCTCGCCGCGTCCGCCAGCAGCCAGACCGTCAGCGGATCTCCCTCATAGACATCGCCGATGCTCTCATAATCCTCGGTAAAGCTTGCAAGGAATGCACGTGCTTCATGCCCCGCTTTCTCGAAGAAATTTGCTTTCGCCTTCGGCAGCTTACTTCCCGGCTGTTGGATCAGCAGATAATCAATCTGTAAGGGCTGTTCCTTCATGCCAAGCGCCCAGGAGCCGAGCGAAATAATATTGTCCTTAAAGGAAGACCAGTATTTCGGTATGGTATCCGCATCCTCCGTCATCGCCTTCAGCTGAACGATCAGATTGTCAAGCGCCGCCGACTGACTGCCCTTAGAGCCGTTCGCATACTGATCTACCCGCTCCGCAAGCTCCACGACAACCCGGTACTGCTCCTTTAAGATCTCCAGCGCCTCCGGCGTTTTCAGCTCCAGCTGATAGTCGCGCATCATATCCGGAGAAGAGCCGATCACCATGAGCAGCTGCCGGTATGCCCGGTTCAGCTCGTAAATACAGTCGTCCGTACTGTTTAAGATCTGCGCCAGCTCACTGCCGAGCGCCACCTCAAACGTCAGGCTGTGCTTTCCCGCCGTCAGATAAAAGAGATAAGACCCTTCTTCGTTTCCCAGCGTCATGATCTGCCAGTCATTCTCATAATAGAAGCACAGGCTTCCCGCCTCCTGAAACGGCAGCTCCCCGTCCAGCTTCAGCGAGCGCACAACCGTAGCGCCCTGCCGGATGCTCTGCTTATATTTCACGGCGATCTCATACAGTCCGTCCTCCGGGATCTCCATTTCCCATGTAATCCATTGTCCGACCTGATTCCAGTTATTCCCGCCGATGGTATTCAGGCGGATCTTGGAAGCATCGTAAGGCTCTGTCTTCGGTGAGGTTCTGTCATTGACCGGATACAGGGTAGACTCGGATTTATATACGGCGGCCTCACCCTGCAGCTTTACCGCCGTCTCCGTCACCTCCGTCGCACCCGCTGCCCGCGCCGCTTCAAGATATTCCATATAAGACGGCGCTTCCGGCTGCTGCTTTAAGGTCAGCGACGCAATCGCCATCGGCTCTTTTACGGATTCCAGTGTGATCGTATTGTTACCCTTCTCAAAATAAAAGCAATAAGCCTCCGCCGTATATCCGCTGCTGTCCCTGCACCACTCCGTCATCCAGCAGGGCGCTTCCGTCTGAACCGGACGCACATCGTTTCCCCTTGCGTCTCTCTCAATTTCCGTCGCATTGATCCAGTTTCTCGAAAAGGCAAGGTACTGCGCACCGTCAAACGGACATTCCCCGTTGATCAGAAGCTCACGCTCGATCGTACCGTATTTTCCCGCAACCGGATAATACTCCACCTCGATCTGATAGAAGCCCGTCTCCGGGATTTCCGCCTCCCAGGTAACGCTTCCCGCATCAGCAGTCAGCACAACATCCTTTCTGCCCTCATACTCTGCCCTGCGTTCAAACCCCGTGTCCGCTTCCAGAAAATCTCCTCCGGCGATCACAAGCTCCCGCCCGGGATGCGCCGCGCCCGCGTGCGCCGCCAGATATTCCTCATAGCTCTCCGTCTCCCGGACCTGTACATAATACTGCTCCAGCTCCTCTGCCGGATCGCAGCCCGCGCGGACGGGGATACATTGTGACACAAGTGTCAGCGCAAGCACTGCCGCAAAATACCCTGCTTTTCTTCTCATACTACTTCAATCTCCATTCGTCCTGCCATTCAAGAACCATCCTGCCGTCTTCCGTAAAGGTAAGCGGAAGCCATACATACCGGGAATCCGCGAGATCCTCGCTGTTCCAGCGGTCTCCCATATAGATATAGCTGCCGTCATCCGCCTGAAAAATACAGGTGCTCTGCGACGCAAAGGTCGTCTTCTCCGAATCTCCGATGCAGGGATCTCCTAAATCCTCCCATTCGCCGAAGATTTCCGCCGCGCGCCAGCATCTCGCCTGATTCGGGTTCCAGCCCGTCGCCCCCGAGGTCATCAGATAATACATCCCGTCCTTCTTTATCATCGCCGGCGCTTCCCGCTGCGCGCCCGGATACAGCCGGACAAAATCCACACCGTATACCGCATTTTCCGGACTTGTACACAGTCCGTCATACTCCTCATTCAGCTTCGATATGTAAATCGTAAGATTCTCCTCGCTGGAATAAATGATATACGCCGTATTATCCTCATCCGTAAAAAGGTTCATATCCCGCGCCATACCCCTGCTCTTCGGATACATATCCTCCTGATCATCCGGGCAGACATTCAGGCGGTATCTGTCGATAAAGCGGAACGGCCCCGTCGGGGAATCACTGACTGCCACGCCCGCGCAGGCCGCCGCATAAAACGCATCGCTGCTCTCTGTCGGTCCGTCCGCATGAAACCAGAGCAGATACTTCCCCGTCTTTTCGTTATAGATCAGCTTCGGTCTCTCGATTACGGAGGTCGTATCGTTGATACAGAGATATACATTGTCCAACTGCTCCTTCGTATACCCCGCATAGAGCGCCGTAAAATATTCCTCCGTATCCAGCTGCTCCCTGCTGCTTACGTTGCGCATGATGATGCCTTCTGACTTCCAGTTATACAGATCGTCCGAGCTGTAAGCGCGGATCCCGCCGCGATATCCCAGCGTTTTATCCTCGCCGATCCACCACCATTTCTCTTCCATTTCTCCGGTAGCTTCATTTTTTACCTGAAGCTTCTGAATCTGTCCGCCATGCGCCTGTATCGGTACACCGTCCGAATCCAGCCGGATCTCACCCGGTTGAAAACTGTCATAAACAGGTTTTTTCTCCAACTGTCCTGCTGCCTGTTTCAAATTCATAAATGCCTCCTCATACTCCTCGTTTGGTATCTGTTTTGTCTGTGCTTCCGAAAGCAGCGTCCCTGCCGCCTCGCGCGCCGCCAGCAGCTCTGCCGCCGTTTTATCCGTATAAGTACCTCTTTCTTCCTCTGTCAGCTCTGTTTTTTCCAACAGCATCCGCAGCAGCCCGGCGTCATATTCCGGCACGGCTCTGACCTCGATGTAGCTTAAGATCGGATTCTTCATGGCATCCTTCCCGCGATCCGGATTATAAATCTTCAGATTCAGCTCTCCGTCCGTCACAGTCTGCCGGAAAACAGCGGGCAGATCCTGAAATTTCAGGATCTTATGATCCGATATCACGCGCTCCCCTTCCGCATCCACCGCCACGGTCCGCGCCGAAAAAGGATTGCTGAAGCCGCATACCACCTCATAGATCCCTTCCGGCAGCTCAAAGCTGTAATAAAAGCCTGTTTCCTGCGGATCGTATACCGCTTCCTCGGAAATCTCCCATCTGCATTCCGACCGGTCTGCGCTCTCTCTGTCTCCCTTAGCGACCATATCGCCGGTTTCCGTATATCCCCATCTTTTTCCCGAGCCCGGATCCTCGCCGACGGGCATATCCGGAACCGACTGATACAGTCCGGTCATCTCCTGTTTCACCGTAGAAGCTGCTCCGCAGTTGACAGAATAGAGAAGAAAATCGTGTTCGAGAAGTTCCTCTGTCGAAACGGAAGCCCCTGACGCTTCTCCGGAAGCCTGAAACGCCTCCTCCGGTTCCGATACCTCTTCACCGATCCGTCCACACCCGGTACAGCCGCAAAGCATGCTTCCGGACAGCAGTCCCGACAGAAACAGGAGCTGCACTCTCCTGCTCTTTTTTAGGGGATTCCGTTTCTTTCTCATGTCCCTCACATCTCTCCTTTAAGGTCTTTTCTCTCTTCACAGCTTAAGAATAATACAGAAAAGGCAAAAAGTCAATCGGTTTACTTCGTCGTTTTCGCCATAATTGTCCGCGTAGTTTTTGTATAATACTGACAAAAACGCCCTCCTGTTTACTTAATTTTTTGCCGTGCCCGTGCCCGCAGGACAGCCTCGGAAATTCATACAGCCCCTCTTCTTATCCGGGAAAACCGCCGCTTTTTCCCTGTCGAAATTCCGGAATCCCCGTTTTGTGCATAAAAAGAGACCCCTTACTCCCGTAAGAGGTCTCTTCACATTTTTCTTCCCAGATAAGTAAACCG
>CAZVWN010000039.1:0-16361 GCA_964631065.1 uncultured Acetatifactor sp.
TATACTATTAGGAGATAAGATGAGTAATAACAGGTCATGGAACAGCATTGGGGAGGAAATCCGCGATGCTTTCGATGCGGCTTTAAAAACCGGAAATTTTAAGGATCTGGGCGATGTCATAACAGAGACCGTACAGGATACGGTGCAGGATGTCAGAGTAAAGGTCGGACAGGCTGTCGCGGGCAGAAGCGACGGCTTCGGCGAAGCGGCGCAGGGTGTGAACCGGACCGGACGGTATGAAACAGAGAGAGACACGGGCGGCGGAAACCGTACCAGGCAGTATGCGGATGTGACGCGGGAGAGAAAGCGTGCGGAGGAACAGCAGCGCAGGGAGCGCAGCTTCCGGGAGGCGGCAGCCGCAAGGCTGAAGGCGCCGTTTAAGCGGATCGGCAGGGTGTCGGGCATCCTGTATCAGGTGTTCGGCGGAATCGGCGCCGGCGTGCTGGGCATCCTCTCGGCGGTGTTCGGCGGACTTGCGCTGGGGGTCGGCGGCGGTTTTGGTATTGTCTTTGTGATTTTATTCCTTGCATTTCTCGCAAGTCTCGGCATGGTGAATCTCGGCTGTGTAAAGCGGGCGAGACTGCGGCGGGCGGAGAAGTACGCGGAGCTTGCCGGACATAATCATTATATCAATCTGGACGAGCTTGCGCTTCACATGAATAAAAAAGAGAAATTCATACTGAAGGACGTCAAAAAAATGCTGGCGGCGGGATATTTCCCGGAGGGGCATCTCGACAGGCAGGAGAGCTGTCTGATGCTGGATGACCGGATTTACAGAGAGTATCTGGAGCTGGAGAAGCAGAGAAAAATTCAGGAGCGTGAGCAGCAGATGCAGCGGCTGCGGAAGGAAGCCGAAGGAAAGCCTGATGAGAAGCGGCAGGAGACGCCGGAAGCCCGCTCTGAGCTGGAGGAAGTGGTTGCGCAGGGACAGGAGTACATACGTCGTCTCCGCGACATGAACGATAACATTCCGGGTGAGGAGATCTCGGCAAAGCTGTTTCGGCTGGAAAATCTGCTGAAGGAAATTTTCGAGGGCTTACAGGAGCATCCCGAACAGCTTCCCCAGATGAAGAAGTTTATGAACTATTATCTGCCCACGACATTAAAGCTGGTCGGTGCGTATGAGGAGTTTGACGATTTAAGCTCCCAGAGCGAGGAGATCGTCGAGGCGAAGGCGGAGATCGAAAAGACGCTGGATACGATCAACAGCGCATTCGAGGAGCTTCTCGTCAGAATGTTCCGCGATACGGCATATGACGTGACGACGGACGCACAGGTATTAAAGACCATGCTGGAGCAGGAGGGACTTGCCGGGCAGAGCGTCTTTGAGAGAGAAAAGGAGCCGGTTAAGGTTTCCCGCGAGTGAATACCGGACAGGACATAAGAAATCCGGATGGAGGAGGAAATAGGGATGAGTGATATTGATGAGATGCTGAAGGAAGCGCCGAAGCTTACCTTTGAGCCTGTTTTAGAGGAGCCGCAGCAGGCCGTGGCGGTAAAACAGGAAGCGGTTACAAAGGCGGGGGAAGAGCTTGGCGTGGAGCTTTCGCCGGAAGAACAGAAGATGGTCGATGATTTTGCGGCGCAGATTGATATTACGAATACGCAGCAGATCCTGCAGTACGGTGCGGGCTGTCAGAAGAAGATCGCGGATTTCTCGGAGACTGCGCTGAGCAATGTCCGCACGAAGGACATGGGCGAGGTCGGCGATATGCTGACGCAGGTGGTCGCGGAGTTAAAATCCATCGACGAGGGCGAGGAGACGAAGGGCTTCTTCGGCAAGATCAAAAAGAAGACGAACCAGCTTGCCAACATGAAGGCACGGTATGACAAGGCGGAGGTCAACGTCAATAAGATCAGCGATGCACTCGAGGCGCATCAGGTAACTCTGCTCAAGGATGTCGCGATGCTGGACAAGATGTACGAGCTGAACCTCAATTACTTCAAGGAGCTGTCCATGTACATCCTCGCGGGAAAGCAGAAGCTGAGAGCGGCGCAGGAGACGGAGCTGCCGGCGCTGGTTCAAAAGGCGGAACAGAGTAAGCTGCCCGAGGATACACAGGCGGCGCGCGATTTTGCGGAGATGTGCAACCGTTTTGAGAAGAAGATCCATGATCTGGAGCTGACGAGGACGGTATCCTTACAGATGGCGCCTCAGATCAGACTGATCCAGAACAATGATACCGTCATGAGCGACAAGATCCAGTCTACGCTGGTAAATACCATTCCGCTCTGGAAGAGCCAGATGGTCATTGCCATCGGACTGAACCATTCCACGGATGCGGCAAAGGCGCAGCGTGAGGTCAGCAATATGACGAATGAGCTGCTGAAGCGGAATGCGGAGAACTTAAAGGTGGCAACGCTGGAGACGGCGCGCGAGAGCGAGCGCGGAATCGTCGATATCGAGACGCTGAAATCGACGAACCAGACCCTGATCACAACGCTGGACGAGGTGCTTAAGATTCAGGAGGAAGGTCGGGAGAAGAGAAGAAACGCGGAGATAGAGCTGCAGAAGCTCGAGAGCGATATGCGCGACAAGCTGCTGGAGCTCAGCAGACGCAGTCCCGCACAGCAGAAACAGGCATAAGCGAAGGAAGAACGGCAGATTTGGAGGATGAGAGAATGGAAGTATTCTATAACAGTACAAGAAGCAGGGGAACGGCGGTAAAGGCTTCGGAGGCAATTTTAAAGGGACTGACGGACGACGGCGGACTTTTTGTTCCGGATCATATTCCGGCGCTGGATAAGAGCTTAAAGGAGCTTGCCGAAATGGATTACCGTCAGGTTGCCTATGAGGTGATGAAGCTTTACCTGACGGATTTTACGGAGGAAGAGCTGAAGGGCTGTATTGCGCGTGCGTATGATTCCAAGTTTGACACGGAGGAGATCGCACCGCTTGCGGAGGCGGAGGGCGCGTATTATCTCGAGCTGTTCCACGGACAGACCATCGCGTTTAAGGATATGGCGCTTTCCATTCTGCCGCATCTGATGATTACCTCCGCGCGGAAGAATGCGATCAAAAATGAGATCGTCATTCTGACGGCGACCTCGGGAGATACCGGGAAAGCGGCGCTTGCGGGCTTTGCGGATGTCGAGGGAACGCGGATCATCGTATTTTATCCGAAAAACGGCGTCAGCCCGATCCAGGAAAAGCAGATGGTGACGCAGAAGGGGGCGAATACCCTTGTCGTCGGCATTCACGGGAATTTTGATGATGCGCAGACCGGTGTGAAAAAGATCTTTTCGGATAAGGAATTTGCAAAGGAGCTGGATGAGAAGGGATTTCAGCTTTCCTCCGCAAACTCCATCAATATCGGCAGACTGGTTCCGCAGATCTGCTATTATGTCTATGCGTATGCGAAGCTTTTAAAGGAGGGCAGGATCGCCGAGGGAGAGAAGATCAACGTAACGGTGCCGACCGGAAACTTCGGTAACATCCTTGCGGCATTTTATGCGAAGAACATGGGTCTGCCGATCGGGAAGCTGATCTGCGCCTCCAACGATAACAAGGTGCTTTACGATTTCTTCCGCACGGGCGTTTATGACCGCAACAGGGAATTTGTATTGACGACTTCTCCGTCCATGGATATCCTGATCTCCAGCAATTTAGAGCGGCTGATCTATCGGATCGCGGGGAACGACGCGGATCACAATAGAGAGCTGATGCAGGCGCTCGGCGGGCAGGGAAAATATGAGATCACGGATGCCATGAAGGCAGAGCTTTCCGACTTTTACGGCAATTATGCCGACGAGGCAGAGACTGCGGCAGAGATCAGGCGGCTCTATGAGAAGTGCGGTTATGTCATCGACACGCACACGGCGGTTGCCTCTGCGGTTTATCAGAAATATGTACAGGAGACGGGGGATCACACAAAGACGGTGATCGCTTCCACGGCGAGCCCGTTCAAGTTTACCAGAAGCGTCATGAACGCCATTGATGAAAAGTATGACGCGATGGGAGATTTTGCGCTGGTGGATGAGCTCTCTAAGATTGCGAATGTCGCTGTTCCGCAGGCGATTGAGGAGATCCGCACGGCTCCGGTACTGCATGATACGCAGTGCGAGGCGGAAAAAATGCAGGAAACAGTGAAAAAGTTTCTCGAAAAATAGATATTTACGGATGGGAAAAATCATGGTAGAATTACCGTGAGTAAATTTTTAGTTTACATTAAAGAAAAGAGGTAAAGGAAATGGCAGCAATTGATTTGAGCAGGTATGGCATTACCGGAACGACAGAGATCGTTTACAATCCTTCGTATGACGTGTTGTACGGAGAGGAGACAAAGCCTGAGCTGGAGGGATACGAGAAGGGTCAGGTTACGGAGCTTGGCGCAGTGAACGTTATGACCGGTATCTATACGGGACGTTCTCCCAAAGATAAGTATATCGTTATGGATGAAAATTCCAAGGATACGGTATGGTGGACCTCTGATGAATATAAGAACGACAACCATCCCATGACGGAGGCTGCATGGGCAGAGGTAAAGGAGATCGCGAAGAAGGAGCTCTCCAACAAGAGACTGTTCGTTGTAGACGCTTTCTGCGGCGCGAACAAGGATACCCGTATGGCAGTCCGCTTTATCGTAGAGGTTGCATGGCAGGCACACTTTATCAAGAACATGTTCATTCAGCCTACCGAGGATGAGCTGAAGGACTTCGAGCCTGATTTCGTTGTTTACAACGCGTCCAAGGCAAAGGTTGAGAACTTTAAGGAGCTCGGCTTAAATTCCGAGACCTGTGTTGCGTTCAACATTACCAGCCGCGAGCAGGTCATCATCAATACATGGTACGGCGGAGAGATGAAGAAGGGTATGTTCTCCATGATGAACTACTATCTGCCGTTAAAGGGCATCGCTTCCATGCACTGCTCCGCAAATACCGATATGAACGGTGAGAATACGGCGATCTTCTTCGGACTTTCCGGAACGGGTAAGACCACGCTTTCCACCGATCCCAAGAGACTGCTGATCGGCGATGATGAGCACGGCTGGGACGACAACGGCGTATTTAACTTTGAGGGCGGCTGCTACGCAAAGGTTATCAATCTGGACAAGGATTCCGAGCCCGACATCTACAATGCGATCAGACGCGACGCGCTGCTTGAGAACGTAACCGTTGACGCAGAAGGAAAGATTGATTTCGACGATAAGAGCGTTACGGAGAATACCCGTGTATCTTATCCGATCAACCATATCGGGAATATCGTGCGCCCGATCTCTTCCGCACCTGCGGCGAAGAATGTCATCTTCCTTTCCGCAGACGCATTCGGCGTACTGCCTCCGGTATCCATTCTGACACCTGAGCAGACCCAGTACTACTTCCTGTCCGGCTTCACGGCTAAGCTTGCAGGAACGGAGCGCGGCATTACCGAGCCGACACCTACCTTCTCCGCATGCTTCGGACAGGCATTCCTCGAACTGCATCCCACAAAGTATGCAGAAGAGCTGGTAAAGAAGATGGAGCAGAGCGGTGCGAAGGCATATCTGGTAAATACCGGATGGAACGGAACAGGAAAGCGTATCTCCATTAAGGATACCCGCGGCATCATCGACGCGATCTTAAGCGGAGACATCAATAAAGCTCCGACCAAGAAGCTGCCGATCTTCGACTTTGAGATTCCGACCGAGCTTCCGGGCGTTGACAGCGGTATTCTGGATCCCCGTGATACTTACGAGGATGCTGCGGAATGGGAGACCAAGGCAGACGATCTCGCCGGCAGATTCGTTAAGAACTTTGCAAAATATGAGGGAAATGATGCAGGAAAGGCTCTGGTTGCTGCAGGACCTCAGAAATAAACCGATCAGAAGTTCGATCAATGATGTGCGGCGGAGCGGAATGCTCCGCCGTATTATAATAGAGCGGATAACAGAAGCGTCGGGAAGACAGAAACGGAAATGGAGAGGAAAATGACGGCACAGGAAATTTTGAGGCATGTGGATCATACACAGCTGAAAGCGTTTGCAACATGGGAAGACATCGTAAAGCTGTGTGAGGAGGCGATCGCGCTGCATACGGCAAGCGTATGCGTACCGCCCTGCTATATCCGCAGGATCCATGACACCTATGGAGAAAAAATCAATATCTGTACGGTAGTCGGATTCCCGTTAGGATACAGTGTGACGGAGGCGAAGGCTGCCGAGGTGAGACAGGCGCTTGCCGACGGCTGCAATGAGATTGATATGGTAGTCAATATCAGCGACGTAAAGAACGGACTGTATGAACAGGTAGAAGAAGAAATCCGTATCTTAAAGCAGGAATGCGGGGAACATATTCTCAAGGTCATCATCGAGACCTGTTATCTGACAGAGGCGGAAAAGATCGCGATGTGTAAGGCGGTAACGAATGCCGGAGCGGATTTTATCAAGACCTCGACGGGCTTCGGAACGGGCGGTGCGACGCCGGAGGATGTGAAGCTGTTTCGGGAGCATATCGGTCCGAAGGTAAAGATCAAAGCGGCGGGCGGTATTTCCACAAAGGAAGAGATGGAAGCGTATCTGGCGCTTGGCTGTGAGCGGATCGGAACCTCAAGGGCAGGAAATCTCTGACGGAGGACGCTGCGTTTTTGCGGCAGTAAGATGTGTAAAAAAGAAAAAGAAGGTGCAACCATGGAAAACAGGGAAATTCAGATGCGTCTTGCAGCGCTTCGGGGCGCGATGCAGGAGGCGGACATTGATTATTATATGATTCCGACTGCGGATTTTCATAATTCGGAATATGTCAGTGATTATTTTAAGGTGCGGGAATATTTTTCCAACTTTTCCGGTTCAAACGGAACGCTGCTTGTCCGGCAGGAGGGTGCAGGGCTCTGGACGGACGGCAGATACTTTATTCAGGCCGAAAAGGAGCTGGAAGGAACGACGGTCACGCTGTTTCGGATGCAGGATGAGGGCGTTCCCACGCTCATCGAATTTTTACAACAGAATATGAAAAAGGGACAGACGCTCGGCTTTGACGGCAGGGTCATTCCGATGGCGGAGGGCTGTGATTACGAGAAAAAGCTGGCGGAGAAGCATGTAAGGATTTTGTATGAACAGGATCTCGCGGAAGAGCTCTGGAAGGAGCGCCCTGCGTTTCCGGCGGGAAAGGTGTTTCTGATCGAGGAGAAGCTTGCGGGAAAGAGCTTTGAGGAGAAGCGGGCGGAGGTCATGGAAAAGACCGTTGCAGAGGGAGCGGACAGTCTGCTTCTGACAAAGCTGGATGATATCATGTGGCTCTTTAACATCCGCGGCTGCGACGTGGAGTGTAATCCTGTCGCAATGTCCTACGCATGGCTTGCGGACGGCGAGACGGTTTTGTTTATACAGGAGAGCGCGTTGGACGAAACGGTAAAGGCGTATCTTGCGGCAAAGAAGGTAACGGTGCGGGAGTACGGAGAGATTACGGCGTTTCTGAAGGCGCTTCCTGCCGGGAAAAGGGTGCTTTTGGATAAGCGGCATTGCAGCTATGCCTTTTACCGGATGCTGTCGGGAAAGCAGGAAATTGTTAAGAAGCAGAATCCGACGGAGCTTTTGAAGGCGGTCAAGAATCCGGTCGAGCTTGCCAATATGGAAGAGATTTACCTAAAGGACAGCGTTGCGCTGACGAAGTTTATCTACTGGCTGAAGACGAATATCGGGAAGATAGAGATGGACGAGATTTCCGTTGCCGATAAGCTGGAAGCGTTCCGTCGGGAGATCCCTGAATTTCTGGATCTGTCGTTTCCGTCCATATCCGCATACCGCGAGAATGCGGCAATGATGCACTATGAGCCGACGCCGGAGGAGCACGCCGTTTTAAAGCCGGAGGGCATGTATCTGATCGATTCCGGCGGACAATATTTCGGCGGCACGACGGACGTGACGCGCACGATCGCGCTCGGACCCGTTACGGAGCAGGAAAAGCAGCATTATACGCTGACTGCGGCGGGCATGCTGCAGCTGACGAATGCGCACTGGCTCCACGGCTGTACGGGACGCAATCTCGATATTCTGGCGCGTCAGCCGCTCTGGAATCTGGGAATTGATTATCAATGCGGAACCGGACATGGTGTGGGCTATATTTTAAATGTCCATGAAGGCCCGCAGGGACTGCGCTGGAGATTTCAGAATGCACAGGCAGAGGCAGTGATCGAGGCGGGAATGGATGTTACGAACGAGCCGGGCGTCTATATCGGGGGCAGCCACGGCATCCGCATTGAGAATGTCATGGTCGCGGAGAATGACGTCAAAAACGAATACGGACAGTTCATGCACTTTAAGACACTGACATGGGTTCCGCTTGATAAGGCGCTGATCGTGCCGGAGCTTTTCAATGATACGCAGCGTTCCTTTTATAAGGCATATCAGGAAGAGGTCTGCCGGAAGCTGACACCGTTCCTGACGCCGGAGGAAGCCGCATGGCTGAAGGAAGAGACGGCGGTATAGCTGTCAGCATTATCTGTATCAAAAAACGGCATTTCCCGGGAACGGGAGATACCGTTTTTTCGTGCGCCATTATGGCGCATTGTGCCGCAAGACACATTTTTTAGGAATTTTTCCTTGCGAGGAAGAAGCGTTTGATCGCCTCGAAGCTTTCCGGACTTAAGTCGTGCTCCACGCGGCAGGCATCCTCGAGAGCAGTTTCGCGGTTGACGCCGATGCTGATGAGAAAGTCGGAGAGGATCGTGTGCCGCTCAAGGACGCTCTCGGCGCGCTGTCTGCCGCTTTCAGTCAGGGTGATATATCCGTTGTCCGCCATGGTGATGTAATTTTTGTTGCGGAGATTTTTCATGGCGACGCTGACGCTCGGCTTGGAAAAATTCATTTCCGTTGCAATGTCGACCGAACGCACCATGCCCGTCCGTTTCTGTAACAAAAGGATCGTCTCTAAATAATCTTCCAGTGATTCGTCTGCGCGGTGTTCAATGTATCCCA
Source organism: uncultured Acetatifactor sp. (assembly GCA_964631065.1). Lineage (GTDB taxonomy): Bacteria > Bacillota > Clostridia > Lachnospirales > Lachnospiraceae > Acetatifactor. Next base: position 8,892 of record CAZVWN010000039.1, read on the forward strand.
TAATGCCCTCGTTTTCGTCTGCTGTCTCTGAACCGATACAGCGTATAATGGTTTGAAATCTGTAGTTTCATCATAGCATGCTTCGCGATAAAAGACAATTAGAAAAAACTGACAGGCTTATTGAGAAAAATTTATCAATAATGCTTTTCTTGAGAAAAACTCTTGACAACGGAAGTTAGTTATACTAAACTCTATAAAAGTTAGGAAAACCTAACCGACAGACTGACAAAAAGAGTATGCGGAAAGCGAAAAACCCTCTGAAGGCTGCGGCGGGGTTTTCGGACAGAAAGGAAGGGAAGAAGCTATGAATTTGGCAGAAGCAAATGTCGGCGAAGAATATATCGTCCGTGACATCGTCTCAGAGGATGAGGAATTGAAATCTTTTCTGTTTTCGCTCGGCTGCTACAGCGGGGAGCCGGTTACGGTGATCTCCCATATCAAGGGCGGCTGCGTGGTATCCATAAAGGATGCCAGATATAACATAGATACTGATCTAGCTGCGGCTATTTCAATATAAATAGTGGAAAGCACTATTTTGCCGAGAAGTTAGCTGAAACTAACGAAACGGCGCAAAGAGTTCAGAAAATGAGGAGGATTCGTTATGAGAATCGCATTAACAGGAAATCCCAACAGCGGGAAAACCACGATGTACAACGCCCTGACCGGCAGAAACGAGAAGGTCGGAAACTGGGCGGGCGTTACCGTGGAAAGGAAGGAAAGCCGGATCAAAAAGGCTTATTATGACGGAGCGGAGGAGCTGATCGCCGTGGATCTGCCGGGCGCTTATTCCATGTCGCCGTTTACTTCGGAGGAGAGCATTACCAGCGCATATGTCAAGAATGAGAATCCCGACGCCATCATCAACATCGTGGACGCGACGAATTTAAGCCGGAGTCTGTTCTTTACCACGCAGCTTCTGGAGCTTGGCATTCCTGTCGTTGTCGCGTTAAATAAGAGCGACATCAACGAGAAGAAGGATACGAAGATTGATGCTGCACTGCTTTCGGAGAAGCTCGGCTGTCCCGTCATTCAGACCATCTCTACCTCCGCAGGACATACCGGCTTAAAGGAGGTTGTCGAAAAGGCGGTTTCCCTTTACGGCTGCGGACAGAAAGCACCGTATGATGAAGGAATCGTGGATTTACATAGCAAGAGCGAGGTCGAGGCTGCGGACAGAAAGCGTTTTGATTTCGTAAAGGGTATCGTTTCTTCCGTGGAAAAGCGGAAGGTTCTGACGAAAGAGAAGAATAAGCAGGATAAGATTGACGCGGTTCTGACGAATCCCTGGGTCGGCATTCCGGTCTTTGCGCTGGTGATGTTCCTCGTATTTTACATTTCCCAGTCCACGGTCGGCACATGGATCGCAGACTGGCTGGTCGGCTGGATCGAAACCTTCCAGGAGTGGGTGGCAGGACTTGTGGAAAATGCAAATCCGTTCTTACAGTCGCTTCTTGTTGACGGTATCATCGGCGGCGTCGGCGCGGTTGTCGGCTTCCTGCCGCTTGTCATGGTTATGTATTTCCTGATCGCCCTCTTAGAGGACTGCGGCTATATGGCGAGAGCGACGGTTGTCCTTGACCCGATCTTTAAGAGAGTCGGACTTTCCGGAAAATCCGTAATCCCGATGGTCATCGGTACAGGATGCGCAATCCCCGGCATCATGGCGTGCCGTACCATCCGCAATGAGAGAGAGAGAAGGGCGACGGCGATGCTGACACCGTTCATGCCCTGCGGCGCGAAGCTTCCCGTTATCGCACTGTTCGTCGGGGCATTCTTCCCGGATGCTTCCTGGGTCGGACCGCTGATGTACTTTGTCGGCATTCTGCTGATCCTGCTCGGCGCGCTGTTGGTAAAGGCAATCTCCGGCTTTAAGTACAGAAGATCCTTCTTTATCATTGAGCTTCCGGAATATAAGCTTCCCAGCTTAAAGAGAGCAACCGTATCCATGCTCGGACGCGGTAAGGCGTACATTGTCAAGGCGGGAACCATCATTCTTGTATGTAACACGCTGGTACAGATCATGCAGTCCTTTAACTGGAAGCTGCAGGTCGTAGAGGAGGGAATGGAGAGCACATCCATCCTTGCGACGATCGCCTCCCCGATCGCGTATCTGCTGATCCCGATCGTCGGCGTTGCGGCATGGCAGCTTGCGGCGGCAGCCGTTACGGGCTTTATCGCGAAGGAGAACGTTGTCGGAACGCTTGCGGTCTGCTACGGCTTAAGTGCATTCATTGACACGGAGGAGCTTGCACTGATCGGCGACGGAAACGTTGTCGCACAGACCATGGCGCTCACAAAGGTTGCGGCGCTTGCTTATCTGATGTTTAATCTGTATACGCCGCCCTGCTTTGCGGCGCTCGGCGCGATGAACTCGGAGATGCAGAGTAAGAAGTGGCTCTGGGGCGGTATTGCGCTTCAGCTGGGAACCGGATACACGGTCGGCTTCCTTGTATACCAGATCGGCACGCTGATCACAACGGGCAGCCTCGGAAACGGCTTCCTTCCCGGACTGATCGCGGTGCTTGTTCTGGCGGCGGTTGTCGTAGCGCTCATTCAGAGAACGAATCAGCAGCTGAAAGCGGAGTATGAATTAAAGAAGGCAGCCTGACCCGCTGCGGGCGGCTTTGCAACATGCAGACGGAGGTGTAAGTATGGCGAATGCGGTTGTCACAGGAATATTGATTCTGATCGTGGGCGCGGCGGTTCTTTATATCCGACAGGAAAAGAAAAAGGGCGTCAGGTGTGTCGGCTGCCCGTCCGGAGGGAGCTGTTCTGCGGCGTGTGCGCATCAAAAAAGCGGCATTGACCGGACGGTTTCGTCTGCGGGATGTACCTGCGGAAAGAAGAAAGAGAGCTGAGACGATGGGAAACAGGACGGCAGGGCAGGAAAACAGACAGACGGCGAACTACCGCAGGACGAAAATGCAGAAGGAGCTGGTGCTGCGCCGCCTGAAGGAGAAGGGCTGCAGGATCACAAAGCAGCGAAGGATCCTGCTTGACATTATCCTGCAGGAGGAATGCGCCAGCTGTAAGGAGATTTATTACAGGGCGATATCCGTGGACGGCTCTATCGGCGCGGCGACCGTGTACCGCATGGTAAATCTGCTCGAAGAGATCGGCGCGATCAGCCGTAAAAACATGTACCGGATATCCTGCGGCATGAACTGCGACAGGCAGGAGGCATGCGTCATTGAGCTGGACGACCAAAGCAGCCGCAGACTGTCGGCAGCCGAATGGTACCGTGTGATATCCGAGGGCTTAAAGAGCTGCGGTTATATTGACGGACAGACGGTCACGCGCGTCGAGGCGGAGCCGTGCGAGAAGGAGTGCGGCTGAGAAGCTTTCTGATTGAAAAACCGTCAGGTAAGGAGGAGACTTCCTAAAAAGGGGAGTCTCCTTTTTGCAAACATGATTGATTTATGAAGACAATTGTGCTATACTCATTATATTCCGAGAGGGGAATGTCATAAGTGAACGCCGGACGGCATATAGGTTCACTGTAAGCTTAAGAAAAAGAAGGAGGGATTGCAATGTCTTTTTTTGATGATCTGGGAAAGAAGATTTCACAGGCAGGACAGACAGCGGTTCAGAAAACAAAGGAGATGGCGGATGTCGCAAAGCTGAATTCTGCTGTTTCCGACGAGGAAAAGCGGATTGAGGACAGCTATAAGGAGATCGGTAAGCTTTACGTTTCTCTGCACACTGCGGATCATGAGGCGGATTTTGACGCATACTTCTCTGCCATTCAGGAAGCGGAGAATAAGATTAAGGAGTACCGTCAGCAGCTCAAGGAGATCAAGGGTGTCGTAAAGTGTGAGAAGTGCGGAGCCGAGGTGGCGAAGGATGCGGCGTTCTGCAGCTCCTGCGGCGCACCCATGCCGAAGGAAACGCCCGCAGAGGAGGCGCCTGTGGCAGAGGCTGTTGAGGTTGCGTCGGAGCCTGTTCAGACAGAGACTGAGACCGCGCAGCAGTAAAGAGGAAAGGGAGAATAGAGAGTTATGCAGAAGACAAAATTAGGAATTTCCGCAGCACTTCTCGGGGCTGCAATTTATTTTTGCGGACTGTTCAGCGGCTATCTTCTGGTGTTCCTGCTGGCAGGGTACTGTCTGCTCATGGAAGAGAACGTATGGCTGAAGAAAGCGGCAGTCAAGGCGGTTGCCGTAATGATGATCTTTTCCCTGCTCGGCGCAGTGATCGGACTGATCCCGGATGTGATCGGCGTGATCAGCAGTATTTTCGGTATCTTTGGCGGAAGCTTCAGCATCAGCTTCCTGTCCAATATCGTATATGCGGTTAACAGGATTCTGGATCTGCTTGAGACGCTGCTTTTGCTCGGACTCGGGCTTAAGGCGCTCAACCAGGGTACGCTTCCGGTACCGTTTGTTGATAAGCTTGTCAACAAGGCGTTCGGGGAATAAGAACAGCCTTTGCCAAAATTTTCTATTGTAAATACATGGGAAATCGGCTATAATGGATGTAACCTGAAATGCACGATAACTCCTGTTCATTTTTGAACCTACATTTACTTTAAACGGGATTCCTATATCGCCGCACGGCTGTCAGGCCCTCACTCGTTCAGAGGATCGGAAGGGAAGGCAAAAGCGCGGTTGCGGTTACCCACCTAGCATTGCTAGGAGTCAAAAAACAGGAGGCGGCATTTTGGGAAAACACGAAAGAGGAGGGCAGTCCGCAAGGGCTGCCCTTTTGAAATATCCGTTTTCGGAGGGAGGCAGGATAGAGGCGCAGAAATGACAGACAAAAACGGACGGATACAGTTAAAGACGGTTATCGGCGTTTTCGCGGCAGCGCTGCTTTGCGTATTGCTTCTTGCACGGCTTGCGGGGAACGGGAAGCAGGATACGGACAACGGAAAAGTGCACGGCGGGCGTGAGACGAAGGAGATCAGGATGCCGGATGAGGACGAAGCCGCATCCGGACCTATACGGGTTCTGATAAAAACATCGGCGTATGCGCAGCTGCTGCATGAAGCGGTTACGGTTACGGCGGACTGCGGCTTTACGGTCAGCTTCGCTTCGGACGGCGCAGAGCGGACGGAAAGGTATTCGGCAGGAGAAGCTCTTTGTTTTACGCCGGATGGCGACTGCTTTGCGCAGGGAAGCGTCCGGATCGCGCCGGAGGAGTCCGACGGGCGGCTCGTTTTACAGAGCGTCAGCCGCAGTCAGGGCACGCCCGCTTACAGGGGGTGTCTGGAGCTTTTTCGGACGGCGGACGGGATTGCCGTGGTCAATGAGCTGCCGCTTGAGGAATATCTGTACAGTGTCGTACCGAGTGAGATGCCGGAGGGGTATCCGTTTGAAGCGCTCAAGGCACAGGCGGTCTGTGCGAGAACCTATGCGTACAGCCATATGCGGACTGCCGCCTATCCGGAGTATGGGGCGCATGTCGATGACAGTACGGCGTTTCAGGTCTATAACAATGTTGCGGAGCAGGAAAGTACGACGGCTGCCGTAAATGCAACCTGCGGACTGCTGCTTGTCACGCCGCAGGGCGAAGCGGCGGAGACCTTTTATTATTCCACCTCCTGCGGCATCGGCAGTGATGCGAATGTCTGGAAGACGAAAACAGCGCCCACGCTTACCTATCTGAAGGCGAAGGAGATCAGGGCTGTGTCCTGCGGGGAAGCGTCGGAAGCGTCTCCTGCGGAGCGTCTGCGGGAGGAGAGCGCATTTGCGTCGTTTATACAGGGGAAGGATGACGGGCACTTTGAAGCGGACGAAAGCTGGTACCGCTGGAAGTATGAGGGGCGGGCTGATACGGAAGAGATAGCGGAGAGAATGCGGGAGCGGTATGCGGCAGACGACAGGCTGATCCTGACATGGGACGGAACGGAATTTGTCAGCAGACAGATCGGAAAGCTCGGAAAGCTGACGGATATCCGTATCGTGAAGCGCGGCGCCGGCGGCGTTGCGGATGAGCTGATCCTTGAAACAAAAACAGACAGCTTCAAGGTGATTTCGGAGTACAATATCCGTTTCGTGCTGTGCGACGGAGAAGCATACATAGAACGGCAGGACGGGAGTACGGCGGACTGTCCGCGTCTTTTGCCGAGCGCATTTTTTGTGATAACTGTTGGCAAAGAGGAAGGAAATGTGGTAGGATATACCTTGACCGGCGGCGGCTTCGGGCACGGCGTCGGGATGAGCCAGAATGCGGCGAAAAAGATGGCTGCCGCAGGCTGGAGCGCAGCAGATATTCTGAGCTTTTTCTATGAGGACTGCTGCCTGAAAAGACCGGATGAGTAGGAGAGTCAGCTGTGTTTCGCAAGCTTTGTATGATCGGAAGTGATTTTTCCGCCCAGATGAAAAAACAGAATATCAGCGCGTATGCCGCAAGCATTGCGTTTTTCTTTTTTCTGTCCATTGTGCCGATGCTGATCGTAATCTGCACGGTGATCCCGTATACGCCGCTCACGGAGGAAAATCTGGTACAGGCGATCACGGACATCACGCCGGACATTGCCGATCCGCTGGCGGAGAGCCTGGTCGCGGAGGTTTATGAGCGTTCGGCGGGCATTCTGTCTGTCGCGATCATCGCAACGCTCTGGTCGGCGGCGAAGGGCGTCATGGCGCTGATACAGGGCTTAAATGCCGTCAACGGCGTTACGGAGAAGCGGAATTATTTTGTGGTGCGCGGCGTGGCGTGCTTTTACACGTTTGTCATGCTGATCGTCGTGATCTTAAGCCTGTTTTTGAACGTGTTCGGCAACCGCTTTGTGGATATCGCGCTGTACAGGATCCCGCAGTTAAAGCGCCTTGTCAGTCTTGCGATGCACTTTCGTTTTCTTGTCGTCTGGGCGGTGCTGACGCTTTTGTTTGCGATGATCTATGCGTTTTTGCCGGACGATAAGCTACGGTTTCGCGAGCAGATTCCGGGAGCGACGTTTTCGGCGGTTGTCTGGAGCATCTTTTCCTGGGGCTTTTCCCTTTATGTCAACAACAGCGATTCCTACGGCATTTACGGGAGCCTTGCGATCATTATCATCATACTGCTCTGGATGTATTTCTGTATGTATATCATCATGATCGGGGCGTATCTCAACCGGTATTTCCTGCCGGTGAACAGAATCCTTGTCGGAACGGGAAAAGAGAGCCGTGAGGAGCAGGAAAGAAATGCTTGACTTTTTTGGTCGGATTCTATAAACTGAAATGCAGAGAAAAGACGTTGATGGTGTACAGTAAGGTTTCATTTTCCGCTCAGAGAGGGAGGTCATCGGCTGCAAGCCTCCCCGGTTCAGATGAAATTCCCAAATTCCCACCGGAGTCTCCGGGTGAAAGCCGTTTCTACGGAAGAAGGAAATGCGGCGAGTAGTTCAGGACGTGTTGCGTGCGTTAAACGCTTTGAGTGTCCTGCAAAAAAAGCAGGGAAGCAGGGTGGTACCGCGAAGAGGCTGATTCGTCCCATGCACAGCATACTGTGCATGGTTTTTTTGTGTACAGGAGTCTGCGGGCA
>CAZVWN010000040.1:0-16102 GCA_964631065.1 uncultured Acetatifactor sp.
TCCAAAAATTCCCGATAATCCTCCTCGCTCGCAAACAGCATGTATTCCCCGTCCACATACCCCATATAACCGCTCGCCGTAACATATCCTTTCATAAAATGACCTCCTATCCGGAACCGCTTTCCTGTTCTGAATAAAAGGTAACATTTTTTGTGTCCTATAAAACTCTCTTTATCAAATATATGTTCGGTTTTTAGTTCGGAGCCTCGTTCCGTTTCCGGGCAGACTCTACTCTGCCGTAACCGCAACGCCCAGCGCTCTCAGCCCGCTTTTCAGACGTGAGACATCATCATCAAAGACAATCCCGTGAATCCCCATGCAATATGCAGCTTCCACGTTCACCGCCGAATCGTCTATAAAAACACATTCCTCCGCTTTCAGACTGTAGGTATCCAGCAGTGTTTTATAGATCTCCGGCTGCGGCTTGATCTGCTTCCATTCCGCCGAGACGATCCGTCCGTCCAGATACTGCGTTCCGGGAATCCTGTCATGATACCGGATCTGCTGCACGCTCGCATTCGAGAGCAGATAAAGCTTATATCCCGCTTCCTTCAGCTCCTTCATCAGCGCCTCCATCCCCGGCACAGGAACGATCGGACGCTTCCACCAGAAAAACACCAGCTCCTCCACCGCGCCGTACAGCCTCCCCGGAACTCTTTTGCAGATTGCCTTTACCGCCTCTTCCTCCGTGATCGTTCCATGGTCGAGCTGAACCCATTCCATCTTCCGGAACACCTCGCGCAACAGAATATCGCTGTCCTCCCCGCTTATCCCGAGACTTTCAATATACATTCCGGGATTAAAATAGAGAAGTACCTGCCCCATGTCAAAAATAATATTTTGAATCATCCGTTTTCTCCGTTCCTTTCCGCAGCTGCTGCCGAAACGCCTCCCGCGCTCTCTTTTTCTTCCACCAGCGGACGCATTTTCTCCAGCAGCTCTTCCGTCCTGTTTAACAGAAGCTCTGCATCCGTTTCCACAAGTCCCGTCTTCTTATACCGGTAGGTAAAGCTCGGAATCCCGTATGCCGTAAAGCTTAACTCCTTCCCGTACAGACTGAGGATCTCAGGAATTTTCTGCGCCGCGACGGCGGCATCCGGGCGAAAGAGAAAGACGATCCGCTCATTCTTTCCTCTTACCTCGGTCAGATAGAGCTTATGCGCCGCGACACGGATCAGTGCGATCCGCAGCAGATTGTCTACCGACTTCGGGATTTCTCCGAAACGGTCTAACAGCTCATCCTTCATATCGTCCCGCTCACGGATATTTTCAATACCCGCGATCCGCTTGTAAATATCCAGCTTCTGTACCTCATTGACAATATAGGCGGGCGGGATAAAGGCGTCCACATCCAGATCGATCACCGTCGCAAAATCCTCTGCGACGTTTGCGCCCTTCAGCTTCCGGACCGCCTCATTGAGCATCTTACAGTACAGATCATATCCGACCGCTTCCATATGCCCGTGCTGGCGCACGCCGAGAAGATTTCCCGCGCCTCTGATCTCGAGATCCCGCATCGCGATCTTAAAGCCGCTTCCCAGCTCCGTAAACTCCCGGATTGCCTCCAGCCGCTTTTCCGCGACCTCCTTGAGCATTTTGTCCCGCTTATACATCAGAAACGCATATGCCGACCGGTTGGATCGCCCGACGCGCCCTCTGAGCTGATAGAGCTGCGAAAGCCCCATATTATCGGAATCATGGATAATCATGGTATTCACATTGGAAATATCCAGTCCCGTCTCGATAATGGTCGTGGAAACCAGCACATCAATCCCGCCGTTGATAAAGTCATACATGATTTTTTCCAGCTCATGCTCCTTCATCTGTCCGTGCGCAAACGCAACCGTCGCCTCCGGCACAAGCTTCGCGAGCTGTGCGGCGACATCCGCAATATTGCTGACCCTGTTATATACATAATAAACCTGACCGTCCCGCGCCAGCTCTCTGGATATCGCCTCGCGCACCAGCTCTTCATTGTACTCGCAGACAAAGGTCTGGATCGGCAGTCTGTCCTCCGGCGCTTCCTCCAGCACGCTCATATCCCGGATGCCGATCAGGCTCATATGAAGCGTTCTGGGGATCGGCGTCGCCGTCAGCGTCAGCACGTCCACATTTTCCTTCAGCTTCTTGATCTTTTCCTTATGCGCCACCCCGAACCGCTGCTCCTCGTCAATGATGAGCAGTCCGAGATCCTTAAAGGTGATATCCTTCGAGAGTACCCGATGCGTGCCGATCACAATGTCAACCATTCCCTTTTGCAGCCCCGCAACCGTTTTTTTGATCTCCGCAGGCGTCCGGAAACGGCTCATCAGCTCCACATTGACCGGAAAATCCTTCATTCTCTGTACAAAGGTATTGTAATGCTGCTGTGCAAGAATGGTTGTCGGGACAAGATAAACGACCTGTTTTCCCTCCTGTACCGCCTTAAATGCGGCGCGGATGGCAATCTCCGTCTTCCCGTAGCCGACATCCCCGCAGATCAGCCGATCCATGATCCTGCCGCTCTCCATGTCCGCCTTCGTATCCGCGATCGCGTTCAGCTGATCCTCCGTCTCCTCAAAGGGAAACATCTCCTCAAACTCCCGCTGCCATACCGTATCCTTTCCGTATCGGTAGCCCTCCGCCGACTGTCTCGCCGCGTACAGCTCGACTAAATCTCTCGCGACCTCACTGACGGCGCCGCGTACCTTCGTCTTTGTCTTTTCCCACTCCTTCGAGCCGAGCTTATTCAGCTTCGGAGTCTTTGCATCTGCGGAAGCATATTTCTGGATGACATCCAGCCCCGTCGCCAAAACATACAGATTACCGCCGTCGCGATACTCTATCTTGATATAGTCCTTGACGACACCCTCCATCTCTACCTTTTCAATGCCCTGATAGATACCGAGTCCGTGGCTCTCATGAACAACATAATCCCCGACCTTCAGCTCGTTGAAGTCCTTGATCTGCTGCCCCTGATAAAGCTTCACCCTTTTCTTCTTTTTCTTCTCCGCGCCGAAAATGTCCGTCTCCGACAGAACGACAAATTTCAGCAGAGGATATTCAAAGCCCTTCGCCACATGTCCGTAATACGTCAGTACCTCGCCCGGCTGCACCTCGCGGAACGGATCCTCCGTATAGACCGCCGAAAGCTCCTGATCCCGCAGATCCTCCGCGAGACGCTTCGCCCTTGTACGCGATCCGGAGAGCAACAGCACGCGGCTCTTACTCTTCTGAAACCGCTTTAAATCCTTTACCAGCGCCTCAAAGCTGTTGTTATAGGGGGCAATGCTTCTCGCCGCAATGTCCACTCTGCGCTCCGGCTTAAAATATCCCGTCTTCCCGTCCATCGTCGAGAGTAAGACACAGCATCCGCCCCGAAGCTTCGCGGCAACCTCCTCCCCGCTGTAAAGAATGTCCATCTGTCCGGGAAGAATGTACCCCTTCTCCGCCCTCTGCGCCATGCTTTCCCGAAATTCCAGCTCTACGGCATCCGCCTGTTCCCTGATGCGGGCGGGCTCATCCAGAAAGAACACCGGCTTTCCGGCGCTCCCGCTTCTTTCCGACACATGTGTCAGAAGTTCGGGCAGTGTCACGGTTTCCTCATAAAAGTAGCGGATATACCCTTCGAGGTTTACCTTGCTCTTCAACTCCGTAAGCTGCTCCTTCAGTTCTCTGAACTGTACGGAGATCCTGTGCGCCTCCTCCGTCTTCATCGCCTCGCGAAAAAGCTTCTCCTGCTTTACCGCCTCCGCCTCAATCCGCTTTAATCCCCTTCCGATCCGTTCCTCATCCAGCACAAACTCCGTCGCCGGGAAAACGGAGATACTCTCCAGCTTCTCGATCGACCGCTGGCTCAGCACGTCAAAGCTGCGGACGGACTCCACCTCATCTCCCCACAGCTCGATCCGGTACGGATTCTCCTCCGTCAGATCAAAAATATCAATGATGCCGCCGCGGATGGAAAACTGTCCCGGGTTCTCAACCTGATAACACTTCTCATATCCGAAGTTCACAAGCTTTTGGGCAACCGCCCGCTCGTCCAGCGTTCCGCCGCATGCAATATCAATGACATCCCTGTCACGATCCCAAAGAACGAGCGGCGACATCAGCGCCGCATAGCTTGTCACAATCGTCATCGGCTTCTGCTCCAGCAGACGGCGCATGGTTCTGACACGCTCTCTGATCAGCTGATTTCCGTGGATATCCGCCTGAAAGAAAATAAGATCCTTCGCGGGATAAAGCATGACATTCCTGTCATAAAACCGGTATTCTTCGTAAATCTCCCGTGCCTTTAAGTCACTGTAAGTAACGATGACCCTGATCCTTGTGCCATCGCTTAAGCCATATATCATATGCAGTTTCTGGGAATCCACACATCCGGTCAGCGCTGCCGAAAGCGTCCCTTTACGAAGCTCTGCCCGCAGATCATCAAAGTCCGCCAACTCATGAAGCGGTGAAAGTAAAGCCTGCATCGTTATACCTTCCTGTTAAATTCATTCATCGCCGCATCCGCGCCCTGCGTCAGGATCATCCGGATCGCGTCAGCCGCCCTGCCCGCCGCTTCATCCATCACCTTTCTCTCCTGCGGCGAAAAATGCCCGAGAACATAATCCGCCAGATCCCACCCTTTCGGTTTTTCGCCGATGCCGACCTTGATCCGGATAAAGGAATCATGTCCCAGATGACTGATAATATTTTTTAACCCGTTATGCCCGCCGGCGCTGCCCTTCTTCCGCACGCGGATCTGTCCGACGGGAAGACTGATATCGTCCGAGATTACGATCAGCTCACCCGTCTCGTCCGCCTTATAATAATCCACCAGCTCCCGCACGCTCTCGCCGCTCAGATTCATAAAGGTTACGGGCTTTGCCAGAATACACTTCTCTCCCGCGACGATCCCCTTTCCGATAACGGCGCGGTGCTTCTTTTCAAGCACGGCAATATTTTCTTCCTCCGCCAGCTTATCTATGACATCAAACCCGATATTATGCCTCGTATTTTCATATTCCTTTGCAAAATTTCCAAGCCCTGTGATAATATACATCCTTCCGCTCCCTTTGTCCGCTTTTTCCTGTCCGGATCGTTCTCTACACATCATAGCGTTTTTTTGTCCGACTTGCAAGCGCAGAGCAAAAAAGCCGCAGCAGACCGCCGCGGCTTTTTTCTTTCTCATTGTACTTTACTCCCGGTCAGGCTCCTGCAATGCCCTCTCGTAATACTCCAGAACCGTTCTCCGGATTGCCTCTCTGGTTTCCGTATTGATCGGATGAGCAATATCGCGGTACTCTCCGTCAGCAGAACGCTTGCTCGGCATCGCGATGAAAAGCCCCTTATCCCCTTCAATCACCTTGATGTCATGCACGACAAACGCATCGTCCAGCGTGATCGACACGACCGCCTTCAGCTTCTTTCCGACCGCTGCATCAACCTTCCTTACGCGTACATCCGTAACCTGCATAACCCTTTCCCCCTTTAGTTTACCCGCTAAATGGAATATCTCTCGTTCTTCTCCACAACGATCTTTATCCTGCCCTCTTCGCCGACATAGCGCGAGTTTGCACGGATCGTATCGCGGCTCTCCACAATGCAGTTTTCGATATAAGTGTTGTCACCGATATAAACATCGTTCAGAATGATCGAGTTTTTAATGACACAGTTATTGCCGATGTAGCTCTTCTTAAAGATCACGGAATCCTCTACTACACCGTTTACGATACAGCCGCTGGAAATCAGACTGTTCTTCACCTGCGCCCCGATATTATACTTTGCGGGCGGAAGATCGTCCACCTTGGAATAAATATCCGGATACTGCTTAAAGAAATAATTTCTGACCTCCGGCTTTAAGAACTCCATGTTCGTGCGGAAATAATCCTCTACGGAAGCAATGTTACGCCAGTAATCCCTGATCTTATAACCGTAGATCCTCTTTAAATCCTTATACCGGATCAGGATATCCCGTACAAAGTCATATCTGTCCTCTGCCGCGCATTTCTCGATCATCTCGATCAGCTGACGGCGCCGCATGACATAGATGCCGCAAGAGATTGTTCCCGTCTTCGCCTTCACGGGCTTTTCCTCAAACTCCTCGATCCGATGCTCCTCGTTCATCCGCACCGTTCCGAACCGCTCCAGATTCGTTCCCGCCTCCATGTCCCGGCAGACTACCGTAATATCCGCCTTCTTCTCGATATGGTACTCCAGAACCTTATTGAAATCCAGCTTGTACACCCCGTCACCGGAAGCAATGACAACATAGGGCTCATGACTGTTCTTTAAAAAGGAAAGATTCTGCCAGATGGCATCCGCCGTTCCCCTGTACCAGTTGCTGTTCTCTGCCGTTACAGTCGGCGGCATGACAAACAGCCCGCCCTGCTTGCGCCCGAAATCCCACCATTTGGAAGAGCTTAAGTGCTCGTTCAGACTTCTCGCATTGTACTGCGTCAGAACGGCAACCTTCTGGATATGGGAATTCGACATATTGCTCAAAGTAAAATCAATGCTGCGGTAGCTCCCGGCAACCGGCATTGCGCAGATCGCCCTCTTCTGGGAAAGCTCCTGCATTCTGTGATTATTTCCGCCTGCTAAAACGATTCCGATTGCTCTCACTGTCATTCACCTGCCTTAATCAAAGTTTTACCGCTCGCGAGATAAGAATCCGCATAGTCGGCAGCTGTTGTCACGCCGAAGACAACGGAATTTTTCCCGATGGAAACGCCGTCCGGGATCACGCTCTTTTCTCCGACCGTCACAAGCCCATGGTTATAAATGTGCGGCGCCGTATCATTTTCAGTCTCCTCGCCCACACCAAGCTTTACATTGTTGCCGATCTGCGCGTCCTCCGCCACGATCGCTTTATTCAGCTCGCAGTGATCTCCGATCTGCGTCTGGTTCATGATGATCGAATCCCGGACCACGGTGCCCTTCCCGATCGTTACGCCGCAGCCGATCACGGAATTGTAAACCTCTCCGTAGATATCAGAGCCTTCGCCGATGATGCTGCGCTCTACAACGCTGTCCGCAGACAGATACTGCGGCGGCTGTATCTCGCTCTTTGTATAGATCTTCCAGTACTCCTCATACAGATTGAACTCCGGAACGATATCGATCAGCTCCATGTTCGCTTCCCAATAGGAGCTGAGCGTTCCGACATCCTTCCAGTAGCCGGTAAACTCATACGCGTAAAGAGGCGCTCCCTTTTCGTGGCAGTACGGGATCACATGCTTTCCAAAGTCAAGCGCCGGCTGATCCGCCATCGCGATCAGCGCTTCCTTTAAGGTCTTCCAGTTAAAGATATAGATACCCATGCTCGCGAGATTGCTCCTCGGATGCTCCGGCTTTTCCTCAAACTCGGTGATCCGCTTATTCTCATCCGTGATCATGATGCCGAAACGGCTCGCCTCCTCGATCGGCACGGGCATGACGGCGATCGTAACCTCCGCATTGTTTGCCTTGTGGAAATCGAGCATCACCTCATAATCCATCTTATAGATATGATCCCCCGAAAGAATCAGCACATATTCCGGGTTAAAGCTGTCCATGTACTCCAGATTCTGATAAATCGCGTTCGCGGTACCGGTATACCACTCGCTGTTCGTACTCTTCTCATAGGGCGGGAGTACCGTAACGCCGCCGATATTGCGATCCAGATCCCACGGAATACCGATTCCGATATGCGCGTTCAGGCGCAGGGGCTGGTACTGTGTCAGAACGCCGACCGTGTCAACGCCTGAATTGATACAGTTGGAAAGGGGAAAATCAATGATGCGGTACTTTCCTCCGAATGCAACCGCCGGCTTTGCGACCTTGGAGGTCAATACTCCGAGTCGGCTGCCCTGTCCTCCTGCCAACAACATGGCAATCATTTCTTTTTTTATCATGTCATCACCTCTGTCTAGCATTCTACCGTTTATCCGGTTTTCTAATTATAACACAGCTTCTAACGAAAGTGAATATTTATTACCAAAAAATTTTATTCTGATTGAATTTTTCTGGTAAAATTTCACATACTTTTTATACAAAAGCTTTTTTTCCTCTGCAATTCTGCCTCCATCCGCCAAATCTCCATTTTCTGTTTGTTTTTTTCGCCCATACTGCTTATAATAGTTAATACAATGAGCAAAAAACAGTAAGGAAGTGCAGCCTATGTATAAAATTGATTTCAATGCGCCCTGTCATGTTTACTTTGTCGGCATCGGCGGCATCAGCATGAGCGGTCTCGCCGAAATTCTCCACCGGGAAGGGTTCACCGTATCCGGCTCAGACTGGAAATCCTCCACGCTCACGCGTTCGCTGGAGGAAAAAGGCATCCGCGTCAGCTACGGTGAAAACGCCGCGCACATCACGCCCGATATCGACTGCGCCGTGCTCACCAGCGCCGTAAAGGAAACCAACCTGGAGTTTCAGGAAATCCGTAAGCTCGGCATCCCGTTCCTGACCAGAGCACAGCTTCTCGGTCAGCTGATGAAGAATTACAAAACCTCCATCGCCGTGAGCGGCACACACGGAAAGACGACAACCACCTCCATGATCAGTGATATCCTGCTCCATGCGGACACCGATCCGACGCTCTCGATCGGCGGTATGCTCCGATCGATCGGCGGCAACATCCGTGTGGGCGGCAGTCAGTACTTTGTGGCGGAGGCATGCGAGTACACCAACAGCTTCTTAAGTCTCTTCCCCACGATCGGTCTTATCCTTAATATAGAAGAAGATCATCTGGACTTTTTTAAGGATCTTGCCGACATCCGCCGTTCCTTCCGGAAGTTTGCTAAGCTGCTTCCCGCCGACGGCTGTCTGATCATCAACGCCGACATCCCCGATTACGCCGAAATCACGGAAGGTCTGCCCTGTCGGGTCATCACGTATTCCGTATCCGGAGCCGGCGCGGATTATTATCTCTCCGATTTTATCTGCGACGATGCCGGTCATCCTTCCTTTGTGCTGCACGATCCTTCCGGAAAGGAAGAGACCTTTTCCCTGAAGGTTCCCGGGCTCCACAACGCCGGCAATGCCATCGCATCCATTGCCCTCGCTGATTTTCTCTCGATCGGCAGAGAGGTGACTGCAAAAGCCCTGCATGCCTTCTCCGGAACGGACAGACGTTTTGAGTATAAGGGTGCGATCGGCGGCGTCACTGTAATAGATGACTATGCGCATCATCCGACAGAAATTACAGCAACCTTGTCCGCAGCAAAAAATTATCCCCACAAAACGCTCTGGTGTGTCTTCCAGCCCCACACCTACTCCCGGACAAAGGCGCTCTTAAAGGACTTCGCCAAAGCGCTTTCCCTCGCAGACCGTGTCGTCCTCGCGGATATCTACGCCGCAAGGGAAACGGATACGTTAGGGATCAGCTCGGAGGATCTTCAGCGTGAGATCCGCGCGGCAGGACACGAGTGCGAATATTTTCCCTCTTTCGACGAAATCGAAAATTTTTTACTGGAAAAGTGCATAAACGGTGATCTGTTGATAACTATGGGAGCCGGAGATGTCCACAAAATCGGGGAAAATCTGCTCGGTCAATAGTTTTCCACAATATCCACAGCGGGGAGCGCCTGTTTTTCTCTCCCCGGCTGTGGATATTTTTTGCCCGCATGTGGATAAAAATTCCGCCCGCAGAGTCATCCTTTCGCTGTCCGCTGTTGTTCTCCCCGCAGCATACTTTTTTTGTCCACATTATCCACATTATCCACATTTTTCCGTTCAAAAAATCCATCCCTTGGATTCGGGATTTTGACTATTTCTTTTTCAGATGCCTTATGCTATACTTTGTCTGCTGCGGGATTCCCCTGCGCAAACCCAAAGAAGGAAGTGTGGAAAATGGCACGTTTGACGCTCTATCAGGATAATGATGTGGATTCTACGGTTGTGTCCAATCTGTTTATCGACGAATATATGAAGGATGCGAATGATGCACAGCTCAAGGTCTATCTTTATCTGCTCCGCATGATGAACGCACATCTTGCTACCAGTGTGTCCGACATCGCGGACAAGTTCAATCATACCGAAAAAGAAGTCGTGCGTGCCTTAAAATACTGGGAAAAGTCCGGGCTTCTGACGCTTGATTTCGACGCGGACAAAACCCTTGTCGGCATTCATATCCACGATTTAAACAGCGCGGAGACTTCCGGGAAACGCAAGGTTCCCGACTCCTCCTTTGTGCCCGTTCCGTCTGCGGCGCAGCCGGAGACTGCCGCCGTGGAAAATCCGTTTGAAAAGCCCGTCTATTCCGCCGATCAGCTCAGGGAATTCAAGGACCGTCAGGATACGGCGCAGCTGCTTTTTATCGCCGAATCCTATATCGGAAAGCCCCTGTCGCCGTCTGAGATGAAGACCATCCTCTACTTTAAGGATGTGCTCCGCTTCTCGGATGATCTGATCGATTATCTTCTGCAATACTGCGTAGACCGCGGAAAAAAGGATTTCAAGTACATCGAAAAGGTTGCCGTCAACTGGGCGGAGGCCGGCATTACCACGGCGAAGCAGGCGCAGAAATCCTCCACGAAATACGACAAAAACGTCTATGCCATCATGAACGAGCTGGGAAAAAGCGGCTCCCCGACGCGGAAGGAGGCAGAATACATTTTCCGCTGGATTCAGGAATACGGCTTTACGGACGATATCATTTTTGAGGCATGCGAGCGCACCGTCATGGCGACCGATAAGAACCGCTTTGAATATGCCGAGCGCATCCTCAAGGGCTGGCACGAACAGGACGTACATCATAAATCCGATATCTGTAAGATAGACGAGCTTTACAGGCAGCGCAAAAAGAGCACCGCCGCCCCCTCCGGGCAGTATGCAAACCGCTTCAACCGCTTTTCGCAGAACGCATATGATTTCGACGCGTTGGAGCAGGAGCTTTTGAGCAACTAAGCGAAGCATCCGCAGACTTCCGTTACGACAAGGAGAGAAAACGTGGCACTTACCAATTCACAGTATGAGTCCGTCATGCGCGATTATGAACGCATCCGCGACAACAGCCGGCATCTTCAGGAGACCCGGAAACAGGAAATTTACGAAAAAATACCGGAGTATCTGCGTCTCGAGGACTCCGTGAGTACGCTCTCCGTCTCCGCTGCAAAGGAAATGCTGATGGGCGATCCGCAGGCATACGACAGGCTGCACGATACGCTGAGCCGGATCCGCAGCCGCCAGAGGGCGCTCCTTACAGAAAACGGTTTCCCTGCGGATTATCCCGAACCGGTCTTTCGCTGTTCCCTCTGTCAGGACACCGGCTATCTTACGGACGCGGATCAGAAAAAGCAGAAATGCGTCTGCTTCCGACAGCGTGAGATCTCCATCCTGTATTCCCAGTCGCACATTCAGGACATGATCGATCAGGAAAATTTTTCAACGCTTTCCAGAGAATATTATCAGGGAGAGGATCTGCAGCGCTTTGACGCCGCCGTGGAGCTGTGCCTGCGCTTTGTAAAAAATTTTAATCAGGACTACCACAATATCCTCTTTTATGGTACAGTAGGTACGGGCAAGAGCTTTTTGTCCGGATGTATCGCAAAGGAACTGATCGACAGCGGGCATTCCGTGATCTACTTCAGCTCCTCCGGACTTTTTGACAGACTCGCCCGCTATTCCTTCGACTATAAGGAGAAAGAGAAGCTGCAGGATTTTTGTGAGGATATCTACGGCTGCGACCTTCTGATCATCGATGATCTCGGAACGGAGGTTACCAACAGCTTTGTCGCCTCCCGGCTCTTTTCCTGCCTGAATGAACGCAGTCTTCGCAAAAGACCGGTCATCATCTCTACAAACTTAAGTCTCGAGGAGCTGCGCGACCGCTATTCCGACCGCATCTTCTCACGGATTACCAGTTCCTTCTCTCTCTGTAAACTGACGGGACAGGATATCCGTATCCGAAAGAGAACGGCACAATTGAAAAACGCAAAAAAAGAAAAGTGAGGACGTATTCATGGGAAACCGCGAAGAGAAAAGAAATCTTGAAACCATCCCCGTAGGCTCTCTGGGAATGATCGCTCTGGAAGGGTGCAGACCTCTGGGCGAAAAGGTAGACCGCTACCTTGTAAAATGGAGAGCGGAAAGAGAAAGCGAGCACAAGGATTCCCTTGCCTTCTCCGGTTATCAGCGTGACTCCTATCTGTTGAACGCAAAGGTTCCCCGCTTCGGCTCCGGCGAGGCAAAGGGAATGATCTTAGAGTCCGTGCGCGGAACGGATCTCTACTTCCTTGTTGACGTATGTAATTATTCCCTGACCTATTCTCTCAGCGGACATGAAAATCATATGTCGCCGGACGACCACTATCAGGATTTAAAGAGGCTCATCGCCGCAGTCGGCGGAAAGGCGCGAAGAATCACGGTAATCATGCCCTTCCTTTATGAGAGCCGCCAGCACAAGCGGACCGCAAGGGAATCCCTTGACTGTGCGCTTGCACTGCAGGAGCTTGTACAGATGGGCGTAGACAACATCATCACCTTTGACGCGCATGACCCGCGAGTACAGAACGCGATTCCCCTGCACGGCTTTGAAACGGTTCAGCCCGCCTATCAGTTCATCAAAGGACTGCTGCGCAACGTAAAGGATCTGAAGCTCGATTCCAATAACATGATGGTAATCAGCCCTGACGAGGGCGGTATGGGACGCGCGATCTATATCGCAAACGTTCTCGGACTGGATATGGGTATGTTCTATAAAAGACGCGATTATACGAGGATCGTCAACGGACGCAACCCGATCGTCGCGCACGAATTTCTCGGCACAAGCGTCGAGGGCAAGGATATGATCATCATAGACGACATGATCTCCTCCGGCGAAAGCGTGCTTGAGGTTGCCGCCGCCTTAAAGGAGCGGAAGGCAAACCGGATCTTCGTCTTCTCTACCTTCGGTCTGTTTACAAGCGGACTGGACAAGTTCGACAAGGCTTTTGAAAACGGGATCATTGATAAGGTGCTTACCACAAACCTGATTTACCAGACACCTGAGCTTTTGCAGCGCGAATGGTATATCAGCTGTGATCTGAGCAAGTACATCGCCTATATCATCGACACCTTAAACCACGATTCCTCGATCAGCGATCTGTTAAATCCCAACGAGCGGATTCAGAACATCGTTGCAAGATATAAGCGGGGCGAGCTGTAAGCCTTCCCTGTACATGAAGAATGCCGTCCGCAGATTTTTTCCATTCTGCCGACGGCATTTTTAACCTTCCGCTTTCCGTTCTCAGCCTTCCTTCTCCAGCTCCGCAATCCGCTCCCGAACCTCTGCCGTCTTCGGACTGCGATCCGCATACCGGGTCTCGAATACGGGAAACGCTTCCCGCAGATAAAAAAGCTCCTGCCCGCTGTCACCTTTCCTGCGATAGAGCTTTGACAGATTATACGCCGCCTCTGCCGCCGTCAGCCCGTTATCCTCACCCGCATGGTACGCCTCCGTAAGATGTGTCAGCGCCGCATCGTCTTTTCCCCATTGAAAGTACATGACGCCCATATTATTTTCCACGCGCATCCGCTCCGCCCGGAAATCCTCATTCTCCGTCAGAAAATCCAGCGCACGCCTGTGATTTTTTTCCGACTCCGCATACTGCTTCAGCTTCCCCTGTGCCAGCGCAAGCTCCTCACACTCCATCGCATAATTCAGGGAATGCTCTCCGTAATAATATCCCGCATACTCGATTGCCTTTTCCAGATACGGCACACCATCCCCGACACGGCCGGTCTGCGTATAGAGAACACCCCTGTAAAAATTAAAATACCAGTTCTCCTCCGCATGATATCCGTCAAGATATTCCTCCATCCGGTTCAGGCATTCCTCCGCCTCGTCATATTTCAGGGAACCGATATATCCCATACATTCGAGACCGCGAAGCCGAAACAGCATTTCACGGTACTTCTCCGGATCCTGCATTGCCAGCTCTATTCCGGCTGCCGCGTTTTCCTGCAGTCTGTCCTGTTCCATTTTCATCAGGCAGAGCGCAGCGACATTGTAATAATAATCCATTTTTGCGTCTATGCCCTCAAGATACGCTTCCGCAACCTGAAAGCACTCCTCTGCGCGTTTTACTTCTCCGGAAAACATAAGACACACAGCCAGCTGATTGACAAATTCCCCATACACCCCGTCCGGTATCGTCCTGTTGCTCTGCTGCCTGCGCATCACCTCAAAGAGCATATCCGTTTCATCCTTCATGCACTGCATACAGAGCGTATAAATCTGTATCCTGCGGATTTCATCAGCTCCGTCAGCAAACGGCATCACAATTTCCTTTAACCGCTGCACATGCCCCGGCGTCCATATCCTGCTTTTGATGGCAATCTGCACCGCGCAGAGTAACACCGGTATGTCATCCGCCTTACAATACTGCGGCATTTCAAACAAAAGACTGATCAGCGCCTCCGCGCTCTGCGCAGTATCCGCCCCGATGATTTCCTGCCGTCGGAAAAATCCTTCCTCCGTATAAATGCCCGTCTGCTTCCATTCCTCCGCCGTATCCGCGAGGAAGCCGTCAAACTCCTCTTCCGTGAGCGGACTGTCGAGGATGCTCTCCGCAATGACAGGGTGCATGATGATCCCCGCCTCTCCGGCTTCCAGCCAGCCCAGCTTACTCAGCTCCTCCACAAAGCCTTCCCCGTCAGTTTCCATAAATCCTTTCAGAAAACGGGTGAGATAGGACAGGGCATACCTTCTGTATGGCAGCGAAGCAAGCACGCGCAAAAAGCTCTTCTGGTTTTCTCTCAGGCAAAGCTTAGAATACAGCTGCGTATAAATCTTCTTCAGGCTGACGTTTTTCCCGCCCTCGCGCCAGGAAACCAGCTTCCCGTCACTTTCCTCAAACTGCAGCAGGATATCTCCCACAGACCACTGCATACTGTAGGCAAGCTGTCCCAACAGGCGCAGCGTCAGCGTATGACGGAAAACCGGATACTCCAGCAGGCGGAAAAGATTTTCCTGATCCTCCTTTGTCAGCCTCCGCTCACAGTTATCCCGAAAGATCAGCTCGCATGCCTGCGTATCCGGCGCAGAGACCGGATATGTCTCGAAGCCCTCTATCTCACGCAGTCTGGAGGTCATGATGACACTGCCCGGAATCTCCGTCAGCTTCCGCAGTCCGGCGTCCTCTTCGGCGGCAGCCCCGACATTATCGACAAGAATCAGCAGTCTGTGCTTTGCGGCATACATTTTCATCCGTGCAAAGACCTCCGCACACTGCTCTTCCGCACTGTCACCGCTGCACCCCGGAAACGCCCGCAAAAGACTCTCCTGCATATTGTTCTCATATTGAATGGCGCAGACATACTCCACTGTCCGGTTTTTCAGACAGTATTGTAAAAGCTGACGCAGAAGCTCCGTCTTTCCGACGCCGCCGATTCCGCTGAGCAGATAATACCCCCCCGTCTTCAGCATTTCGCGCAGCTCAAACGTCTCTCTTTCCCTGCCCCAGAAATTATCCTGCGGCAGCGCCTCCCGACAGATCTCGCAATTTTTGTTCGTAAGAAAAATGACATCCCGCCCGACGGCTTCCGTCTGCATTTTCTGTAGGAGTACCGTGAAACCGTACCGTTCATCCTTCCGAAACTCCCGCATCCTGTCATCCTGCATCTCGCCGCCGACAAGTGCATGGATCGCCAGCAGGGTCAGAAGCCACCCCGCCGCAAAGCTTTCCTGCTCCTTTGCTATCTTCGCCGTCTTCACCGCCCGCAGACTGTCCATAAAAAAGTCCCGGAGCTCCTGATTCCATACCGGATCCTCCTGCGGAATCCGCTGTAGTAAGATTTCCAGCTTCTCCATAAAGGCAGGATATGAAAATTTCCTGTTTGCAAAAAAGAAACGAAACTGCTCAATCTGTCTCATCACCAGCTCCGGCCGCAGCACGGAAGTGATCTCCGCCATGTATTTCCCATAGATGACAAGCTGACTGCTGCGGTTGCATATCTCGGAAGTATGTCTGTTCCGGCTGTTCGTGTCCTTCCAGATAATCCTGCCGTAGGTTCCGTTTAAAAATTCCGGCACAAGGTTATCCTTCCAGAATTTTACAAGCGTCATTCCCTTTTTATACTCATTTCCGATCACCCCTGTAGAGAAAACAGGATAATCTTTGTCAACAATAAAGCTATAAAGATTTCTCAGGGATAAAACATAATTCCGCAT